>JBFYWB010000046.1:0-52496 GCA_041299015.1 Deltaproteobacteria bacterium
GGTTCGGCTTTGGGCGGCAGGGCACCGGTGCCGTGCTCCCTTTCGTAATCCGCGGCAAAACGCTCCAGGTTGCCGATGGCACCCGGTTTGTCCTTTTTCCCGACGATGCACTTGCCCTCGCACTGGATTTCCTGGGGGCAAACGCGTCCGCAAACCGCCGGCAGGCTGTTCTGGCTCCACAGATTGCGAATCGCCTTGGTAAAATCACCCTCTCGGACGAGCCTGATAAAGCCGGGGATGTCGACGCCGACCGGGCAGCCCTCGACACAGCCCGGCTTTTTGCACTGCAGGCAGCGGGCGGCCTCCGCCATCGCCATCTCCGGCGTGTACCCCAGGGGAACTTCCTTGAAATTCTTGGCCCGAATGTGAGGTTCCTGTTCGGGCATGGAGACCCGCGCTATTTTTTCGGCTTTTGCAGCTTTTTCCGCCATATTTTCCTCCAAAGTGAGTCTATCGATACGGGGTTCGTCACCCGCAACATGTCAATCCGGCCGGGCGGCATCCGCCATGTCAACGGGCGTAGTCCGGTTTCAACATGCAGTAATCTTCGAAGCAGCGCTTTTCATCCTCGCAGTAGGCCTGCAGACGGAGCATCAATTCGTCGTAGTCGACCTTGTGGCCGTCGAACTCGGGGCCGTCCACGCAGGCGAACCGCGTCTTGCCCCCCACCGTGACGCGGCACCCGCCGCACATGCCGGTGCCATCGACCATGATCGGGTTCAGGCTGACGATGGTCTTGACCCCGTACTGGGCGGTCAGCTTGGAGACGAACTTCATCATCGGCACCGGTCCGATGGCCACCACCAGCTGCGTGTCGCCTTTATCCAATACGTCCTTCAGGGCTTCGGTGACGAATCCCTTGCGGCCGTATGAACCGTCGTCGGTGCAGACGAGCAGTTCGTGCGAGGCGCGCCGCATATGCTCCTCCAGGATCAGCAGCGCCCTGTTGCGGGCCCCGATGATCGCCGTCACGTGGTTGCCGACGCTCTTGAGCGCACGGGTGATCGGGTGTAATACGGCGATGCCGGTTCCGCCGCCGACACAAACGATGTTGCCCACCTTTTCGATTTCCGTCGCTTTGCCCAGCGGGCCGATCACGTCCTGAAATGCGTCGCCGACCTTGAGACCCTTGAAGATAGCGGTCGATTTTCCGACAACCATGTAAATAACGGTGATCGTGCCTTTTTCCGGATCGGTTTCCGCCATGGTCAGGGGAATACGCTCCCCCTCCTCGTTGGCCTTCAGGATCACGAACTGACCCGGCCGGGCCTTTCGCGCGATCCGCGGCGCCTCTATTTCATTCAAAATAACGGTGCCTTCGGCCATCTCTTCTCGTCGTGTGATGTTAAACATGGTCAGCCCTTCCCTCAGGTAGTGTCTGCACCCGAAAACGGTCTGCAGGCGGATCGATTTTCGTTCTCACCTCTATTACAAGCATATACTCATAACAAGATCAACCCCGAAGTGCACCATTTTTTTTGCAGAAGTTTGCAATTATCGACCTGACGTGCTAAACGCCGTGCACGCATGTGCGTGATTGCAACCGCACGCCTCCGCGCCGTGCCCCCGATTAAAACGGCGTCGCTCCGGATCCAAACCGAAGCATGTCTCGCAGCGAAAGACGATTGACACTGCAACAACCCGCCAGTCGGGAGTCCCGCGGATGAAGATATTCGACAGCCACTGCCACCTTGACGACCGTTGCTACGACCACGACCGGCAGGAGGTCCTGCAGCGCGCGCGGGATGCCGGAGTTGCCGCCATGATGATTGTCGGCACCGACCGGTCCAGCTCCGGCAAGGCGGTTCGCCTATCCGTGGCGCACAGCGGCTGCTTCGCGTCGATCGGCGTGCATCCCCACGATGCCCGGGACTGCACCGATTCGGTCCTCGCCGACTTGCGCGAACTGGCCCGTGCCGAGCAGGTCCGGGCCTGGGGTGAAATCGGACTCGACTTCAACCGCATGTACTCGCCGCAGGCGGATCAGGAGCGTTGGTTTGTGCGCCAGCTCGATGTGGCGCGCGAATTGGACCTGGCCCTGATATTTCACGAAAGAGACAGCAACGGCCGGTTTATCGAACTGCTGAGCGCCCATGCCGACCCGGGCGTGAGGGGGGTGATCCATTGCTTCGGCGGCAGTCCCGATGAGCTCCTGCGGTACCTCGATTTCGGCCTTTACGTCGGCATCACCGGCATCCTGACGATAAAGCAGCGCGGCGCCGCCCTGCGCGAGATGGTGACCACCATACCGGCCGATCGGCTCCTGGTGGAAACCGATGCCCCCTATCTCACCCCGGCTCCCGAAAAAAACCACGCCCGCCGCAACGAGCCGGCCTTTGTACGCACCGTGCTGTTGAAATTGGCCGAGGTCCGTAACGAAGACCCTGCCGCTCTGGCCGAAACCGTTTGGAACAACACCTGCCGATTGTACGGCATAGCGGCGTAAATCCGGAGCCCTCAGAAGCGACGGTTCCTGAACCTTAAGCCCTCGATTCCCGTCCGCCCGCGCGGCGGCCAAACCGGGCGCCGTTGGCCCTGCCGTCTTCCGCGCTCCTATCCCTCACTTGGCTAGCAGGTGGTGCACCGCTTTTTCCAGGCCGTCGATCGACAGTTCGAACATGGGAAAGATCCGCCCGATCGTTTTAACCGTTTGTGTGTAATTCCACATATCGGCCGGCATCGGGTTGAGCCAGACCGCGTGAGAAAAGGTGTCGGCGAGAAACTTGAGGCATTCGATGCTCGGCGCACCGCTCCTTTCCTCGATATGGATCGACCCATCGGTGACCATCAGCTCGTAGGGCGCCATGCTGGCGTCACCGACGATGAACAGGCGGGTCTGCGGATCGGCCGCGGCAAACTCGACGATCGGTTTCGGCTTGCGGTAACGGACCGGGTCCTCCCAGAGGGTGCTGTAGATGGTGTTGTGGAAAAAATAGATCTTCAGGTCCTTGAACTGCGACCGGGCGTAATCGAAAACCGTCTGCACCACGGAAATGTAAGGATCCATCGAATAGCCGCCGTTGTCGATCGCGAGGATCACCTCCAGGCGATCTTTCAGGCTGCGTTCGAAAACGATCTCGATTTCGCCCCCGTTTTTCATCGTCTGGTAGAGCGTAGCGTCGATACTGATCCGGTCCTTGGGTCCCACCGGCACCAGATTGCGCAGCCGCTTGAGCGCTTCTCCCACCATCGGCCGCGTCAGGGGCCCGGTCAGGGAATAGTCGCGGTAGCGGCGGTCCATGGCGACCTTCACGGCCGACTTGTTGCGCGAAACGCCGCCCACGCGCATCCCACCCGGATGATAACCCGAATGGCCGACCGGTGAAGTCCCGCCGGTGCCGATCCACCGGCTTCCGCCGTGGTGTTCGCCGGTCTGCTCCTTGAGGCGTTCCTTGAAATAATCGATCAGCTCTTCCGGGCTCAGGCGGTTCAGCTCGGCCTCATCGATGCCGAGGGCCTCGGCCAGCGCGCGGGGATCCTTCAACCATTGGTCGAGCATCGCCCGGGCGATATCGTCCAGTTCGACACCGGTGACATCCGGCAACTCGGCGCCCTCGAAGTGGTGCGCGAACGCCTGGTCGAACAGGTCGAAATAACGTTCGCTCTTGACCAAAATCGATCGCGAGGCCGTGTAGAAATCGTTGAGGGAATTCACCAGACCGGTCCGCAGTGCGCGGTGGAGGGTCAGAAACGACGTCGGGCTGACCGGAATCCCGACGTTTTTGAGGGTGTAAAAAAAATCGATGAACATGTCAGAACAGCCTTCTCCTGCGGAGCACGTCGTTTGTTCGCAGCAGGTCCTGGCTTTTCTTGAAAAGCACCCCCAGATACGGAATGTCGCCCCCGGCCAGCTTCTTGGGCTTGAAATCGGGATCGGCATTGAGCGCCCGCACCCAGTTGATCAGCTCTCGGGTGGCCGGCTTTTTTTCGATCCCTTCTAAGTCACGCAGCCGGTAGAATGCCGTGATCGCGTTTTCCATCAGCTCGGCGTCCAGATTCGGGAAATGGACCGCAATGATCTTGCGCATCATCTTGGGCTCCGGAAAGGCGATGTGATGAAAGTTGCACCGGCCCAGGAAGGGATCCGAGAGGTCTTTCTTGGCATTGGAGGTGATGATGATAACCGGGCGGAAGCGGGCCTTGATGGTTTTGTCGATTTCGATGATGTCGAACTCCATCTGATCGAGGACATCGAGCATGTCGTCCTGGAAATCGGTGTCGGCCTTGTCGATTTCGTCGATCAGCAGGACCGTGCGCCTGTCGGCGGTGAACGCCTGCCCGATCTTCCCCATCCGGATGTAGTCCTCTATGTCGCTCACGTTCCGGCTGGAATCGCCGAAGCGGCTGTCGTTGAGGCGCGTCAGCGTGTCGTACTGATACAGCGCCTCGATCAGCTTCATGCTCGATTTGACGTTCAGCACGACCAGCGGCATCTTCAGGCTCTCGGTGATGGCATGGGCCAGCATCGTCTTGCCGGTGCCCGGTTCCCCTTTCAGCAGCAGCGGCATTTCAAGGGCCATGGAAATGTTGACGATGCTGGCCAGCTCGTCATCGAGAACATAGCGGCTGGCACCCGCAAAATATGCCGATCCGTTTTTTTCAGTCATGTGTGACCTCACGCGGTAAAGTTATGTTGCTCTCAGAAGAAAGTCGCCCGGAGGCGGTCCGAAACCTCACGGGTGAGCTGCAGCACCTTCCGGGCCAGTTCCAGGGGCAGGGTTCCGGTACCGCAGCTGGGCGTGATCAGGGATTGGGCGACAATCCGGCGCCGGTCGATCCCCAGGGCCTCGATCCGCCCAACCTGTGTGTGCCATGTCTCCGCCAGGGAGGCGGCGGTTGCAGTGACGATATTGTCCCGGTCCCCGGTGGGAACGATCCCCCAGGCCAGTGTTTTTCCGGCCGCGATGAACCGGCGGATCGACTCGGGGTAGAGAATAAACCGGTCGAAGAACGCATACGCATCGAAATTGACGATATCGGCGGAAGAATCCAAGACCAGGGACCAGTCGGTATTGGCGCAGATGTGCACCCCGGCGATGCCGCCGGCCGCCTGCACGGCCGCGATGACTTCGGTCAGGCAGGCGCCGACGTCTTCCCTGGAAACGCTGATGAATTCGGAAGTACCGAAGCCGGCTAGGGCCGGTTCATCGAAAAACAGGATGACCGGCCGCCCCCAACGGGACAGGCGGCGCACCTGCCAAACGGCCTTGAGGGCCAGAAGTTTAACGGCCGCATCCCGCAGCACAGGGGTGTAGAATATGGCCTGCCGCTTTTCGTCGTGAACGCCGGTGCAGAAGGTGAACGGGCCGGTCACCTGCCCCTTGACGGCCACTGGCGCCTGCGGCCGCTCCGCCAGGCGTTCCATCAGGACCGCGAATCCGGGGGCGGCATCCGCCCCAAGGGCAAAGCGGGTTCTGTCGATGTTCGTCCGCCCTTCTGTCACCGCCATGTATTCTTCGTAAAACGCCAGGACCTGACTGTCGAAATCCGGTGCCGACGTATCGACGAAAAAGCGGTCGGCGGCGGAGCGGATGCCCGGCAGACCCGGAAGAAACTGGTTCAGCATGCCTTCGTGAACGTAAACCGGCAACTGGACCCACACCGGTATATCCGGGGTGTACCGGAACACCAGGTCGCTGGCTGCTGCATGATCGTCTATCGGAAGGCTGCCGATCAGAAGCGCGCGACAGTCCGCCTCGAGCCGCTGGGACATTAAAAACCTCTCACCCGCATCAATCGCCGCAAGAGCGCTTTCAGCCAACCCGGGCCGCGTCTTCGGCGTGACGGATGCCGAAATTGCCGCAACGGGCCGTTAAGAGACGAGATTTACGGTCTGGATCGTTACCATGAAAGGCCGCTTATGACAAGCCGATTTCAAAGGCCGATCGGGGACCTGGATCCATCCGGGAAGCCCGAAACCGGATGCTCCCCGTGCCGCCGGACCGCACGGCAAACGGATCGGCGCTTTTTCCGGCCGCATTGGTAATGATTGACATGCTCACACGCCGATGCTATACACGAAATGGTTGCGGCCACTAGCAAAATCCGCGATAAATCTAACGATTGCAGGATTTTATTTTGGATACCATCCCAGCCGGGCCGCCGCAGGGTCAGCCGGTTCCGCTTTGACGGCATTTCGCCCGCCGGCATCACTTGCGGGCGCTGTTCGAATTATCGATACGACAAGGTGACGCGTGGCCGATATCATTTCCATCGATGACAAACTGACGCAGTCCCGGGAAAAAAAGGACGCCATCATCAGGAAACAGAAGATTCAGGCCGTCCGCAAGGTATTCCAGTGTACCCACTGCGCGTTGAAGTGTGAAAAATGCGGCACCCAAATCGCCCCCCCTTGCAGCCGCAAGGGAACCGAGAGCCGCAGTGCGAAGGTACCGTATCGTCTGTGCGAGAGTTGCGCGGAAGAGTACCACGACTACTTCGAGCGGCGCAAAGGCCGCGGCGATCCGGCCAACTACTGGCACAACGATGCCTGGCTCGAACTGTGGAGCAGATGGATCGCCTATCAGGAAGCCATCGATCGTTACTTGAAATCGAAAGAATTCCTGCAGCTCCTGCAGGAACTCAAGCAAAAAAGGCCCGACAAATAGCAGGAGGGATACATGTTTGGAATAGGAATGCCCGAGTTGATTATTATCCTGGTGATCATCCTGATCATTTTCGGGGCCGGCAAGCTACCGGAGATCGGCTCCGGCGTGGGCAAAGCCATCCGGAACTTCAAAGGCGCCACAAAAGATGACGAGCCGCCGAAGGAGCCCGAAAAAATCGAAGATAAAAAAGACGCTTAACGATATGGCGAAGCAGCGCCGGCTGCTTCGGTTATGCTCGAGCGCGGCGGGAAGTTTTTTCGATACCGCCCTTCGTCCCGCCTCGACCCCTGCCGCTGCCCCAACTGACACCCTATCGAAGTTACCGCGCCGCGTTGTTGGATATCGGTCGACCGCCGCGGCAAGACCCGGATTCAACATCGGATCCTAAAAGGGAATGTCGTCATCCTTCGATTCGAGGTAGGGCGGCTCGGTATCTGGAAGCGGCGGGCCGCCGTAAGCGTCGCGCGGCTTGGAGGACTCTTTGGGACCCAGGAACTGCACCTCGGTGGCAACGACTTCGGTCGTGTAACGCTTGTTGCCGTCCTTGTCCTGCCAGTCACGGGTTTGCAGCCGACCCTCGATATAGACCTGGCTGCCCTTCGACAGATACTGACCGCATATTTCCCCGAGTTTTCGCCAGGCAACGATGCGGTGCCATTCCGTGCGTTCTTTTTTCTCGCCGCTGCCCTTGTCGGTCCATTCCATGGATGTCGCAATCGAAAAGGATGCGACGGCGGTGCCGTCCGGTGTGTAGCGCACTTCCGGATCGCGTCCCAGGTTGCCGATCAGGATGACTTTGTTGATTCCTCTGGCCATGGTGTCGGTATCTCCCTCCTGACGTGTCGTTTGCTGTATTTGCGGTGTGATACAGAATCCCGGCATCAAAGTCAATGCGCGATCGGAACGGGTCGACCGATTTACACAAACGCCTTTTCCTGATAGAGTCACGCCACGATCGACGACCGTCTTGCCGTGGTGGGTCCCGGCTCTGCGGCGAAATTTCTCTTCAACAGCGGCGCAGCTCCATTTCAGGTGGGGTGGTCCGGCTCAGACTCACCATTGCCGCCGCGGCGCGACTGGGCATCGGCGCCATCGTATTGCTGCATCTCTCAGGCAGGAACGAAACGGTAAAGCCCCGACGCTGATGAGCGCCCGCAAAGAGGTAGAGAAGACCTGCGGCTAAAAACCAGCAGGGGTTTATCCGATGCCGGCTTTTGAAAAACGCATCAAACGTCAGCTCGTCGCCCGTTCGGCGGAATTCTTCGCCGCGACGAGCCTCGGCCTCGAACCCTTGTGCCTGAGGGAACTGCAGGCCCTGTCTCTGGTTGGCCCCGAGGGGTGTGCAACCGAGGGCGGCGTCCTCTTCAACGGCCGTTTGCACGACGGCTTCCTGGCCAACCTCTGTCTGCGCACGGCCAACCGGGTTCTCATGCGGATCGGCGCCTTAAAGGCGTCCAATTTTTTCTCGCTCGAAAAAAAGTTGGCCGCGATCCCTTGGGAACTCTATCTGCATCCGGGACAAGCGCTCCGCTTTCACGTTACCTCGCACCACTCCCGCCTGCATCACGGCGAGGCCATCGCCGAAAGATTTCAGAAGGCCATCGCCGCGCGGTTGACGCCTGCGGGAGCCGCCCTCCACGCCAACGAGAGCGCGGCGCTCCGCCAGAGCGTGTTTATCCGCGTGGTCGAGGACCATTTTACCGTTTCCCTGGACAGCAGCGGGCAAAGCCTTTACCGGCGCGGACTGAAAAAACGGGTGACGGCGGCCCCGCTCAGGGAAACGATTGCTGCGGCCCTGCTGATGCTGGCCGGATACTCCCCACCCGAACCACTGGTCGACCCGATGTGCGGGGCCGGTTCCTTCTCTCTCGAGGCCGCGATGCAGGCGCACCACATTCCCGCCGGCTGGTTCAGGAATTTCGCCTTTACCGGCTGGCCGGCCTTCGCGCTCACCCGCGGGCGCTGGAAGCATTTAAAAGACCGATGCGCCCGGCGAATCGTCAATACCGCCGATGTCGCCATCCTGGCCACCGACATCGACCCGGCCGCCTGCAGGGCCCTCGAAGAAAACGCCGCGGCAGCCGGGTTGTCGCCGTCCATCACCGTTTCCAACCGCGATTTTTTCGACCTGACGCCCGGCGAATTCGACCTCGCGCCCGGCCTTATCATCCTCAACCCGCCGTTTGGACGGCGTATCGGTTCTTTGGAGCACAGCTATTGGATGTTCGACAAGGTGTATAAACGCCTGAAGGCCAAATGGCGCGGATGGAAAGTCGGGCTGGTCGTTCCACGGCAAAGCCTGCTGAAGAGCGTTCCTTTTTCCACCACGCCCCTGTCGATTCACCTCGGCGGGCTCCACCTTTTCCTGGTAACCGGGAGAATTGCCGAATAAACGGCCTCGCGGCCTGATGGCTCTGTTCAACCTGATTGCTTTGTTAAACTGGATGAGTCGCCCGAGAATCCCCCACAGTATACTCAAGGTGAAGCGTGGAAATGAAAAATTCCGAAAAAGAGGTCCGTTTTTCCTGTCCTCTCGACTGCTTCGACGTCTGCGGACTGGTAGCGACGGTGACCGACAACCGTGTCGTAAAAATCCGGGGCGACGAGGGGCATCCCTTGACCCGTGGCGTCTGCTGCATCAAGGGGGTGAAACTGCTCGAGCGGCTCAGCCACCCGCAGCGACTGACGATGCCGCTCAAAAAAGACGGTCACAAATGGGTCCCGCTGACCTGGCCGGAAGCTTTGGACGACATCGCCGCCAGGTTGACCCGGATCATCGCGACCTTCGGCTCCGCGGCCATCCTCAATTACGCCGCCAGCGGCCACGCTGGACTGGTCAAAAAGGTCGACGAGGTCTTTTTCAACTATCTCGGCGGGGTCACCGTACCGCGCGGCAGCCTGTGCTGGGGGGCCGGGATGGCGGCCCAGCGCTATGATTTCGGCGAGGCCCGCGGTCATCATCCGGGAGACATTGCCCGGGCCAAAATGATCATCCTGTGGGGTCGCAACCCAGCCGACACCAACCGGCACCTGGTGCCCTACATCCGCCAGGCCCGTCAAGCGGGCGCCACGATCGTTCTGATCGATCCGCGCCGATCGGCCTCGGCCGAACTCGCCGATCATTACCTGGCGGTGCGTGCCGGCACCGACGGCGCCCTGGCCTTGGCCCTGGCGCAGGCCATCATCGCCAGCGGCCGGCACGATGCCGGGTTCATCAGACAACGGGTGCTCGGCTTTGAACGCTTTCGGCAGGCGATTCGGCACTTCACCCCCGAATGGGCAGCGGGAGTCACCGGGGTTTCCCGCGCGGAGATCGCATCGCTGGCACAAACCTACGCCGCACGAAAACCCGCCAGCATCATTGTCGGTTACGGCCCGCAGCGATACCGCAACGGCGGAAACACCGTGCGCAGCATTGACGCCCTGGGAGCCATAACGGGCAACATCGGTGTTATCGGGGGCGGCGTGAATTATGCCAACCGGTTTTTCCCCGACTGCCTCGGAGGGGATTTTCGGAAAAGCCAGGCGTACGCCCGCAACCGGCGGACATTCTCCGTCGCCCGACTGGCCGATTACCTGGAGTCGGAAAAAGAACCTCCCATCCGGTGTATCTTCGTTTCGAAGGCCAACCCCTTGGTACAGGGACCGGACGTCAACCGAACGGCGGCGGCGTTTGCAGCCATAGACTTCAAGGTGGTGATCGATCTGTTCATGACCGACACGGCCCGTCACGCCGACCTTGTCCTGCCGTGCACCAGCGTGCTCGAAGAGGAAGACGTCGTTTACTCCGGCATGTTCTCGCCCTATGTCAACTATTCCGGCCGGGCGGTCCATCCACCGGCGGGCGTCATGGGCGAGTACGACATCTTCAGCGCGTTGGCCGACCGTCTGGGGCTGGCCGCATACCCCCGCCACGGCCGCCGCAAGTTCCTGGAAGAAACCATCGCTCCCCTGACAGAGGCTTGCGGCATGACTCTCGCTGGCCTGAAACAGGCCCCCTTTTCACTGCCCGACCAGGCCGTTGCCTGGCAGGACGGCAAGTTTGCAACACCCAGCGGCAAGATCGAACTCTACTCCGAAAAGGCGCTGGCGGACGGCTGCAGCCCGGTGGCAACGTACATCGAAGCCGCCGCCGGAAACCCGGCCTATCCTCTGCGGCTTATCACGCCTCACCGGCGTGATTCGATGCACTCCCAGCACTTCGCCTTCGTCGACGACATTCCGGAAGCGACGGTGACTCCCGCAACGCTCAGGTCCTTTTGCCTGACCGACGGGGCGCGCGCCAGTGTATCGTCCGACCGGGGTGCGCTGCTGGTCAAGGTCCGCTGTGACAGCGGCGCGGCGGCAGATGCGGTGACCATCGAGCAGGGCTGGTGGCACAAGAGCGGCTCGGTCAATCGATTGACGTCCGATCGAATCTCGGATATGGGCGAGCAGGCCGCCTTCTATGATTGCTTCGTAAGCATCGAGGCGGTATCTGAAGATCGGCCTTGAGATATCGATTTTTCGGACTAAGATAAATTGAATTACCGATACCCGCTGGGAGACGTCTCTGAGGATGACACCCGAGATTACCCTGATCCTGATCATATTGGCGGTGACCGCCCTCACGGCCTTTTGCTCCCGACGCCGCCGGCCTCGCTCAAAATGCCGACGCAAGCAAAGCGCAGGCGCAGTGTTGTGCGTCCGCTATCCGAACTGCAGGGACCGGATTTTTTAAGAGCTTGACAAGATCGGTTCGATAGATACTTTTCAGCTCAATTGAGGTGCCAGATGAATATTTTTGTCACCGGTGGGTCTGGTTTCATTGGATCGGCCATTACCAGAGATCTCCTCGAAAAAGGACATCATGTTGTTGCAACCGGCTCGTCTGCCCGGCCTGAGGCGGTGAACCACGCCAGATATCGCTTCATCCAGGCGGACACGGCCCTGGAAGGTCCCTGGCAGGCGGAGCTCGAGAATGTGGACGGGGTCGTCAATTTGGCCGGTCGCAACATCATGGGCCGGTGGACGAAACGGTACAAGCGGGAACTCTACGACAGCCGGATCCTGACCACCCGCAACGTGGTGGACGCACTGGCCGTGCGCAAGGGGACCTTTCTGTGCAGCGCTTCGGCGGTCGGCTTCTACGGCGACAGGGGCGATGACATCCTGACCGAGTCCGAACCACCCGGAACGGACTTTCTGGCCCAAATCGGACAGGATTGGGAGGAAGAGGCCTTGCGGGCCGAGGAACACGGCATCCGGACAGCGGTCATGCGCTTCGGCATCGTCTTGGGTAAGGGCGGCGGAGCCCTTGAAAAAATGCTGCCGGCTTTCCGAATGTTCGTCGGCGGTCCGCTGGGTACCGGCAGACAGTGGTTTCCGTGGATCCACCTGCAGGACCTCATGGCGGCCGTTTTTTTTGTCATCGGGAATCAGAATCTGAAAGGAACGTTTAATTTCTGCTCCCCCAATCCAGTCCGTAACCGTGAACTGGCCAAAACCCTGGGCCGGGTACTGGGTGTGCCGGCCGTGGTGCCGGCACCCTGGGTCATGCTGCGGCTGGCCCTGGGAGAGGCCGCATCGGTTCTGCTCGACAGCCTGCGTGTCGTTCCCGAAAACCTGCTGAACAGCGGGTTCAGCTTTGCATACCCCAAGTTGGAAGATGCCCTCCGGCAGATCGTCTGATGAGATCCGGCGTCTGAGCCATTCATCAGATAACGGTCCGATCGCTTGCGGCCGGCGCGGTGATGCCGGGAATCGGCCTCGGTCGGCAAAAAGAGGTGAAACAGCATGCAGTTCAGCGAACTCGACGAAAACGGACGCAGCTTTCTGCTGAGCGTTTACAAAAAGACCAAGGGGGATCCCGCCGCAACGGTGTCGATGTATGCGATCGGCGCCGAACTCGGATTCGACCGGATCGCGGCATCCCGTCTGGCGGAAGACCTTATGGGCTGGCTGATGCTGGAAATCCGCAGCCTCTCGGGCGGCATCGGCATCACCGCCGCCGCTGTCGAGGACATCAAGGCCTCGGGGTTGGGTGAATCCGCACCGCAGGAAAAGCGTCTCTGTCTCGGTGCCGATCCGGTGATCTCGGATGACATTCGGCAGGCCGTCGAGCGGGCTACGGAAGCTCTCAGGGGGCAAGTCGGCCGCGTTGGGCTGCCTTTCGAAGCGTTGGCCGAGGCAATGGCCGACCTGAAAACCGTCGCCGCCCAGTTTGAATCCTCTCGCCCGAAGACAGCCATCGTACGGGCCTGCTTCCGGTCGCTCAAAAACACATTCGACCAGGCCGGCGCCCGGGAATGTGCCGGCCTGGTGGCCGGAGTGTTGGGAGAGTAAGCCATGGCCGGAAAAAAGATGAGGCTGATTTCCTGGAATGTGAACGGTCTGAGGGCCGTCATGAAAAAAGATTTTCTGGAATCTTTCCAGGCCCTCGACGCCGATGTCGTCGCCCTTCAGGAAACCAAGCTGCAGGAGCTGCAACTCACCGAGCCGTTTCGTTCCATCACCGGCTATGAGAGCTTCTGGTCCTGCGCCACGCACAAGAAGGGCTACAGCGGTGTCGGCGCCTACACGCGCATCGCGCCGCAGAGGGTGAACTACCGCCTCGGCCGGCCGGAGTTCGATGCCGAAGGCCGGATGATCGAGATAGATTTCGGTGATTTTGTCTTCTTCAACGTCTATTTTCCAAACGGACAGATGAGTGCGGAACGGCTGCGGTTCAAACTCGATTTTTACGACGCCTTTTTTGAACACGCCGATCGGCTCAAGGAAGCGGGCCGCAGCCTCGTCATCACCGGTGACTACAACACGGCCCACAACGAAATCGATCTGAAGAATCCCAAGGCCAACGAAAAGACCTCCGGCTTTCTGCGCATCGAGCGGGACTGGCTGGACCGCATCATCGATCGCGGTTATGTGGACACCTTCCGGCACCTGCATCCGGACACCGTGAAATACTCCTGGTGGACCTATCGCTTCAAGGCCCGCGAGCGTGACATCGGTTGGCGGATCGATTATTTCTTCGTCACCCGCGACATGGTCGCAAACGGCCGGGTGCAGGAGGCCTTCATCGAAAACGACATTTTCGGCTCCGATCACTGCCCGATCGGCCTTGTGATCGAGGGTTGACGCATTTGGCGGAAAAACGGCCCCCGAGCCGGACGGCCCTCTGCGGCAGACCGCAAGGGCCTTTTTAGCGCAACGGAGGCCACCGCCGGCAGCAAGCTCTTCGACGGGTCCCTGTTCAACACCCCGGATGGGGTTTGAGGGGGCGAAGGCGTTTTTTCGTAAACCCCGATTCCCGAACGGCAAGGTGAAACCGCTCGGCGGGTCAATCAACCGGAGACAATCGAGATGCCGCTGGACTTCGCACCGATCCATCTGGAACACCAAGCGCAGTATCTAAAAGCCCTGGAGCGTTGTCCCCAGAAATCGAGTGATTACAGTTTTCCGAACCTTTTCGGGTGGGCGGACGAATACGGGCTGACGTGGGCCTGGGACGACAATCTCGTGTGGATCCGGCAAACCCGACCGCAAACCCGTCTCTGGGCGCCGATCGGCCCGTGGGAGGCGATCGATTGGGGCGCTGTCTTCAACCGCCGCTGCCCCTCCGGCACCCGGTTCCTGCGCGTACCCGAGGCGCTCGGCCGATTGTGGCAGCAGAACCTCGCAGACCGGATCGTGATCGAAGAAGACCGCGATCACTGGGATTACCTCTACGATATCGCCGAAATGGTGGCGTTGAAAGGCAACCGATTTCACAAAAAGAAAAACCTGCTCAAGCAGTTCATCAATAAATATGATTACCGCTACGAGACCTTCGGCCCGGCCATGATCGAGCCGGCCATGGCCATGCAGGCCGATTGGTGCAACTGGCGGGACTGCGAGTCGTCCGAGGTTCTTTCGGCCGAAAACCGCTCGGTCTTCAAGGTCCTCATGCACTGGAATGATCTGGTCGGCCTGACCGGCGGGGCGATTATGGTGGAAGACATCATCGTGGCCTACACACTCGCCGAAAAAATGACCGACGAGTCGGTCGTGGTCCACTATGAGAAAGGCTGCCCAGACTACAAGGGAGTTTACCAGGCGATCAACCAGATGTTCCTGGCCAGCCTTCCGGACAGCTTTAAAACCGTCAACCGCGAACAGGACCTCGGCGAGGAGGGCCTGCGCCAAGCCAAGCTGTCTTACAATCCGTCGGGGTTCCTGGTCAAGTATCGGGTCACGGTCAAATAGTGCCGGACGTCCGACAATTGGCATCTCCCGCCGTTGATCGACCAGCAAGAACGCCTCTGCTGAAGGCCGATCGGGCCCGGCCGGCCGCTAGCCGCGGATCGCTTCCGCAACGCGTGCTTTCAATTCTTCCAGCGCTATCTTTTCGATCACGGCCTCGCCGATGCCGCGCAGCAACACGAAATGCACGCTGCGGCTCTCACGCTTCTTGTCCTTGCCGACGGCTGCGATCAGTTGCGCCGGATCGGCGGGACACCGGACCGGAAGTTTGAGGCTGTTGAGCAGTTGTTTGATCCTGGCGGCCTCGGCAGCCCCGAGCAGTCCTTTCTGCATCGATATGTCCACGGCAATCGCCATGCCGATACTGACGGCCTCGCCATGAGAGATGCGCCGCAGATGTTCGATCGCATGGCCGAAGGTGTGGCCGAAATTCAGCAGGCGGCGCAGGCCGCCCTCCTTTTCATCCTGGTTGACGATCGCGGATTTGATCGCCACCGAATCGCAAACCATCCGCTCCACCGCAGCGGCTGCCAACTTTTGGATCGGCGCACTGTTTTTCTCCAGGTAACCGAACAAATCGGCGTCCCGTATCAGGGCATGCTTGACGACTTCCGCCAGGCCGCAGAGGACTTCCTTCTCGGGCAGGGTTTTTAACAGCAACGGATCGCATATCACGAACCGTGGCTGGCTGAAGGTTCCGACCAGGTTTTTGAAGCCACCGAAATTAACGCCGTTTTTCCCGCCGACACTGGCGTCCACCTGAGCCAGCAGGGTCGATGGCACATACCCGCAGCGCAGGCCGCGCATGAAAGTCGCCGCCGCAAACCCGGCAATGTCACACACCACGCCGCCCCCGATGCCGACGATGAAACTGGTGCGGTCGGCTTCCAGTTCGAGAAGTCGGCCGTAGATCGTCTCCACGGTCGCCAGCGACTTGGAGGCTTCACCGGGCGCAAGAGCAATGACCGGTGCCGACGGAAACCGATCGGCGTAATACCGTTCGACGTTGCGGTCGGTGATGATGACGACTTTGGCGGCCGGCAGATGGGCTTCCAGGTTCTGCAGCTGTTCGCCGACAAGGATCGTAGAGGTGCCGGAGGCACCCGCTATGGTGTAGGTCTTCATCCTGGCGGATTCCGCCTCGCTTTGGTAATTGTGGTCGGCCTTTTCCGAAGGCGGCCTCGAACACCGAATCTCCGGCATCCGGGATATCGGCGCCGCGAGCGTCCCGTATACGGCCACCCCGCGGCATGGTAAAGAGCATATAATCAGATCGATGCCGCGTGAACCACGTCGCAAATCGCCCGCACCTGGCGGCAGAGCTGTTGAAACTGCTCCGGGTAAAGGGACTGGGCGCCGTCACTCAGGGCCTCTTCGGGCGCATGGTGGACCTCGACCATCAATCCCTGGGCGCCGACGGCCGCAGCCGCACGGCTCAATGGAATCACCTGGTCCCGGCGCCCGGCCGCATGACTGGGATCGATGACGATCGGCAAATGGCTTTCCTTGCGCACCACCGGAACGGCCGACAGATCCAGGGTGTTGCGACTGTGATGGGCGAAAGTCCGGACGCCCCGCTCGCAAAGAATAACCTGGCTGTTACCGCCTTCCAGGATGTATTCGGCGGCCATCAGCCACTCGTCGATGGTCGCCGCCAGGCCCCTTTTCAGGAAAACCGGTTTGCGCGACCGGCCCGCCCGCCGCAGCAGTGAAAAATTCTGCATGTTGCGGGTTCCGATCTGAATCACATCGGCATACTCTTCCACCAGATCGAAGGTCCGATCATCCATCACTTCGGTCACAACCGGCAGCCCGGTTTCTTCTCTGACGCGCGCCAGGATCCGCAATCCTTCCTCCCCGAGCCCCTGAAAAGAATACGGCGAGGTGCGCGGTTTAAAAGCCCCGCCCCTGAAGAGCTGGGCCCCGCTCTCTTTGACCAGCCCGGCAATGGTCAGCGCCTGCCGTTCGCTTTCCACCGCGCAGGGTCCGGCGATGATGGTAAAGTGACCCTTGCCGATGGTCACGTTACCGATGGTCACCAGGGTGTCCTCATGCTGGAACTCGCGGCTGACAAGTTTGTAGGGCCGCGTGACCGGCACCACGTCCTTGACCCCCGGATAACCCAGAAAAAGCGAGGTGTCGACCGCGCCCTTGTTGTAAAGAACACCGATGGAAACCCGCTCGCCCCCCGGAATCGGACGGGCGGTGTAGCCCTTGGCCTCGACCGCGGCGACCACGGCCGCGATCTCCTCGGCGGTTGCCTTTTTATCCATGACGATTAACATACTCGACCCCCTGATGGCTGATGAAGTGACTGGTTGATGGCGACGATCCTCCGACAACCCCGGCCGCGGCACGCTGCCGCACCCGGGACATGCAAGCACCAATTCTGTTTCAACCCGGCCGCCTGTGGGATCACGGCCAGACACGTTTCGCCCCCGGTGCAGGTAAACTGGGCAAAGATCCTGTTCTATCCGGCCCTGGCCGGTGACAGACGATGACGAACCAGCGCTACCGGCAGGTTGCCGCCTTGTACTCGCGGACCTGAGCGGCGACCCGATCCGCCAGGTCCGATCGGTCGATGTCGCTTTCGATGGTGCGTTCGAAAGCACTGCCGATGACGACCCCGTCGGCTATGGCGGCGATCGCGGCGACGTCGGCGGCGGTCGATATGCCGAAGCCGATGCAGATCGGAAGTGTCGTCACCGCCCGCAGATCGGCTGCTTTGCGGCTGATGTCGGCGGTGTTCAACCCGTCGCTGCCCGTCACTCCGGTCTTGGACACCAGATAGAGAAACCCCGAACCGGATGCGGCAATGCGGCGCATGCGCTCCGGCGGTGTGGTCGGCGCTATCAGGCGGATCAGGTGCAGGCCGTCGCCGGCCCATCGGCCGGTTAGTTCGGCCGATTCTTCCGGCGGCAGATCGACCACCAGCACCCCGTCGGCGCCGGCCTCGGTGGCGTTGCGGTAAAAGGTTTCCGGCCCGAGCTGCAGGATGGGGTTGTAGTAGCTGAAGAGCACGATCGGCAGGCCGTGGCGTTCCCGCAACCGGCGGGTCATCTCGAAGGCTTTCTGCAAATTCATCCCGTTTTTGAGCGCCCGCGCCGATGAGCGCTGGATGACCGGCCCGTCGGCGGTCGGATCGGAAAAAGGAACACCCAGTTCCAGGACATCCACACCGGCCCGGCACATGGCGTCAAGGATCTCAAGCGATACGTCCGGTTGCGGATCGCCGGCCGTGACAAAGCCGACCAGGGCGCTTTCATTTTTTTGCTTCAACTTGTCGAAGGTCTCGTCGATGCGGCTCATCTTAACTTTTATCCTTTTCGAGTTGGGCGAACACGATGCCCAGGTCCTTGTCGCCACGGCCGGAGAGATTGACGATGATCGTCTTTTCGGAAGGCATGCGCGGTGCAATCCGCATGGCATGGGCGACGGCATGCGAACTCTCCAGCGCCGGGATGATGCCTTCCAGAACGCACAGCCTTCTGAAGGCCGCCAGTGCCTGGCTGTCGTCGATCGACGCGTATCGGGCACGACCGATATCCTTTAAGAAGGCGTGCTCAGGTCCGACCCCCGGGTAGTCGAGTCCGGCCGAAATGGAGTGGGCTTCGATGATCTGACCGTCCCGATCCTGCAGCAGATAGGATTTGGACCCGTGAAGCACTCCGACCGACCCTTTGCCGAGCGTGGCCGCATGCTTGCCGCTAACGATCCCTTTGCCGGCAGCCTCCACGCCGATCATCTCGACCGGATCGTTCATGAACGCATAAAACAGGCCCATGGCGTTGCTGCCGCCGCCGACGCAGGCCACCAGCGTGTCGGGCATCCGGCCGGTCTGCTCCAGAATCTGGCGCCGCGCTTCGTTGCCGATCACGCTTTGAAAATCCCGCACCATCGCCGGGTAGGGATGGGGCCCGGCCACCGAACCGATGACATAAAAAGTGTCCGACACTTCGGCCGACCAGAAGCGCATGGCCTCGTTCATGGCGTCCTTCAAGGTGCCGCTGCCGCTGCCGACCGATTCGACTTCGGCTCCGAGCAGTTCCATGCGCCGCACGTTGGCCGACTGCCGCGCGATGTCCTCCGCACCCATGAAGATCCGGCAGTGCATGCCGAAAAGGGCCGCAACGGTCGCCGTCGCCACCCCGTGCTGACCTGCCCCGGTCTCGGCAATCAGCTTTCGCTTGCCCATCCACTTGGCCAGCAGGGCTTGCCCGAGAGTGTTGTTGATTTTGTGGGCCCCGGTGTGGGCGAGGTCTTCGCGCTTGAGATAGATGGCGGCGCCCTTCAGGGATTCGGTGAGACGGGCGGCCAAATAAAGGGGCGTCGGTCTTCCGGCGTAATGATTCAGCAAGCGGTGGAATTCCTGCTGGAACTCCGGCCGCGGCGTTGTGCGGGTGTAAGCCTCTTCGAGCTCCAGGAGGGCCGGCATGAGCGTCTCGGCGACATAGCGGCCGCCGTAGGGTCCGAAATGTCCGCGAGCATCCGGACGGGGTTCTGTCTGTATCATTGGAAAATCCTCCGCGCTTTTTTATCACCGTCGGTTGCGACGATGCCGGCAACCGCAGTCACAAATTCCTCGATTTTAACCAGATTCTTTTTGCCCGGGGAGGTTTCAACCCCCGAGCTGACATCAACGGCATCGGGCCGACCGAGTGTGACGGCCTGAACGACGTTTTCAGGGGTAAGCCCGCCGGCCAGGATCACCGGCGCTTTTGCGGCAATCGCTCTGGCGTCTGTCCAGTCCCAGACCTGGGCCGTACCGCCCGGCAATCGCCCCCGGCCGCACTCCACCAGAAAGGCCGACGGGCCGTACCGGGAAACCGCCTGAAAGGATGGTTCTCTTTTCTGGAACAGGGCCTTGATCACTATTAGACCCGCATCGATGAGCCGCGTGACCTCGGCGGGTCTCTCGCGGCCATGCAGCTGGACGCCGGTCAATCCGCACCGCTTTGCTTTTTTCAGGATCACGTCAGCGGATTCGTCCACAAAAACCCCCACAACGGCCGCCTGGCCGTTCACCGCCGCGGTAATTTCCTCGGCTTGCGCATCGGAGACGCAGCGCGGGCTTTTGGCATAGAAAACCAGACCGACCGCGTCGATCTTCAGCGCCGCGCACGCCGCCGCCGTTTTTGCGTCGGTCAAACCGCACACTTTTATCTGAATGGTTCTTCCCAATGTCGAAATTTCACCTCTCTTCCGTTCCGAGCAAGTTCTTCAAGAACCCGCGGGTGTCGTCCGCCCGCACCAGGCTCTCGCCGATAAGAAAATTAAAGATACCGGCGGTGCGGATTTTAAGGATATCTTCCCGGGTGTGGATCCCGCTTTCGGCCACCCCGATCTGTTGCGGTTCAAACCGCCGCGCCAGTCGGATGGACGTGCCGAGGTCGGTTTTGAAGACATCCAGGTTGCGGTTGTTGACACCGATCAGCCGGGCGCCGGCCTGAGAGGCGATGTCGAACTCCTCCTCCGAGTGAACCTCTACCAGGGCATCCACCTGCAGCTCGCGGCTCAGGGAAAGGTAATCCTCGAGCTGGTGTTCCGACAGGATCCGCACGATCAGCAGAACGGCATCCGCGCCGAGCGCCACCGATTCGAATACCTGGTAGGAAGAGATAATGAAGTCTTTCCGCAACACCGGCAGACGGGTGGCCGCGCGGGCCCGGCGCAGGTCGTTGCTGCTGCCGTGAAAAAACCCTTCGTCCGTCAGTACCGACACGGCCGCAGCCCCGGCGGATTCGTACCTGCGGGCGTATTGCGCCGGATCGATGTTTTCCCTGATGACACCTTTAGAAGGCGAGGCGCGCTTGATTTCGGCGATGACATTCACCCCGTGCGGACCCGGCTGGGCGAGCGATTTGAAGAAAGGCCGCAGATCGGTCCTCGCTCTGGCCCTTTGTTCGAGATCGGTCGTCGGCACAGCCTTTTGCGCTTCGGCCACCTCGGCTCTTTTCTTCGCCACGATCCGATCGAGGATGTTTGCGCCCATCACCGGTTTGCCCTTGTGAATACCGCCAGGGCATCCAGCTTGTCGGCGGCGGCACCCGAGTCGATCGCCTCTTCGGCCAGCCGGATCCCCGCGGAGATATCTGCCACCCTGCCCGAGGCTACCAGGGCCGCCGCGCCGTTGAGCAGGACCACGTTGCGCCGCGCGCCCTTTTCGCCGTGCAGAATCCGGCGGGTGATCTCGGCATTCCGAGCCGGCTCCCCGCCGGCCAGTTCCCGCGGATCGGCCGCCTTCCCGAAAAACTGTTCCGGTGAGATGTCGTACGTGCGGATCTGCCCGTCGCTCAGCTCCGAGATGCGCGTCGGGGCGCAGACGGAAATTTCATCCAGCCCGTCGTGACCATGCACGACGAAAGCCCTGCGGCTGCCGAGCAACTTGAGGGCACTGGCGAACATCTCGGTCAGCTGCGGCGCGTAAACCCCTAACAGCTGGCAGTTGGCACCGGCGGGATTCGTCAGCGGTCCCAGCATGTTGAAAATACTGCGCAGCCCGACTTCCTTTCTGGCCTTGGCGGCATATTTCATCGCCCCGTGATACAAAGGCGCGAAGAGGAAGGCGATCCCGATCGATGCGAGGGCTTCCTCGACGATCTCGGGATTGACGTTCAGGTTGACGCCTAAGGCTTCAAGCAAATCGGCGCTGCCGCATTGGCTGGAAACGCTGCGGTTGCCGTGTTTGGCGACGGTCACCCCGCAGCCGGCGACCACGAAAGCGGTCGTGGTGGAGATGTTGAAGGTGTGGGCCTTGTCGCCGCCGGTGCCGCAGGTATCCACCACTATCGGGGCCGGCACCTCAATCCGCAGGGCCTTGCGGCGCATGGCCAGAGCCGCGCCGGCCAGCTCCTCGAAGGTTTCGCCCTTTGTGGACAGGGCGCCCATGAACGCGCCGATCTGAGCGCTGGTGATCTCACCCGAAAAAATGGCCGTGATCATTTGCGCCATCTCGGATTGGTCCAGGTCCCGCCGGCTGACGATTTTGGTCAGGTGCTCCCGAAACATACTGCGGTTCTCCTTTACCGGTCTGTGGGGATGCTGTTCAGAAAATTCCTCAACAACCTTTTACCTGCCGGAGTCATGATCGATTCCGGATGATACTGAATACCTTCGGTTGGATGCTGCCGGTGGCGGATACCCATTATTTCGCCATCTTCGGCCTCGGCGGTGATCTCCAGGCATGCGGGCAGATCCTCTCTTTGCACGGCCAGCGAGTGATAGCGCATGACGGTCATCGGGCTGGCAATCCCCTGATAGATGACTTTCCCGTCGGTACGGATGCTCGATGTCTTGCCGTGCATCAACCGCTTGGCTGCAGCCACCTTGCCGCCGAAGGCGATGGCGATACTCTGGTGCCCGAGGCACACGCCGAGGATCGGCTTCTTCCCCGAAAAATGCCTGATCAACTGCAGAGATATCCCGGCCGACTCCGGCCGGCCCGGTCCCGGCGAAATGACGATCCCCAAGGGATCGCGCCTCTCGATCTCCGGCAGCGTCACGGCGTCGTTGCGAAAGACTTCCACCGCGGTTCCGAGAACCCTCAGGTACTGCACCAGGTTATAGGTGAACGAGTCGTAATTGTCGATGACCACGATCATGGCGGAACTCCTGTATGTTGTCGCTCGAGCCGCTGGGCGTGTTCGGCCCGTTAGCGCCGTTTTGCTGCCACCGGCAACCCGGTTAACCGCTGCGCAGCAACTCGAGGGCCTTCTGAATGGCCATGGCCTTGTTGACGGTTTCCATCCGCTCCCGCTCGGGATCGGAGTCGGCCACGATCCCGGCTCCGGCCCGCACGGTGAGCCGACCGTCTTCGATGCAGGCCGTGCGAATCGTGATGGCCATGTCCATGTTGCCGCTGAAGGAAACGTAACCGACGGCGCCCCCGTAAGGCCCCCGCGGTTCTTCCTCGAGTTCGGCGATGATTTCCATCGCCCGCACCTTGGGCGCTCCCGACAGGGTGCCGGTGGGAAAGGCAGCCGGAATCAGGTTCCAGGCATCGCAATCCGAGCGCAGGTCGCAGCAGATGTTGGACACCAGGTGCATCACATGGGAATAGCGTTCCACCACCATCAGGTCGGTCACCTGAACGGTCCCGGTCTCGGCCACCCGGCCCAGGTCGTTGCGGCCCAGGTCGACCAGCATGAGATGTTCGGCCCGCTCTTTTTCGTCTTTGAGCAGCTCATCGGCCAGGCTCCGATCCTCCTGCTCCGAAGCGCCTCTTGGCCGAGTGCCGGCTATGGGTCTGAGCGTCGCCACACCGTTTTCCAGCCGTACCATGGTTTCCGGGGACGAACCGATCAGCACGGTCCCGTCGAGATGGAGGAAAAAGAGATAAGGCGACGGGTTGATAAACCGCTGGGCGCGGTAGAGGGAAAGCGGGTCGGGCGGCGGACTGCAGGTGAACAGTTGCGATATCACGGCCTGGATGATGTCGCCGTCTCGGATGTACTCCTTGGTTTGCAACACCTTACGGCGGAAGGCCTCATCGTCGATCACGGGCTCGAGCCGACAGCCGCCTGGTCGGGCGGCTGAAGTGTCTTCGGAAACCGACGGCCCGATTTTGGCCGCCAGGCTCTCAATCCGCTCCTGGGCCGCTGCATATGCCGCGGCTCCATCGGGGTGGTCTTCCATGAAGCAGAGGGCCACGATCATCAGCGTGTTGGAAATGTTGTCGAAGATCAGGATCTCTTCGGGGACCATGAAATGGGCCAGGGGTTTATCCTCCGGCAGCGCAGTGGGGATGGCCTCGAAAAACGAGACCGCCTCGTAGGTCAGGTACCCCACCAATCCGCCCCAGAACCGAGGCAGTTCCGGCACGACCGCCGGCCGATAGTGTTTCATGTAAGCCCGCAGATAGCCCATGGGATCCCCATGGTGGGGTTCCGGCCGCATGGCGCCGTTTTGCCGGATCTCGACCCGGTCTCTGAAGATTTTAAGCTGACTGCGCGAAGCAGCGCCGAGAAAACTGAACCGCCCCCAGCGCTCCCCGCCTTCGACGCTTTCGAAGAGAAACGCGGGTCCGTCGTTCACGTAGATTTTGCGCATGATCGTCACCGGCGTGTCCATGTCCGCCAGGATCTCGAGACCCACCGGGATCACGTTGGCGGTCCGGGCGAGATCGATAAAATGAGTTTTTCCGGGAAAATGCCGCAATCGCATCCGCATCACCTTTCATCGACGGTCGACGTTTGCACTGCCAAAATGCGAAGAGCCGGGGGTCGCCCCCCGGCCCTTTTGATCATAAAAAAAACCGTGGGAGCTTTCAGGCCGCCCACGGTTCCGGTTCACATTCGTGTTTACTTGGTTTCGATCCTCCCGCCGGCGAGCCCGAGTATTGTGGCCCACCACCACCAGAGGGTAAGATCGATGCCGGTCTTATGTGTGATCATCGCAACGCTGTGCATGGTTATCCACCTAAAGTTGGCCGGATGTTAAAAGATCACTCCACAGGCTGTCAAGTCTTTTTTTCATTGCCCGAGACATTGGCATCGAAACGGTCACGAGCACCCGTCAGTCGTTGCCACAAATATCATCTGACGGCCCTGAGACAAGGAATTCCCGGACCCGTTGAGGGCCAAAACGGTCGCTGAAAGGAAATAATGCTTTTGGGGGGGTGGCGGGTGCTGCGCCCGGATTGAGAATGCCTATATTGTGCATGATCAGAAACACCTGCAGAAACCGTTTCTGCTGGTGGGCTTTTGTCGTTTACCCCAACCCGTCGAGACCGACGTCAAGGCGCGGTGCGGATGTCTGCCTCGTTTCAAGGAAGTGTCATATGCGACCTCATCCAATTTGTTTGTTTGGACGCAAGGCCCTGGCAGCGGCTTTTATGTGCGCGTTTTTGGCCGGCTGTTCGGCCGATTACGGCCGGTTGAAATCAGACGACGCGGTCACGCAGGCCTTCAGAAACCATGAAATGCACGCTGGGTATCGATACTATTACAGCGGCGGGGCGAACAATCCCGCGGCGATCGTCGGCATCGATCCGGCCTTTGAATTCAGTTCCAAATTCTGGACCGCCATCGAACCGTCGCAGTTTTCAACAATGGTCGGCCGTATGCATACGGATTACAGACTTCTGTACGGCGCCTACATGCTGGCTCCCGATGGCCGCAAGGCAGGCGTGTGGTACTCGCGGGTGAACACCTTTACCGCAAAATTCGAGGAAAACCGGATCATTGTTTTTTCGCCGAAACCGCAAGGGGGGATGGGACGCTGACGATGTATCATCTCCATCGCGGATGGTTTTTTTACCGCGCCACCCGCGGGCGTACAGACCGTCCCATTCGGCCACTGTTTGCGCGGCGGTTTTAACGCGGGTCTTTCTTCCGAAGAGGACATTGCAGAAGTCGCAAATGTTTAAAAGAGGTTACGATTACAAAGCCTGACAGAAACCACTCTATCGGCCGCCACGGGCGCCTGGTTGTCACCCATCAACGGTTCAGGGACCTGCGCCGTTTTCTGCCCGGCCTAATGTGCGGGGGTCGTGGTCGAGTCGACTTGTCGGAGATGCCTTGCCTGCCAAGCACCTATTTTTTCCGCATCGCTTCGATCGATACGAGCACATCGACATCTTTGCCCACCACGCCCATTTCGTAGTACTTTCCGGTGCCGACGCCGTATGCCAATCGGTCGATCGGAATACGGGCTTCGAAACCGGCCACATCGCTGTCTTTGTCAAACGGATGGGTCTTGGCGCCGAAGTAGGTAAACGGGACCGCAACGGTCTTGCCGACGTCCTTGACCGTCAGTGTGCCCTCGACGACGTACTGATCGCCTTGCAGGTGCTTGATGGAAACGCTTTTAAAGGTCATGTCCGGGAATTTCCTGGTGTCGAAGAATTCATCGGTCTGAAGATGACCGTCCCGCTTGCTGTTGCCGGTGTTGACGCTTTTCACCTCGACCTTGAAATCAAACCTACTGCCGGCAAGATCGTTGGGGTCGAAAATCACCTCCCCGTCGAATTTTTCGAAATAGCCCCTCACGGCAGAATAAATGTGATCGATTTCAAAGTAGACGCCGGAGTGGGCGGGGTCGATCTTCCATTCGGAACCGGCAGCGTGGGCCTGCACGATGCAGGCCACGATCGACATCAAGACGACCGATGATTTAATGGCTTTTTTCATGGAGAACCTCCCTGGACTAATGGTATTTCCTTCCAAAATCTTCATCGGGGTGGACTGGCGTTTCCTGCGAAACGGCAGATCGGGATTTTTTTTTCAATACCAAGCCATGCGGCTGATCATTGGGATTGCCGAATCAAAAAAGCACGCTGTCAGAAACCGAAGGTTTCCGTGAATATCAAACGGGAAGAAAAACCGATGCGCTTCAAATCGCTTTCAACCTGCTGCATCATCCGGTCCGGACCGCAGACGAAAACAGCCGCTCGGCGGCTGCACTTGGCGAGCATTCCTTTCAGTTTTTCAGCATCGATGCGCCCGGCCGCGAATCCGTTTGCCGGTTTTCTGGTAAAATTAAGAACCAGGCGCAGCCCTGTCAATTGAGCCGCCAAGCCATCGAATTCATCCGGATACACCATATCCTCCCGGGTGCGGTTGCTCCAGACCAGGGTAACGGCGCGCTGATCGTGTCGATCGGCCATGCAGCGCAGCATGCTCAGCATGGGCGTGATGCCGATGCCGCCGGCGATCAGGACGATTTCCCGATCCGGGTCGGTCAGCATGTGGCTGAATCGACCGAAGGGGCCTTGAAGGTAAGCACGCTCCCCTTCTGCGATCCGGCCGATGTGAGCGGTCCAATCCCCACCGGCGCGGACGGTAACCTGCAGGCATTGCGAACGGGTGGGCGAAGAGGAAAGCGTAAACGGATGGGGCTCGCGTGAAATATGGTTGGAGTGAAATGAGACGAAGACGAACTGTCCGGGTAAATAGTGAAACCGCCGCTCGGTCATCGGACTCAGTTCAATACACGTACTGTCTCTCCCCGCCGGGGCAACCCGCGTGACGGCAAGCGGCAGTTTTCGTGCCCGCAACCACCCCGACCGGATCCACAGCCATGCAACCGCCAGCAGAACCATCGTCACCATTGCGGCGCTGCGGGGAATACCCTCTTCGGAAAAGGTTTCACTGACAAAGAGGAGATGCAGGACCACCAGCGCGAGAACAAAGGCGCCGCTGCAGCGGTGCCATGACAGCCATCGATGAAAAGTGAGTCGCAAGGCGACGCGCCACCGGCTCAAAACAAATTGAATGACGATAAGAGCCAAGAGGCCGACGCCCACCCATTCCGGCCAGTAGCGAATCTCCAGCGGAAAGATGAATTTTTTTTCCGAGGCCAGGATCAGGATGGGGTGCAGCAGCGCCGGCAGGAGGATGACAGTGGCGTTCAGCCGGTGGATGCGGACCAGGCGCGGGAGAGAAAAGAGCCGGTCCAACACCTTCAGACGACCGGCCAGGAGCAGCTGAGAAAAAAGCAGCCCGGCCGCAGCCAAGCCGAGTATTTTACCGGACCGCAACAGGACTTTGGTAAGGCCGAACTTGTACCAGATCGAGGGCGATTCGAAGAAAAAGGGGATCGACACGGCCCCCGCCAGAAAAAGGGCGGCGGCCCCGATGCCGGCCGCCATCACGGGATACCGGAACCGGTAAGACCCGAGGTCGCCTAACAGGGCGATGCCGCTCGCTGGGCCATTCATGGCGGTCGGTTCCCCTAGTCCCCCTGCTCGGCCATGAAGTCGTCATACATCGTTTCCAGAAACTTCTTGTGCTTGGCTTCTTCCTGGGCCAGGATCTTGAACAATCGGAGATACTTTTTTATGTCGGTCTTTTTTTGCAGTTCGTTGTAAAGTGCCAGGGCTTTTTCTTCGCGCTTCATGGCCAGGCGGACGATATCGGCAAAGTGCATCCCCTTTTCGTACGTCATCTCCACCACGTAATCGCTGCGCTTCATATCCGGAACCCACTTGAGCTTGTAAGCCTCGATTTTCTCCTTGTTGCCTTCGAACTCTTCCAGCAAGGCCTTGTGTTTGCGCTCCTCGGCGGCAAATTCAAGGAAGGTCTCGCGGGCCCCGGCAAAGGATTCCTGCCGGGCGACCTCTTCGTAAAAAGCGGCCGCCTCCTGCTCCTTTTCAATGGCAAACGTCAGAATTTCCTCTATCGATTCAAAGTTCATCGCGGCCTCCTCTGCACATGTTTTAAGGGTTGACAGCGCATTTGACGGTTTACCTTACAGGATTCGATAACGGTATTCAATAGGCGGGTGACACTTGCCGTTCGGAAGCGTGCCAAAAGGCCGTACTGCTCTGGTGGGGCACACGTGAAACGGCCCCGGTTATAGACCGGGGCCGTTTGATGGCAGCGCAGGCTAAAAGTGCATTTAAAGTCAATTGAGAACGGCGGCGTGGTTCAGGCGACCGGTCGGGGCGCCCTCCGTTTCTTTTGTTCCCAGTCCTCGATTTGCGTCCCCTCTTGAACCAATTCCCAACCGGAGATCATGGCACGGGTGTGTGCGAACACCGTGTGACCGGTTGTGATCATGTAAATGTGGACGATGAGAAATGACAGTATCGCAAAAGCCCCGGCCAGGTGTATGGTCGCGACCAGCTCGAGAGACAACCAGCCGACCCCCCAGTCTTTCCAGGAGTTGTAACCCCAGTAGAGGAAGCCGGTTGCCATCTGCACCGGAAGCAAAGCCGCTGCCAGGGAGAGGTAGACCAGCCGTTGCAGGGGGTTGTGTTTAGCGTCCTTGCGCTTGGGCACCGGATGCGGTTCTCCGCGAAAAATACCGTAGGTGTAATAGCGGATCACCGACAGCATCTTTCGCGTGGTCGGCACGTACTGGCGCCACTCTCCGGTCGTGAAGAGCCAGAACACGAAAAACGCAAACAGGATCAGCCAGGTGAGGCCGGCGATGTTGTGGACCTCGGCGGCGGCTTTGAAACCGAAAAGGGTGAACAGGCCGTTGAGTTCAAAACCGGTCACCAGCAGAAGAAGAATCAGAACCGTCTGCATCCAATGCCAAAACCGTTCGTAACGCGTGTAGAGATATATGTTGACCATGTTGTTCGATGTCATCGATTAGCGCTCCTTTCCGCCCCTGGCGATAAATCTCCCCAGACCGTGGATGAACACACCTGCCAGGGAACCGAACACCACCGTCCACCCGAGATATTGAATGACCCGGTTGACATCGCGTCCCGGCATGTAGAAGCCGGTCAGATGAGCCAGACGACCGTTTTTCGCATGGCATTCCGAGCATGCCAGGGCCTTGTTTTTAGGGGCCACCATGTGGGTGATCGGAAAAACATAGCTGGTTTCCACAAAATCCATCTCACCGCTGAAGGGCAGGCCCGCATAGGCCATCCCGGACGCGGCGGCCTTCTTCCAGTCATAATCAGCCCAGTAAGCCCCGCTGCCGGGTTTGCCGAACAGATGCGGGATGACCATGGTTTTGTTGATCTTGTCGTAGGGGGTTTTACCGCGATGGACCTTGAAGGGGAATATCCGCGAATTGGCATCGTCCCTGTCGCCCACCGGCCAGCTGACCGCCACGGTTTTACTCGGATCGATCGTGTCTTTAGCGGTCAAGCCATTGAGTGAACCATTGAACCAGAAATACTCCGGCACCACGTTTTTAGCCCACCGGAACTCGCCCTTCTTGCTGTCGTATTTGGGTTTGCCGAACGCATCCTCTTCTTTGTAAGGTTGCCCATCTTTTTTCTGGCCGGCTTTGGACCAGTCCCACCACATCTTGGTCGGGTTCACCCGTGCAAAGGTCGGAATGTGACAGCTCTGGCACGCCACCTTGTCGGTGTGGTCGTTGGCCTTGACACCCGGTTTGTGGGGTGTGCGGGAATGGCAGGACTCGCACATGATCTTGGGCGCCAGGTCGTCTTCGATCAGACTCTTGCGTTCCATGGCAGCCGGTGTCGAGTATATGCGGCCGGCAATGCTGTGAAGCTCTGTGGTGTGGCAGCGCACACAGTCGAAATTCTGCCCGTCGACGCCCATGTGGACATCCAATTCCTTGTTCGGTTTCATGAGCGACGAATCCAGGTCCCCGTGCTTGACGCCATCACCGCCGCCGCCGAAAAAGTGGCAGGTGCCGCAATTCTTGCGGGTCGGTCGGCTGACGCTCTGGGCCACCGTGTTCCATGCCGGCGGCTCGAAGATCTTGCCGTTTTCTTTGAAAAGAGTCGGTTCGTCCACCGTAAAGCCGGCCGCCGTGGGAAACTTTTCGTACGTCCCGGTTTGTTCGTGACAGACCAGACAGTCCACCGCATGCGGATTGCTGAAATCAAAATTCTTGTCTTTCCAGCCATAACCGGCGTGACAGGAGGTGCAGCGTGGTTCATTGGATTGAAGGTTGATGCAAAAGTTATTCATGGTCAAGCCGCCCTTGCCGACCTTCATCTTCGGATCGACATTCGGGTCGAGCCAGCTCCAGTGAATGGTCTTCTGGAATTGTCCGGCGGCAAGCTCGTGGCAACTGAGACAGGCCTGCGTGACCTCGGGTCCGCTGGAGAAAGTCTTTTGCAGAACCGGGTGCAGCGAGTGATCTGCGGTAATCCAGATCTGGGGCCCCTTGGTTGCCTGTTGAGCCATGGTGCGGCCCGGGGCCTGGTTTTCGTCCAGAACCTGCGTCTGGGACAGCCCCCAGGCTGGCAGCAGCAAGGCCCCCAACAAAACCGCCGCCGATCTCCACATACGATTACATCCTTCCATTGGGTCCTCCGATTGACACTGAAATCTCCTTTGCGGGTGGATGGCCTTGTAAAACCATCGGGTATGTTAAGACCTCTGGGTCGTGTGCTGATTGACTGAGCACGGGTACCTTCTGCTCCGATTTTTGAAAAGCAAGCCCCATGCCAAGCCTTAAGCCTTCCTGATTATCTCCAACCCATTAAAAAATAAAGACAAAAAATTTGAGGCCCCCCTTGTCGGAGCGACCTGTTAATGCTATGTTAGCCGTTAACAGATTAACAGTTAACACTTGTGTTAACTGTTTGTGTAGCTCACGGCTTTTCGCCCGGCGCGCGATCGTTCGCGCACCGGCAGGCGCACATGAGTTCATCAATTTCCTTCAACAGGTGAACCGAACATGCCCGAGCATTTCGACCTGAACCCGCCGTCTGTTGCCGCGGTTTTTCGGGTATCGGGCTCACAGCAGCGACGAAGCACGATTCTTGCATCACTTAAGGAACATGCTCATGCAAATCGCACATTACTGGGAGACCATTGTCAATACACTTCAGGACGGTTTGATCGTGGTCGACCCGGGCGGCCGCATCCTGTTCCTAAATCCGGCCGCTGAAAAACTGACCGGTTACTCGGCCACAGATCTGGTGGGCAACTCCTGCCGGATGCTGAATTGCACCGGTTGCCGCATCATCGGACGGGGTATCGCCGAAAAATGGTGCACGCTGTATGCCACCGGCGATGTCAAAGCCAAACGGTGCCTGATTACCAACCGGGACGGTCGCGCCGTCCATGTCGTCAAAAACGGGTCGGTCCTGCGGGACGAATCCGGTCGTATTATCGGGGCGGTCGAAACCTTGACCGACATGTCGGAAATCGTCCGGCAACAGCAGGAAATCGAAAATCTAAGAAAATCCTGTCAGCTGGGTGACGGTTTTCACGGACTGGTCGGAGAGTCTCCCGCCATGCAGCAGGTTTATGAACTGATCGACAATGTCGCCCAAACCGAAGCGCCGGTGATGATCCAAGGACAAAGCGGAACCGGCAAGGAACTGGTCGCCCGGGCTATCCACGAATCCGGCCCCCGTTGTGATAAGCCGTTTATCAAGGTCAACTGCGCCGCCCTGAACGAAAACCTCTTGGAAAGTGAACTCTTCGGTCACGTCAAAGGCGCCTATACCGGCGCGGATCGCCACCGCAGGGGACGCTTCGAAGCCGCTCACGAAGGGACGATCTTTCTGGACGAGGTCGGCGACATTCCGCCGCCGCTGCAGGTTAAGCTCTTGCGCGTGCTCGAAGAAAAAGAGATCGAACGGGTGGGCGACCACCGGCCGATCGGAGTGGACGTGCGAATCGTCACCGCCACGAACCGGGACCTGGAGGTCCTGACCGCTCGGGGAAGTTTCAGGGAGGACCTCTTTTTTCGCATCAGCGTGTTCCCGCTTCAATGCCCGTCGCTCTCCGAGCGCCTCGAAGACATCCCGCTGCTCGCGCAGCACTTCATCCGCCACAACGTGTTGAAAAGCGGTAAGAAAATCGAAGGGATGTCGCCCGCGGCCATGGCGGCGCTCACGAATTACGCCTGGCCCGGAAACGTCCGGGAGCTGCGCAGCGCGATCGAATATGCCTTCGTGCTCTGCAAGGATGCGACGATCGAATGCGGGCACCTGCCGCCTAAAATCTCTCATCCGCGCCACGCATCGGCGCAGCGCGATACGCAGGACAACCGGGCGACGCTCAAAGAACGTGAAGACCTGGTGCGCGTGCTGCGCCAGGCGGCCGGCAACCAGTCCCAGGCGGCCCGCATACTGGGGGTCAGCCGCGTGACCATCTGGAAACGCATGAGGAAACACGGCATCAAGACCGCCGGGGCCGAATAAATCGTCTAAAACAAGACCCTGGACCGGCCTGTTAAATAATTTGTTGACAGCCTTCGCCACGCTGTGGCAATCTCCAAACAGGCGGATGACCGCTGTTCCGGCGCGGCTCCCTTGTTCCATGTTGACCTCTGCACGTTTACAGCAGCATCTGTGTCTTTTCCTCCCCCTGTCTTGATCGGTCCCTTTTTCGGCTCTGTCCTCTCGCTGCATGCAATAAATCTCGCCGCCCGCAAATGGTTTCGACGGTTGCCGCAGGGATGTTCACGCACCACTCGCCCGGTTTTTGCCGGATCAACGACTGTCGACCGTTCCCGAGACCAAGCCACCGAAAGGAGGAAAGCATGGCCGTTCAAAAATTATTACTGCCGTATAATTTTTCGGACTCGGACCGCAAAGCCCTTGACTTTGCCATCGGCACCTTCGGTCATCGCAACGATATCGAGGTGACCATCTTCCATGCCTATACCCCCCTTCCGTCCATAGAGGTCAGCAGCGAGACAGTCACCGGAAGACTGAAAGGGAGCATGGCGTATCTGGGTCAAAAAGTGTCCGAACTGGAGACGTCGCTGCAGGAAGTCAAGCAGGAGTTCGTCCGACACGGATTTTCAAACGACAGGGTCAAAATCAAGTTCAAAGCCCGCAGGAAAGAAATCGCCGCAGAAATCATCGATCTCCACACCGACGAAAAGTTCAACCTGCTGGTCTTGAATCGAAAACCCGGCAGAATTGGACGCTTTTTTACCGGTAGCGTTCATGCCAAGGTGGCGGCGGCCCTACGGAATACAACTGTTTGTATTGTGTGTTGAAAATCAACATCCGGAAATCCGCTACCATTCTTTTGGGGTTCGTTCAAACGAAGGAGGCTTGCCATGGGTATTGAAGAAAAAATCGATATTGATGTGTTTAAAGTGGTCACCCGTGCGATTGCGGAGGCCGATGACCTGGAATTGCTGACCGGCCGCCTATCTCAGCTGTTGGTTGCCGCACTGGGAATCAAAGGCTGCAGCATTTTTGCACTGAACCATGATACCGAGGAACTGGAAATCCTGGGCAGCTTTGGACTCAGCGTCGGGTATATCAACAAGGGACCGGTGCTTTCGGCCAAGAGCATCGCTCGAACCGTCAAGGGCGAACCGATCGTCGTGGCCGACGCTTCGAACTCCGATCTCTTGCAGTACCCGCAGGAAGCGGTGGTCGAGGGCGTCCGCGCCATTGTCTCGCTTCCCATCACCCTGCACGGCCGGGTGATCGGCGCATTAAGGCTCTACCACTACGAGGTCTGGGCGGTTTCAGACCACGACCTCGACTCCTTAATGCTGCTCTCCGAAATTATCGGTCTGGCTTTGATGTACACGCGCCTGCGGAATGCATTGCTGGCGGTGAAAGAAACGACCAACGACATTCACAAGGTCTGGTTGGAATCAAGCACTTAGGGCGGTGGAGACGAAAACATCAGATGGCCGTTCGATTGATGCCCTCTGCCGGCCTTTCGAAACGGTGTCGATTTTAAGCATTTGGCGCAAAGCCGGGTGTGCTCGGCGGGGCAGGTAAAGGTGCCCGTAAACCCCAGCCTAAAAATCCCGCTGCGAGCTATCCCGCAGCGGGATTTTTACGGGTTGCCGAAATAAGGCGACATGGTTTATTGTTGCGGTCCGAAGATTTTTTCGGGACGCTTGGTCGATCCTGTGGCATTGGGGAAATTCAGATAGATGTATGCTTTTTGGCCGGTCTTGAGCAGGTGCTCCGCACCTTCCATGAAATTATTGAAGCGGAGCTTGCATTCATAGAACCCGTGCCACCAGGCATAGTCGGGGGCCATCATCATGGCGCCCATTCGTGCCCGACGCCCTTCATGATGCCACAGCTCATAGTATTCCACTTCCAGGTGCTCGTCGAAGTACTTCTCCTGGCTCAGCAGCCCCTTTTCATACAACTCGTCCAGAGTGGCTTTGGCCGGTTTGAAGTAAACATCGTTATACTCCGTCACGGCTTTGTCGAAGCCATGATAGAAATCGTTGATCCAGGCATCTGAGTGGCACTGGCGGCAAACGTTTTTCATTTTCTCCCGCTCCGTCTGCCAGTCGGATTGGGCCGGGAAGGGCTTGAAATCCTGCGGCCGCACGGTCAGGGGTGCCTGGGTCTCCCAGGACAGCCTTTCGGTTACATCGTGGGTGCCGATCACCTTGCCCGAACCGGACATGTGGCATGCCGCACAGGTCGGTGCACGGTAGTCAACTCCGGCGGTCCAGGTCCCGGCGGCGGCCTTGAAATTGTATTCTTCCTTGTAAGCATGATACATGGTGCCGTGTTTGGATTCTTCGTAGATCTCGATCTGCGGGTGATCCGGGCCGAGATGGCACTGGTCGCAGGCTTCGGGCATGCGGGCTTCGGCGATGGAGAAGCGGTGGCGCGTGTGGCAGGAAGTGCACGACCCCTTGCTGCCGTCCACGTTGAGCCGCCCCACACCAGCGTTTGGCCACGTGTTCGGATCGATGTCGCCTTTTTCATCGATTTTGATGACCGTACCATGGCAGTTGAAACAGCCGGTTTTACGCTCGTTGTCGGAGTTCATGCCTTTGTTGAGCCAGGGATCGATCTTCCAAATGATCTCGATGGTATTGGCGTGTTTGGAGCGGCTGTATTGGGTGACCTCGTCGGGATGGCAGCGCGAGCAGTCCTTGGGGGTAACGATAGAGGCGATCGGCATTTTGTATTGGCTCTCACCGTATGGAAGGTCTGAGCGGCCGTAGTATTTCTCGTGTCCTTTGGCGATGTCTTCATCTCCGGGTTGAATCAGGTGGCAATCCAGGCAGGTGATGTTGGCATTGGCATGGCGACTCTTGGCCCAGTCCGCAAATACGCCCGGTGTGGTGGCCCGGTGGCATTCGATGCAGGCCAACGCCTGCGGGGGAACACTGCGCTCGATGCGATACTCTTTCACCAAGGGGAAATTCGGCTGCTGGGCGTTGGCCGCAGAAAGTCCGCCGTACAGCACCAATCCAACCAGCAGCAGTCCGATGGCCGCTAAAAATGATGGTCTCCTCATTGGCACGACTCCTTTCGTCTTGGGGGCTGACTCACATTATTGGTAACCGATTTTTTCCGGTTTAAGGCCCTTGGCCTGGTAGGGCACCTCGCGATACTGGCGGAACATGACCGACGTCTTGTCGTTATGGACCAGGTCGTAGTGACAATCCACGCACTTCAACTCATGCCCCGGCCGGGCGTAAAGCACCGACCGGTGGGCGCGCATGGCTCCCCGGCTGTGGGGCATGTAGAGAAGGTTACGGTGGCACTTTTGGCACTCGGAATTCTCGAAGGCGGCATATGCGGCCTGGCGGGCTTTTTCGCGGTCATATGGCCCGGCAAAAAAATGAATCACGACATCCTTGATGCCGTGATACGTCTTGGCGAACAGAAAATTCAAGGTGTCTTGAGGTGCCGGCAGATGGCAATCCATGCAGTCCGCCACCACGCCGGCAGCGTTGTTGGTATGAGTTGAAGCGCGCCATGCCCTTACCGCCGGTTTGATCTCATGGCAGGTAGCGCAGAACTCCGGCGTGGAGGTTCGAACCATGGTATAGTAGGTCATGCTGAACAAGGGAAAAGAAATGATGATTCCCAGAAGTACGAGGAGTGCACCGAGAACGTATTTTTTTTTCATCGGCAGGATTCCTTGGTGGACGGGAAGCGACGGGAGGGAGTCTTATTCCGGAGCGCCGGCCGGCGGCCCAAACCCCGATGAGCACCTTTCCCGGCTTCCTGGTAGATACTGAAAGCCAACTTCACGAAGTCCAACCGGGGAAATAAATGCGCACAAGCTGTCAATTTTGAACAATAAAGACCCTGCTTCGAGGCGTTGCAACGTTAGCACAGTTTTTGACAAGCAGCAAGGGTTGATATACGTTAGTCGGCAAGTTATTTTAATGAAACCGATGGACACCCGCTCGATATTTCCGGTCGACTGACTATCAATGGAGCAGCGCCATGGGCCATCCGAAAGAACACCGCGAAGCGACGTGCAAAATGGAGGCGACCACGGACTCCCGCCTGCGGGACCGACTTCCGTCCGTTACCGAAAAAATTATCGAAAACTGTGCCGCCACAGGATGTTTCACGCATGTGGACTTCGAACCGATACCCTCCAAGCAGTCGGTCATCGACATCATCGAGAAACTCCGCGAGGTGATCTTTCCGGGTTACTTCAACCGTGAAAAGCTCGATCCCGTCAATCTCAAGTATTACATGGGGCAAACCATCTCGATTCTCTTCGATATGATCTCCGAACAGGTGACCCTCAGCATCCGCCACGACTGTTTTCGCTACGACAAACCCTGCAGCGAGTGCCGCGACCGCGGTCACGAGGTGGCGCTGATCTTGCTCGAGGAAATCCCGGGAATCCGTGAAATTCTCGCCACCGATATCCAGGCGGCCTACGACGGCGACCCGGCTGCGCGCAGCACCGACGAAATCATCTTCAGCTACCCGGGCATCTTCGCCATCACCGTCTACCGGGTCGCCCATAAGCTGCACGAACTCGGCGTTCCGCTGCTGCCGCGGATCATGACCGAGTACGCCCACAATCTGACCGGCATCGACATTCATCCCGGTGCCCGGATCGGCGCAAGATTCTGCATCGACCACGGCACCGGAATCGTCATCGGCGAAACCACCGAGATCGGCCGCGACGTCAGGATCTACCAGGGCGTGACCCTGGGGGCCTTGTCGCTCCCCAAAGACGCCGGGGAAAAGTACAGGGGCAAAAAGCGCCACCCGACGATCGAGGACGACGTCATCATCTACTCCGGGGCGACGATACTCGGTGGCGATACGGTCATCGGCGCCCGTTCGGTGATCGGCGGCAATGTCTGGATCACCCGCAGCGTGCCGCCGGACACAAAGGTCGTTATGGAGCCGCAGCAGCACAAGTTCAAGTAGCGCCGGACACCCGTGTCCGAAGGCCGGCGCCATCGGCGGAACCCGGAAGGAGAACCTGATGCACTATTTCGCGAACATCGCCAGCACCACCGGTGCCACGCCACTGGTGCAACTGAACCGGATGGCCGCGGGCCTTGAAGCCAAAATTTTCGCCAAACTGGAATATTTCAATCCCCTTGGCAGCGTCAAAGACCGCATTGCCGTTGCGATGATTGCGGCCGCCGAAAGAGAAGGTCTGATCGCGCCGCACACCCTCATCATCGAACCGACCAGCGGCAATACCGGCATCGCACTGGCTTTCGTCTGTGCCGCCCGCAACTACCGGCTGTGTCTCACCATGCCCGACACCATGAGCATCGAGCGCCGGAAACTGCTCAAGCACCTCGGAGCGCAGGTGGTGCTCACGGCGGGAACCGAAGGCATGAAAGGGGCGATTGCAAAGGCCGAGGAAATAATGGCCTCCGAAAAAAACAGCTACATGCCGAACCAGTTTGCCAACCCGGCCAACCCGCGTATCCATCGGGAGACAACGGCCGAGGAAATCTGGCGCGACACCGAAGGCCGGGTGGACTTTCTGGTGGCCGGGGTGGGAACCGGCGGCACGATTACCGGCATCGCGCAGGTCATCAAACCGCGCAAGCCGTCGTTCAAGGCGGTGGCCGTGGAGCCAACCGGATCACCGGTGCTCTCCGGCGGGCAGAAAGGGCCCCACAAGATCCAGGGCATCGGGGCCGGTTTCATACCGGAAGTGCTGGAACGGTCGCTGCTCGACGATGTCGTTCAGGTGACAAACGAGAACGCCTTCGCAACCGCGCGTCAGTTGGCCAAGACCGAAGGAATCCTCTGCGGCATCTCGTCGGGAGCCGCCGTTTGGGCCGCTCTGCAGGTCGCCGCACGACCGGAGGCGCGCGGCAAGACGATCGTCGCCATCTTGGCCAGCACCGGTGAGCGTTACCTCAGCACGGAGCTGTTCGAGAGCTGAGCGCCGGCGGCCGCCGGTCACCGCGAGAACTGTGTTACGAGTTGGGCCAACTTGCCCTGGCTCTCCAGGATCATGTCGATCACCTCGCGCACGGCTCCCCGCCCCCCGGCGGCGGCGGTCACGTAATCACTGGCGTTTTTGACCGCTTCCCTGGCGTCGGCCGGGGCCGCGCTGAAGCCCGCCCGTTTCAGGATGCACAGATCCACCAGGTCGTCGCCGATAAAGGCGATGTCCGCATCGGTCAGGTGAAAACGGGCCTTGATGTCCTCATAGGGCGCCAGCTTGTGGATCTGGCCCTGGACAACCGCATCGCATTTCAATTCCTCGGCCCGCCGCCGGACCATCTCCGACATCCGGCCCGTGATGATGCCGATTTTAAGGCCGGTCATGCGCGCCATGGCAATCCCCATGCCGTCATGGATGTTAAAAACCTTGAGTTCCTCACCGGTTGACGTGTAAATAATCTCCCCGCCGGTCATCACCCCGTCCACATCCAATAAGAGCATTTTGATATGTTTCAACTTTTCTTGCATCGCCCCATCCCCGCTCGTCCTCGAGCCGTTACCCGCTGCCATCGAACGTTAGGCCAAATTACGGCAAAACCGTTGACAACCGCCGCAGGCTTATACTACTTGATATTACAATTAATTTTTTAGCCATGGCGAAAGCCGGCAGAGGGCGCCGACCATATTTCCCTAGGCACCGCTCCAAAAGAGTAACCTATCATGTATTGCTCCCATTTTAAACTGCAAGAGAAGCCATTCCAACTGAACACCGATCCCCGCTTTCTGTGGCTCGGCCGAAACCACGCGGAAGCGCTCGCCACCTTGCAGTACGGTGTGATAGAGAACAAAGGCCTACTGCTTCTGACCGGGGACATCGGTACCGGCAAAACGACCCTGATCAGCGCCCTGGTCGATCGACTGGGTGACGAAAACGTTGTGGTCGCCAGACTGCCCGACCCCGGCCTGACGAGAAAAGAGTTTTTTTACCTGGTCTCTCGCAAATTCGGTATCGACCGGCCGGTGCGTGACAAGGAGACCTTCAGCGATGCCATCGGCGAATTTCTGGAGAACATGTGTTCCCGTGACAAAAAAGCCCTGCTCATCATCGATGAAAGTCAGATCGCCGGCAATGGGGTTCTGGAAGAAATTCGCCTTTTGTCGAACATGGAATGCCGGCATACCAAGCCTCTGAACATTTTCCTGGTCGGACAAAACGAGTTCAATCAAAAACTGTTGCAGCCGGCGAACCGGGCGATAAGGGAACGCATCGCCGTCAACTATAGCCTCAAGCCGTTGGCCGAGGATGAAACCGCCGCCTATATGGCACATCGCCTGCGCGTGGCGGGCGCCGAGCAGAAGATATTCACGGATGATGCCGTGCGCGAAATCCACGCCTTCTCCAAAGGAGCACCGCGCCAGATCAACATTCTGTGCGATCTCGCCCTCGTCCGCGGGTATGCCGAAAATGCCGAGATTCTCGACCGCCGCATGATCATCGAGTGCGAGGATCGGATCAGTGTCCCGGGCGCAGCGGGAAATCCCTTCCGGGGTGCGGCCGAGACGCCTGAAGGGCCGCCGCCGTCGGTAGCCGCCCCCGACCGTCCGCAAGAGGCTGTCCGGCCGCGGCTCAAACCGGCCGGATTCGCTGGTCGGTTCGGCATCCCGGCACTGGTGATCCTCGTTGCGTGCGCTTGCATCTTCTATGCGCTATGGAAGAGCGGCCTCATAAAAACGCACACGCCGTCGTTGGACCGGGTCACGCCGACGCACGGGCAAACTTCTCCGCACCAACCGCCCGGCTCGCTGCCGGTCACTGCGCCGAGAGATCCCGGCGGGGATCGGGCCGCATCCCTGACCGATGCAGCCCCGGAACCGTCAGCTAAAAAAGACCCCCCTGCAACCCTCGACACGAGCCACAGCCCTTCACCGCCCCAACCCGTCATCGATGCCACAAGGGCCACGGCCGCTGAATCACCCGCAATCCGCCGCGACACGGCCGCAGTCCCGCCCGCGGAAACGAAGACCGACGAATCCACGCCGAGCAGCCCTTCGACCGAGCCCCCGGATCCGGGCGACATCATCGAGTGGCTGCTGCGCGAAAAAAGCAAAGCGGACAATTTAGATAAAACGCCTGACTCCGAACCGAAACCGTCACTTGAAACGGCGGCCCAGAGCAGAGGCGAAAGCGATCAGATTGAAACCAAAGAATCGAGCTCAGACCAAATAAAACATGTTGTTGCCGAAATGACGGCAGGCCAATCGACGGCTTCACCTCCAAAACGAGAAGAAGGAACTGAAGCGAGCAAAAAGACGACGGATGATATAGTTCTGGTAACGGAGGAAAAAACGTCAAATAATGTGCCAAAAGAAATACGTGTCATAACGGAGCAACCTTCCGAAGAGCAGACGGTTAAGGTTCGGATGGAAGGTCGCTTGCGTTCTTTTTTACAAAGTTATTGCATGACGTATGCAGCCAAAGACTTGGACAAATTCACCAATTTTTTCGGTCCTGGCGCACTGGAAAACGGCAAACCATTTGAAAGCCTTTTACCTCAATATCAAAAGAGTTTTAATGTAATCGAAGCCATTCAGTACCGTATTGAATTGCAGCAATATACGTATGACAATCAAAAAGGAACAGTCAACATCGAAGGCAATTTTTTGCTGAGATGGCTGCCTCCGGATAAAAAATGGCGGGAGAACTCAGGAAAGATTTTTATGAACCTTAAGGATGATGGACGCTCTTTTTTGGTTCAAAACCTCGATTATCATGGTAGTCGCAGTACGAATTAGTTCGACTTTGTAAAGTTGTCCCTAAGGCCCAGAAGTGAGGGCTATTAGGCGCTTCGTTTTCCGGATAGGTGATTCAATGCACTCGTTAATAAGGTGGTAACCCGCACTGAAGATACCAGCGCTTGACCATGGGGTAGTAGACCCACACCTGTTGATCGTGTATGGTCTGGGGAGACAGAATATGAAACCCGACAATTTCTCTTTTATCTCTCAGGCAATGGAAAAGATGGATAAGAATCGTGTCGAAGCAGAATCGAGAATCAAGAAATTGCCCTGCCGCCAAGGAGGCACCGTTCAGGAATATCTCGACAAACAGGTTTCGAATCCCAGCGTCGAAGACCACGGTTGGTCGACAAAACCATTTGAGGGCGGTTTCGAGGTCGAAAGACTTATGATCCTTCTCGGAACAAAAGAACTGAAATACCTCTGGAGGGTAACCGCCGATGGAAAGTTATTGGCCGCAAACGGCAAGGCCGCTTCGATCACAAAATAAACGGCAATCTTCCCTCACCATCAAAGCCTGTCGCGGTTGGTTTTCAATAGGACGGCGACGGAGTAAAAAGGTCACCCACCCGGAACGCTTCTTTTGGGAACAGGTCCCGCCTTCGCTTTGGTTCTTGACAACAACGGATTTTTCGTCTCTATACAGCCGATGCCCGATTGGATTGCAATCATCATCCTGGGAATCATCGAGGGAATCACCGAGTTTCTGCCGATCTCCTCCACCGCACACCTGCTCATCGCAGAGAACTGGCTGCCGCGGCAGAGCGATCTGTTCAACATCGTCATCCAGAGCGGCGCGGTCATCGCCGTGCTGCCGCTGTTTCCCGATCGGATGCGCCAGTTCGTCTTTGACTGGCGCAAGAGAGTCACGCAGGACTATGCCCTGAAAATTCTGCTGGCTTTCGTCATCACCGCCATCGGCGGCCTGCTGCTGCACAAGGCCGGTTTCGAATTGCCGGAGGAGCTGGGATCGATCGCATGGGCGCTGCTCTTGGGCGGCATCGGCTTTCTGCTGATCGAACTGTGGCTGCGCCGGCGCGATCAAAACGGTTCGGTGACGTGGACTGTCGCGGCGGTGGCCGGGGCGGGACAGCTGATTGCAGCGGTGTTTCCCGGCACATCGCGTTCGGGCGCGACCATCCTGCTGATGCTGATGTTGGGACTGAGCCGACCGGCGGCAACCGAGTTTTCATTCCTGGTCGGCATTCCGACGATGCTGGCCGCCGGCGGGCTCAAGGTTTTCCAGGCGCTGCACCACCCGCCGGCCGGTGCGGCACCCGAGAACTGGAGCATGGTCCTGCTCGGGTTCATGGTCTCCGCCGCCGTCTCCTTCATAGCCGTCAAGTGGCTGCTGCGCTACATCCAGACGCATACCTTTTCCATCTTCGGCTGGTATCGCATCGCCGTCGCGGCGGTGATCTTCTTCTTTTTTCACCGGTTGTGACGCCGCCGGCCTCACTAGCGGCCGTAGCGCCCGATCAGCCTTGAAACCCCGCCACGGAAAGCGTCCTCGCGGGGCAGCAGGCTGAGGACCACAAACCCCTCGCGGTCGAAATCGTAAAAAAATCCCGGATGGACCAGGGTGTTGTCATGCTCGAGCAGGTGCAGGGCGCGGTCTTCGTCCGCAACCGAATCGAGGATCTCGACGATCGCATACCAGCCGCCTTCGCGCCGCAGAACGCGGCAGTTGCCGGTCCGCTCGATGCGCGCCTCCAGGAACCGGCTGTTGGCACCGATACGGGTCAGAATCTGCCGCTGAATACCGTGCCGCCGGTCCAGCAGCCTGCCGGCCGCATGCTGAACCGGTGTGGCAACCGAGAGGTAAAAATCGAGCAGGATCTCCAGGCGTACCCGCGCGGCCTGCGCCAGGCCGGATTCCCCGGCGACGACAATCCAGCCCAGTTTCACCTGCGGCAGCCCCATCAGTTTCGAAAAACCGTTCAGGACGAAGGTGAGTGACTCAAACCCGTTCCGGTCCACCGGCATGGATCCGGCTGTCCCTCCGGCAGCATAATCGCAGAAAACCTCGTCCACAATCAGGGCCAGGCCGTAATGGCGGCACACGGCATCGAGTTGCCTGAACTCCGGCCGTTTCACGTAAGAGCCGGTCGGGTTGTTGGGGTCGATCACCACGACCGCCCGCGTTCGCGGCGTGATCAACGCCTGCAGCACGTCAAGGTCGATTGACCATCCCACGGTCATGTCGTAGCGCAGCGGGTAGGCGCAGGCATTCAGACTGTCGAGACGCGCCAGGTAGGCAAGCAGCGGATAACCGGGCCGCGGGATCAGGATCTCGTCGCCTGGATTCCCCAACAGCCTGAACAGGATCGAGTAGGCGTCGCTGGTACCGGCCGTCAGAAAGAGGGCCGCGGGGTCGATCGACGCGCCCCGATCCCGGTAATACCCGGCAACGGCCCGGCGCGCTGTCAGGAGACCGCGCGGCTCTGGAGCGTATTGCATCGCTGCGGGCTGGGAGAGAGCCGCAAGAATGTCATCGGCGGCATAGGTCAGCCCGACCCGGGTCGGGTTGGATTCGGTCAGATCGAAAACCGATTCGCGCCTTCTTTTTTTGTCGCGCAGCAGAAGACTCAGGGCGTTGGTCGGCTGGTCCCAGTCAAATCGATCAGAAAACATGGTCTCCGTCCGGGCATGAGTGGTCTGGTAAAGCGTCGATCGGCTCCCGCTCTTCAACACTGTCCGCTGCGTCAAGCGGGGGCAAAACAGACCAAGGGGGGCATCCGGCATGCCTATCGACGGCGGCGCCCCCGGATGACGGCCTTTTGCCTCTGCTTGTCGCCCGGTTTTTTCTCCACGAAGATCCGGCGCCCGGTGAACGGGTCGGTCTCGGTATGGTACATCAGCGTGGCGTAGGTTGAGGGCGAGGGCGTGAAGATCTGGATCTGTTCGGGCAGCAGATGGAGGCTGCGGATGGCGAAATCCCGCAGGTCCTGCATGTCCTCGAGCGTGCATCCGGGATGAGCGGCCATCAAATAATACGTCAAGAAGGCCTTTATGCGCTCTTTGCGACACACGTCGTCAAAAAGCCGCTTGAAGGCTATCAAATGCTCACGGCCCGGCTTGCCCATCAGGTTCAGGACCGGGTCCGAGACGTGTTCGGGTGCAATTTTGAGTTGGCCCGAGACATGATGCCGCAGGATCTCGGCCAGATAAAGCGCGCCGTTCTTGTGGTCGTTCAGGATCAGGTCGTAGCGTATGCCGGAGCCGATGAAGACTTTGCGGATCCCCGGCAGACGGCGCAAGCCGCGCAAAAGTCGGATTTGGCGACCGTGATCGATCGGCAGATGCTTGCAGGGCGCCGGAAAGATGCAGGCCTTGTTTCGGCAGGCGCCCTGCAGCCGTTTGCGGTCGCATTCGAAGCCGTACATGTTGGCCGTAGGCCCGCCCACATCCGAAATGATGCCTCGGAAAGCCGGATGCGTCGTGAAAGCGGACGCTTCGCGCAAAAGCGACGCCTCGCTGCGGGATACGACATGCCTTCCCTGGTGGATCGAAATAGCGCAGAAACGACATTCACCGTAACACCCGCGATGGGTCGTCAGGGAAAACCGGATGGTATCCAGGGCCGCCACACGACCGTCTTGCTTGTGGAGAGGAAGCAGATCGCGTGAATACGGCAGTTCGTGGATCCGATCGAGATCGTCGGCCGTAGGCGGAATCGCCGCCGGATTCTGGACGAGGTAGCGGGTATCCTGGCGCTGAAAGATCCGTTTGGCCGTAAACGGGTCCGCATTTTCATAAAACGAATCGAACATGCGGACGAATTGACCGTTGTCGCGGGAGACGATCTCGTGGTCCGGAAGCCGGACATCCGGTCCCGGAAATTCAGGCTCGGGTTGCGGCGGATGCCGGCTGACATAACAGATTCCCCGGATCCGCCGGAAGTCCTCCCGGCGTTCGAGTTTTTCGACCAACTCCAGAACGCTCCGCTCGCCCATCCCGTAAATCAGAATGTCGGCCTTGGCGTCAAAGAGAATCGAGCGCCGGACGGTATCGGACCACCCGTCATAATGTGACATACGCCTTAAACTGGCTTCGATACCGCCCAGAACGATCGGCCGAGTCTGTTTGAAACAGCGCCGGATCAAATTGCTGTAGACGATGACCGCCCGATCGGGGCGCCGGGTGTTGCGTCCGCCCGGGGTCAAATCGTCGCTGCGGCGTCGTTTGCCGGATGCCGTAAAGTTGGCGACCATCGAATCCAGGCATCCGGCGGTGACACCCCAGAAGAGCGCCGGTTCCCCGAGTCGGGCGATGTCCCGGTCGCTGAGCACGTCGGGTTGGGCGATGATGCCGACCCGGTAGCCGCCCGCCATGAGGACCCGAGCGATGACGGCCGCACCGACCGATGGGGCGTCGATATAAGCGTCACCGGTCACCAGGACCACATCCGCTTGCTGCCAGCCAAGCTGGTGCATCTCCTCCGGTGTCGTGGGCGGCACAACCGGCGCTCGTGGGCGGGGCTTCACATCACTCCCTGAACAATAACAGTGTCAATAGCTTTTCGGATAACACCGCGCGGCGGATGGCCTTGCGCCGACATGCGGACGCTGACCGGACTTCGTGCCCAAACGGCCCCGCAGTGAAATTCGCCGGATAGCCGATGGGGCAGTTTGTCCGGAGGCCCGAACACGGCGGTGCATTCAATCGGCAGCCGGCCCGAAGGATTCGGTGAACAAATCGTGGATCGCTTTTCGACCGGCCTCCGTGAGATGCCGCGTTCCGGTTCCGACAAAGGAATCGTCGACAATGAGCGGCTTTTCGGCAATCCAGCGATTTTCTCTCCATGCAAACCACTGGTTGCTCGCCTGGTCAAACACGCTGATCGGGCGGTTGAAGAGCTTGGCCAGCTCGACCCCCCACCCGGTTCCGCCTTTGACGGTATCGTCGGGTTGAATCCAGCCGATGGCGATCACATGGTAGCCGTTGTTGACCATGTGGAAAATGGACTGGATGACCTTGCGGATCTTTTCAGCCTTGGAGTAGTTGCGCCCCATGCGGGTCGAGACGATCTCCATGCTGACGTCCCCTTTGTCGAGTTCCTTGACATCGAGCACCCGGACGCCTCTGGTGCGCTCGATATCGTGGCCCTCGAAGGAGAAGTTGACTTCCTGGATCCCCCAGCGTTCGGCGAGCCGCCCGAATTCGGACTCGGCTCCCTTGTGGCCCCCGCTGTAGAGTGTCATGTGTGCACGATCCTTCATTGGTTCGACCTCCTTGTCTTTTGTCGCGTATCGGTATCAGCCCGAAGTGATGATCTGTTTGACGCGGCCCACCTGTCCGTCGTCCAGCCGCACCTTTATGCCGTGGGGGTGAAAAGCCGACGGCGTAAGGATGTCCTTGACCCTGCCGTGTGTCAGCTTTCCGGAGCGCTGATCTTTTTTCAGCACGATGTAAACCTCGCTGCCGGCCCTGATGTCTCCGCGGTGCGTTCCTGCCATCTATCACCTCACGTTTCCGTAAACTCCCCTCAGGCGCGATGATGCCGACCGGGCGGCTGCCGTCGGGTCAGCACTCATGACATCCGCTGCTGCCGCTTGGCGTATTGCTTCTTGCCGGTCACTTTGCGAACCTGCACGAGCCGGCCGTCGAGGGTCGCGTTGTTGACGGAATTCCAGACGTGCCGGGCCGCGCTCTCTTCAACTTCGAAATACGAAAAGTCCCGGTTCAGATCGATGGTGCCGATCATATCCGAGCGGATGCCGGATTTATGGCAGATCAGGCGCACAATCGCTCCGGCGTTGATCTTATCCAGCCGGCCGATGTCGATCAGAAACCGTTGGGTCCTCTTTACGGTCCGGTGATCGCGTTTCTTCTCCTTTGCGGCGGTGGGCACGGTCGCCGTGGCAGCGGTGACATTGATGTCGTCGGCATTGCGGTAGTGGCGCAACACGCGCTTGAACTCCGCCGAAACCAGACGCCGGATCAACTCTTCACGGTCGAGGCCGGCCAGCGCATCATGGACGGCCGGCATAAAATCACCGATCTCGCCCTGGTCGACCTCGGCCTGTACGATTTTGTCCACCAGGACCGCCAGCTGCTTCGCACAGATCGAGCGGCCGTCCGGTATTTTACCAAATCCGAACCGGACGTGGCATCTTTTTTCCAGCTCGCGGATCCGGCCCTTTTCACGCTCGTTGATCAGGACGATGGAGGTGCCGGACTTTCCGGCCCGCGCGGTCCGACCGCTGCGATGGGTATAGATCTGGACTTCGACGGGCAGCGTGTAATGGATCACGTGGGTGATGTCCTGCACGTCCAGCCCCCTTGCGGCCACATCGGTCGCCACCAATATCCGCAGACTGGCCTGCCTGAATTTTTGCATGACGTGATCCCGCTGTGCCTGCGACAAATCGCCGTGGAGGGTATCGGCCTGATAGCCGTCCCGCACCAGCGCTTCTGTCACGCTGCGGGCTTCGCTGCGGGTCCGGCAAAAAACCAGGGCGCGGATTTCGGGTGTGTAATCGATGATCCTTTTCAAGCCCTGATACCGGTCTTTCTCACGGATGACGCAGCAGGTGTGGTCGATGTTGGCAGCACTGGCGTTCCGGCCGCCGACGCTTATGCGAACCGGATCGATCAGGTAACGCCGGGCAATGGCGGCGACCCCGCTCGGCATTGTTGCGGAAAACAACCAGATCCGGCGGCGGTCGGTCATGTCGGCCAGAATGCGATCGATATCTTCCTGAAAACCCATGTTCAGCATTTCATCGGCTTCGTCCAGAACCGCATGCGTTACCTGGGCCAGACTGACCACTTTACGATTGATCAGATCCAGCAGCCGTCCCGGGGTGGCCACGATGATGTGCGCTCCCGTTCGCAGCCGTCGGACCTGCTCGGAGATGCTCGCTCCGCCGTAAACGGCGGTAATTCCGATATGAGGCTCGTAAAACGCGAGCGCCTTCAAGTCGGCCGTGATCTGCAGGCACAATTCCCGGGTCGGGCACATCACGATGGCCTGCGGCCTTCTGAGGGCGGGATCGATCCGATGAATCAACGGCAGACCGAACGCGGCGGTTTTGCCGGTGCCGGTCTGAGCCAGCCCCACAAAATCTTTTTCTCCTGCCAGCAGCAGCGGGATCGCCTGTTCCTGAATCGGCATCGGCGCGTGAAATCCCAGTTTGGCGACAGCCCGAACCAGATCGGTCCTGAGCCCCATTGCATCAAAGTTCATCCAGTTCTTCCCTTCACGCACAGCCGCGAGCTGACGTCGTTAGCGGTTCAGCTCCCGGCGGTGCCGTATCGATAAAAAAAACCGCCCAGGTAAATCTGGACGGCATCACATGCGGCCAACACAACCGGCCGGGGCCCGCCGCCGACGGCGGATGCGCTCCGGCTTCCATACCAGTGTCAAGGTATATACCGTCATGATGGCCTTAATTCAATCATTATTTTTATGGCCTTGACCTTTAGGCCCGGCTCCGGTAGGTAATCCCGCGCGCAAAACAAGCGCCTGCTCTTATCGGTTTTCGGAACATCAACCCGGCGGACCGACGCGGTTATTCCAGTGTCTTGCGCTCAGGGCTCCTGATCGGTGGTTGCAATATGCGCGATCGCGATATCCATGCCGTATTTCGGATCCTCACAGAGGAGGCGCAGCAGTGGCGCCTGCCGGCGGTCGGTCACTTCGCGGCAACGCCTTTCACCGTGTTGATATCGTGTCTGCTGTCCTTGAGAACGCAGGACAAGACGACCCACGCCGCCAGCGAACGCCTGTTTCAGCTGGCACGCGATCCCCAGAAAATGGCCGATCTGCCTGTCGCGACCATCGAAAAGAACATCTACCCGGTGGGATTCTACAAAACCAAGTCCAAAACCATCAAAGAGATTTGCCGCATTCTCCTGGACAGATACGCCGGCGCGGTGCCCGACGATCTGGACGAATTGGTGCAACTGCCCGGTGTGGGCCGTAAAACAGCAAACCTGGTCGTTACCCTCGGATTCGGCAAACCGGGCATCTGCGTTGATACCCATGTTCATCGGATCACCAACCGCTGGGGTTACGTTCAAACCAAAACCCCGGAACAGACGGAAACGGCGCTGCGCCAGAAACTTCCCCGGCGCTACTGGTTGATCATCAATGACCTCTTGGTGGCTTACGGCCAGAATGTCTGCAAACCGGTCTCACCCCTATGCAGCGCATGCAGCCTCCGGCGTTTCTGCGACCGGACGGGCGTGACCCGCTTTCGATGAGCCTGCGGATCAAAATCGACCGGGTATGATGACGCCGTCTCCGGCACGCCGATTTCGTCCCGAAAACTTGACAGCCGAACGAGAGACCGTATTGTAGTAAAACTGGTTCGATTATTGGCCGGTTGACCCCAGGCTGCGCCGAGGCGCAGGGGCGCCGGCTGCCGGCAGAAGCCGGAGCGGCTGGTTGAGGCAACACTGCAGAATAAGGAGGCGCCGATGAAAGTGCTGATCGTATTTTACTCGACCTATGGACACGTTTACAAAATGGCGCAAGCCGTCGCGGAGGGGGCCAAAAAGGTCGCCGGCGCACAGGTCGACCTGCGGCGCGTGCCGGAAACCGTGTCCGATGAAGTGCTCCAGAAGATGGGTGCGGTTGAGGCTCAAAAAACATTCGCCCACATACCGGTGTGCACGGTCGACGAACTGGCCTTGGCCGACGCCCTCATCTTCGGCACGCCCACCCGGTTCGGTAACATGTGCGGCCAGATGCGCCAGTTTCTCGACGCGACCGGACAGCTTTGGGCAAGCGGCGCCCTGGTGGGCAAGGTCGGCAGCGTGTTCGCCAGCACGGCCACGCAACACGGCGGCCAAGAGTCCACCCTGCTCTCCTTTCACATTACCCTGCTGCACCAAGGCCTGGTCGTGGTCGGGTTGCCGTATGCGTTTCAGGGGCAGATGCGCAACGATGAAATCACCGGCTGCTCGCCGTACGGGGCGACAACGATCGCCGGCACCAAGGGTGAACGGACGCCGACCGAAAACGAACTGGACGGGGCCCGGTTTCAGGGCCAACACGTGGCCGCTATTGCCGCCAAGCTCGCAACATAGTTTTCCCGGCGGCGCCGAACGCCGCGCAGCCACCAAGCGCCGCGCCGTCAGGATCCTGCTAAGCGGCGGACTCTAAGCCGCCTTTTGGTTCTTGCCTCTGGAAGCGCGCTGCGCGTGGCGCTTCTGGGCCGGGAGCACGGCCTTGCGCATGCGCACCGCCCGGGGGGTCACCTCCACCAGTTCATCTTCACGGATGAAGCTGATGGCCTGTTCGAGAGTCGGTGTTTTGATCGGCGAGAGGATGACGTTTTCGTCCTTGCCGGAAGCGCGCATGTTGGAAAGCTTTTTTTCCTTGCAGGGATTGACGTCGATATCCTCGCCGCGATTGTGCTCGCCCACGATCATGCCTTCGTAGACCGGATCGCCCGGCACGACGAAGAGGCGGCCGCGGGGTTCGAGATTGAACAGCGCGTAGGGAACGGCAGTGCCGGAGCGGTCGGCGACGATGGAGCCGGTGAATCGGCTGGGACACTCCCCCCTAAAGGGTTCATAGCCCTCGAAAAGGGCGTGCAGGATGCCGGTGCCGCGGGTGTCGGTCAGAAATTCGTCGCGGTATCCGATCAAGGCTCGGGCGGGGACCGAGAACTCGATTCGGACCCGGCCTTTGCCGTTATTGACCAATTTGGTCATCTTGCCTTTGCGCAACGACAGTTTCTCGGTGACCACGCCGAGGAAGCGCTCCTCGCAGTCAACCAGCAGCCGTTCAATCGGTTCGAGCTTCAGGTTGCCCTCGTGGCGATAGATCACCTCGGGCCGGCCGACACAGAATTCAAAATTTTCGCGCCGCATGGTCTCGATGAGGATCGCCAACTGAAATTCCCCCCGGCCTTTGACCACGGTCGCGTCCCGGTCCTCGCCTTCCTCAACCTGAATGGCCACGTTGCCCAGGGTCTCCTTCAGCAGCCGCTCACGGATCCGGCCTCCCTGGACGTACTTGCCGTCCTTGCCGCTGAAGGGTGAATCGTTGATCACGAATCTCATCGATACCGTCGGCTCGTCCACGCTGATCCGCGGCAATGCCCGCGGTGCGTCGCGATTGCAGATCGTATCGCCGATCTTGACCTCCTCGATCCCGGCCAGCACCACGATATCACCGGCCTGAACCTCATCGGCATCGCGCAGTTTCATGCCCTCGAAAACCTGAAGCTTCGACACCTTGAGCGGCACGCTTTCACCGGACTTACCGATGCGCACCAGGTTGTCACGGAAGCGCGCCGTGCCGTTGAAGATCTTGCCGACCGCCAAGCGCCCCAGGTAATCCGAATAGCCGAGGTCCGACACCCGCATCTGGAACGGCGCCGCGGGATGGTAGGCCGGCCCGGCAATGGCCGCAAGGACCGTGTCCAGAAGCGCGTGCAGGTTTTTTCCTTTTTCATTCAAGCTCTTTTGGGCAATGCCTTCACGGCCGATGGCATAGAGCAGAGGAAATTCGAGTTGCTCTTCCGTGGCATTCAAATCGAACAAAAGATCGTAGATTTCATCCAGGACCTCTGCGGGTCGGGCATCCTGGCGATCGATTTTATTGATGACCACGATGATCTTCAGCCCGGCTTCAAGGGCTTTTTTCAGGACGAAGCGGGTCTGCGGCAAGGGGCCTTCGGAGGCATCGACGAGCAAAATGGCCCCGTCGGCCATGGAGAGCGCCCTTTCGACTTCGCCGCCGAAATCCGCATGCCCGGGCGTATCGATGATGTTGATGCGAACATTTTTCCACATCACCGAGCAGTTCTTGGCCGCAATGGTAATGCCGCGTTCCCGCTCCAGATCCATTGTGTCCATGAGCCGTTCGTCGACCGTCTGATTGTCCCTGAAAAGGCCGCTCTGACGGAAAATGGCATCGACCAGGGTGGTCTTGCCATGGTCGACGTGGGCGATGATGGCGATATTTCTGACGTTGTCGTTTGTCACTGCTGCGGTCATGGTGCATACCTTCCAATAAAACAGGCAGAGCCTCGTTTGACTCTGCCTCGAAGACCGGCTGGGCATCTGCCGCAAGGCCGCGTCCGCTGCGCCGCGGTCGGGCCGTCCTGCCGGAGAAGCGCGAATTCCGGTGCGATCGGGTTGTGATGAAAGTGATCAGCGGGTGTTTCGGTGCGTATAGGTGCCGAACAAGCCTCCACAGACACCTGGGCCATATCAGTGCGGTTTAGAGTGCTTTGACGTTCAATGCCTTTTGACCGCGCGGGGTTACCTGGATCTCAAAGGAGACCCGATCCGACTTCCGCAAGCCGAAGTGCCCTTCGAAATCGACATTCGATTTGTGGAAAAAGATCTCGCTTCCGCCTTCGGCTTCGATGAAACCGTATCCCTTGTCCTCGCTGTACCATTTGATTCTGCCTTCAGCCATAACGATAAGGTACTCCTCTCGA
>JBFYWB010000061.1:0-57526 GCA_041299015.1 Deltaproteobacteria bacterium
CCTGACCATCAGAGAAACCAGAGTGGAAAACGATGTGCTGATCTTGGAAAAGACCGTGAAGGTGCCGCTTGCCCGGCTGAACCCGGCGGATGTGAAGGTTGAGGCTCAACGAATTTACTTGATTACCGCAGATGATGGGTTTTTTGTCGACCAAACGGTCACCTCGCGGCGCAGCGCGAAGGCCGAGTCAGTTGACCGCAAGATGACCGATACCGTGACGGTGTTTTTTGCAAAAGGCCAAGGTGAAAAACTCGCTCGCGCTTTTGCCCATCTCATCAACCTGTGCGGCGGTCAGAAGGATATGTTTTGACCTGAGCGGTTATCGGTTTGGGGGTCAAGGGGTTGAATTATTGCCTTTGACCCTGAACCGTGACGCCGTGTACCCTTGCACTGTCCGGCTTTTGGAAAGGGCCAATGAGGGTGTTGTCGCGCGGCCGCACGGACGCGCTTTATTTCAGGATAGACCGGGCCACAATCATTTTTTCGATTTCCTTGGTGCCCTCGTAGATCTCAAGGATTTTGGCGTCCCGATAGAGCCGCTGCACCTTGTACTCGTCGATGTACCCGTAGCCACCGTGCAGCTGCAACGCTTCATCCGCGCAGTCCACGGCCACCTTTCCCGAAAACCATTTGGCCATTGCCACGAGGGCGTGATCCGGTTTGCCCTGGTCGGCCAGCCAGGCGGCCTCATAGTAGAGGTTGCGGGCGGCGCGGATGCGGGTGGCCATTTCGGCCAGTTTGAACTGGGTCACCTGAAAGGTGGCCAACGGTTGACCGAATTGAGAGCGTCCCTTGACGTGCCGCGCCGCTTCTTCAAGCGCACCTCGCGCCAGGCCCACCGCCTGCGCACAGACGTGCAGACGCGTGCGGTTGAAAAACCCCATCAACTGATAAAACCCTTGCCCCTGCTCGCCGACCAGGTTTTCATGCGGCACACGCACGTCCTTTAGAACGAGTTCGGCCGTGTCCGAGGCCCGGATACCCATTTTCCCCCTGATTTTCAAGGCCTTGAAGCCCTGGGTGTCGGTCGGCACCAGGATGAAGCTGTGGCGCCGATGCGGGGATTCACTGTCCGGCTCCGTGCGGCAGAAAATCAGCATGTAAGCGGCCACGGTACCGTTTGTGGCAAACATCTTGGAACCGTTGATGACCCAGGCAGTGCCGGATTTGGCGGCCGTGGTGACGGCGCCGGTGACATCGCAGCCGGCATCCGCTTCGGTGATCGCCGCCCCCATGATGGCTTCGCCGGACACCAGTCGCGGGAGAACCAATTGCCTCTGGGCCTCCGTACCGTGCATTTGGAGCAGAACGGAACCGAAGGTCGTGGACAGAATCGCACTGCCGATGCCCGGGTCGACGGCCCAGAATTCCTCGTTCACCAGGCAGTGTTCGAAGTAACCGTAGCCGGCCCCGCCGTACGTCTCGTCGATGAACATGCCGACGAAACCCAGATCGCAGGCCTTTTTCCAGATGGCGTAGTCGAATGTCTCTGCGCGGTCGAATTCGACCGCCCGGCCGGGGAATTCACCCAAGGCGAATTTACGGGCCGCCTTGACGATGTCCTTTTGTTCTTGGGTGAGGCTGAAATCCATGCGAACTCCTCATGCGTGCCACGACATTTTCTCCAAATCATTTCCAACTGCGGGTTACGGCTTGATTTCAGGTTGAATGGTGGTTACTAAGGACCCAAGCGTCCATGGCATCAATCGCGCAGGGCTGCCACGGGGGAATTCGCGTGAGCGTCACCATCCATTTGCACAAGACCCACCGCCGTTTTACCGCCGGGCAGGAGACGGTCGATATCGAGGGACGAACGGTCGGCGAGTGCCTCCGAAACCTGGTCGACCGCCATCCGGAGTTGAAACCCCAGTTGTTCGACGGGGGCGGCCGACTCCAAAAAACCATCGAAATCTATCTGAACCTGGCCAGCGCCTATCCGGATGAATTGGCGCGGCCGACCACCGACGGGGACCGCATTCACATCACGCTCATGCTGGCCGGCGGTTGAAGGGCCGGAACCGGTTTTTCGCATCCCTTTCTTAACCCAAAGTGACCGTTAGAGTTCGGACTGCAGGGCGGCCGCGCGGTTTTCGGCGGCATACAGCCGCTGGGCGGCGCTCCTTTTCTTTTGAATGCTGACATCGCCGGCATCCACGTATTGCACGGCTTTCACCTCACAGAACCGGACGCATTGAGGATCGCCGTCGCAAAGATCGCATTTGATGACCTTGCGGTCGATGGTGTTGAAGTTCATGGCCCCGAAGGGGCAGACAGAGACGCAGGTGCGGCAGCCGATGCAGACGCTGTAGTCGACGACCACGCGGCCCAGTTCCGTTTCCCGGGAAATCGCACCCACCGGGCAACCGAGCAGGCAGGGCGCATCCTGGCACTGCTGGCAGGACATCGGGATATACACACCTTCGGACTCCCACTTGATCACCCGGATGCGGCTGCGGACCGGATTGGAAATCCCGTCGTGTTTGACCGCACATACCAGCTCGCACAGTCGGCACCCGGTGCACTTTTCGTGGTCGATCTTCAGAACCTTTTCCATCTTACTTATTCTCCTTTCACACGCCAGCCCCCCTTTTTAGAGCCGGTGGGACGGTTCGTCGTCGAGGCCGAGCCGCTGCAGGGTTTCCGGCTTTGGAACGCCGTTTTCGTCCAGGCCTTTGTGGGTGTAGAACTCATCGATCATCCGATTGAACTTCTCGCGGTCGATCTTGCGGCCGACCACGTCCGGCGCGCCGCGCCGGCACGGCTCGTCGAAGTAGCGGTGATTAAGCGTGTCGCCTTTTTTCAAATCGTTGCGCGTCAGCCCCTCGCGGAGATTAAAAAGCCGCTCGATCATGTTGCACCTTTCGGCGATCGTCCAGATGTCGGTGGGCGTGAGTTCCAGTCCGGTGTTAAGGTAGAGAACCCTGGGCCAGTCTTCGAAGTTCGGCAGGGTCGCCCCTAAAAATACCGTGTGATATTTGCAGATACCCAGACAGTCCACGGCCATGTAGCAGTTTTCCTGCCAAAAAACCTGCCAGGCCTTGCCCTCGTAGGCCGTGTGCTCCGAACTGAGCGGACCGGCATAGGGTACCGGGTTGCCGTAGATTTTTCGCAGGACCGGTTCGGGCAGGTGATACAGGTCGATCGCCGGGCGACTGCGCAGGTGGTCCGAACCGCGGGAGGCGGTGGCGATGTTGAGGGCCAGGGCCGGGGTCCCGCGTTCGTCCGAGTGCAGGTTGTTCATGCCCTTGACCTGAATGAGATAGTCGAAGGCGTCGTTGCCGATCTTCTCGGCCGCAGGAACGCCCCCGTCGGCCAAGGTGTCGCCCAGCCATCCTTTTCTGAGGCAGATTCGGTGAATCATTTCGAGAACCGCATCGTCGTTGCCGAACCGCAGGTCTAATCCATCGGTCTGCTTGTCGGTCAGAATCCCTTTTTCGCGCAGTTCCATGGCCCAGGCGATGATGCTGCCGATCTCGAGGTTGTCGACGCCGTATTGGTTGACCAGGTGGTTGCCGGTTAAAACCGTTACGGCGTTGGTGCAGTCGGGCAGGGAGCCGAAGGCCCCCTGGGAGGTGTACTCGGGCCCCTCGTCGTACTTTCCGGCGTAGGGACCGGAAGGGATCTTGTATTGCGCCCGGCAGTGCACCTGACAGCCGAAACAGCCGGTCATGTGATGCGGGCCAATGGTTTCGGTGGCGATCTCGTCCAGTCGTTCGGGCTCGATGTCGTCGGCGTATTCGCACTGGTTGTACTGAAAGTTGCGTGTGCGCAGCCCACCCCAGGAATTGGTGGCGCCCCAGATGAAGGGGGTGCCGAGAGTGCCCTGGGTCTGGTTGACCTTGGCGCTGGTGATCTGGTCGATAAAGCGCTTGTTGTATTCGAGGGCCTCGATCGGCCGGGTGATCTTGATGTCCAGGGTGCCGCGGGCGGCAACGGCCTTGAGATTTTTCGAACCCATCACGCACCCCATACCCGTGCGGCCGGCGGCGTTTTTGATACCGGTCATCACGTTGGCGTAACGGACCAGGTTTTCACCGGCCGGCCCGATGACGCAGCTCTTGACTTCCTCGTCGCCGAGCTCTTCCCGAATGGCCCACTGGGTGTCGGTCGTCATGCGACCCCAAAGGTGTCCGGCGTCCCGGATCTCGACGGTGTTGTTGTGGAGGAAGAGATAGACCGGCGCGGCGGCCTTGCCGGTGATGACCAAATGGTGAAATCCGGCCCAGGCCAGTTCGGGTGCGAAGAATCCGCCCATGTTGGCGCTGCCGAGCAGGCCGGTCAGCGGCGATTTGGCCATGATGTGGGTGCGGGCCGTGGCCGAGGCGCAGGTGGCGGTCAGGATCCCGCCGCTGATGATCAATGCGTTGCCCGGTCCGAGAGGATCGCAGCCTTTTTCGGTGTGGTTGTAGAGCAGGTAGGCATCGAGGCCCCGGCCCCCGAGAAATTTCTTGCGCACATCCAGCGGGATGGGTTTGACCTCGACCTTCCCCGTGGACAGATCGATGTAGGCAATTTTTCTATTCAACGCCATGATGGGTTTCCTCCTTTTTCGCCAGCGCTTCTTGCGCGAGCTTGCGGTTCACCTCCCAGACCGGTCCCCGAATGCGGGGAAAGTCAGGCCGAATCCAATAGACCCTAAACTCCATGCCGCATTCCGGACATTTGACCTGCTTCTGACCGGCTTGCGGTTGGAGCCTGCCCATGCAGCTGGGATTATGGCAGCGAAACTTGCCGTATGTCCGGGTTTGGCGGAGACTTTCAGCAGTGGACTGATGCTCTTTTTCGATGGCCATGAATGGTTCCTTTCGATGAATAAGCGGCGGATAGCGATGGTTCTCTATAATGAACGAATGGATATGGCCACCTTAACAGATCATGTGGCCTTGTCAAGCAAAAATTGCTCTATATGGTTATAATCTGTCATCATAAGTTAATTTAAGGTTGACAAGCCGGCAAAAAAGCGTGTAATTTGTCTGAAAATATGTTCATCATGGAGAACAATGGCTGATAATTACAAAGCGCCCATCATTAGAAAGGCCTTTCGGGTTCTGCGCCTCATTGCCGGAAACCGCCACGGTCTGACACTCAGCGACCTGGCCCGGGAGTTGGCGATCGGCAAGAGCACTGTCCACGGCATCGTCTCGGCCCTGGAGGAAGAGGGGGCCCTCATGCGGGACCCCCGGACCAAAAAGTTTGCCCTGGGTGTGACCTTGGTTGAGTTGGGCCGGTCGGCTCACGCACGGATCGATTTGAAGGATGCGGCGCGGCCCTTCATGGAAGAACTGATGGCCCATACCTTGGAATCCGTTTTCCTGGGTGTCAGAAACGTCGACCACGTCACGATACTGGACATCGTCGAGTCGAGCCAAAATCTAAAAATCACTTCTCCGGTCGGAACGAGGATTCCATTGCTGGCCGGCGCGATTGGAAAGCTTTTCCTTGCGACCATGCCGGAGGGGCAGGTCGCGGAACTGCTGCGCGACAAAGGACTGCCGCGGTATACGGAACACAGCATTACCGATCACCGCCGGTACCTGGAGGAGATCCGCAGAGTGCGGCGTGACGGCGTGGCCTTCGACGATGAAGAATACATCTCCGGGGTGCGGGCGGTGGCTGCACCCATCAAAACCGGGGGTCAGTTTATGTCGGCCATCTGGGTCGTCGGATTCAAACCGAGCATGAGTGACGAAAAAATGCAGCAGTTGGTGACGCAGATGAAGTCGGCCGCCGAAGGCATTCGCCACCGTATCGACAGTCAGTGACATCCCATCAACCCTTAAGCGGCAACAGGTCATCATTTATGCCAATACAGCGTGCGCTGATAGCCGATCCGAAAAAATGCAACGGTTGTTCACTCTGCCGGACCGTTTGTGCCATGGTGAAATCCGGTGCGCGAAATCCGGCTCAGGCCCGCATCCGGATCATCCGGTATGACGCCGAGGGATTTTACCTGCCGGTCATCTGCCAGCATTGCCAGGATGCCCCCTGCATGGCGGTATGCCCTAAGGAGGCGATCTACAGGGACAGCCGGTTGGGCCGGGTCCTGATCGACTACGATCGCTGCATCAGCTGCCGGATGTGCATGGCCGCCTGTCCGTTCGGGGCACTCGGCTTCGAGTCCGAGCGGCACACGGTTTTCAAGTGCGACCTTTGCGGCGGTGACCCTCTATGTGTGCGCTACTGCTTCCCCGGTGCACTCGATTACATCGAAGACTACCGCCAGCAGGATTCGCGGGTCCGGAAAGCCGCCGGAAATGTTTCGGGGGGAAGCAGGGGTGGTTTAGTACGAAAATGAGATCGATCTTATCTTCCAGCCGGCATAACGGGCTCAATCCCGCCACGGCGGGACTCGACCGGTACAACCGTATGAGCGCCTCCGCCCGGATAACCGGTTTCGCGTCGCGGACAAAAGGGTGAATAATGTCGTATTTTCAAGTGAACGATCGCTGCAACGGCTGCCTTGCGTGTGTTCAGAACTGCCCGGCTTCGGCTCTGGACTACGCAGACCGGGACAACCGTCGGACGCTGCGGCACAACATGAGTTTGTGCGCCCGCTGCGGTCAGTGCTGGCGCATTTGCCCTCAGCAGGCCATCGAATTTCAGCATTTGCTGAAAAGCGCCTGGGATGAGGTCGTCTCCCTGGATCTCGTGCGCTGCGCTGTTTGCGGCGAACCGCTCTACACGGTGCCTTTTAAACAAACGGTAACGGAACGCCGCAAAGGCGACATCGATCCCTTCTGTCCCAGGCACCGGCAGGAGGTCGACGCCCTGGTCCGCGCCCATTTCCGGCCGGGCCCCGGATTCGAAGAAAGGTGATCAAATGATCGTCGGAAATTTGAAGCCGCTGGCGGAGATTGCCGACTCCCTGGCGGGATTTCGTAACGTAATGATCCTCGGCTGCGGCAGTTGCGTGACGGTTTGCCTCTCCGGAGGAGACCGCGAGGCGCGGCAGCTGGCCCTCGAGCTGTCGCGCAGTTCCGCGTTCGGCGGAAGCCCCCCGGTCTTTGCGGTCGATACGATCATCCGGCAGTGCGAACGGGACCTCGTTTCCGCTTATCAGACGCTGCCGCCGGGTACCGAAGCGATTTTGTCGCTGGCCTGCGGCTGCGGCGTTCAAACCCTGGGCGATGTGTTCGAGCCGCTGCCGGTGATCCCGGGGCTGAACACCACCTTTTTCGGTGCCGCCGGCGAAGCCGGCGAGTGGCGCGAGGTCTGCCAGGGGTGCGGAGACTGCGTGCTGTCCTTCACCGGCGGCATCTGCCCCGTGGCCCGCTGCGCCAAGAGCCTGTTCAACGGGCCGTGCGGCGGATCCCGAAACGGCCGCTGTGAGATCTACACCGATGTCCCCTGCGCTTGGGCGTTGATTTACTACCGCTTGAAAAAACAGGACAAGCTCCACCTTCTGCACGCGGTCCGGCCGCCGCGGGACTGGCGGTCGGCCGGAGGCGCCGGTCCGCGGGTGCGACGGCGTACCGGTGTCGGTGACGGGACTGATCAAATGTGAAGAAGACCAAGAAAAGAGAAATAACCAAACGCGTCTCATTCACCATCCCCAGCTTCAGCTCAAATCGTGTTGTCGATTGTCCAAGCGATCGGCGGCAGCGTATCCCTCCGGCGTCAGAAACGCGCTTGTTTTCAGCGTGTTCATATCGATCAAACCACTTGTGTACAAGGCTTTCAGTGCCGTAAGCGTGTCACTGGGGGCAAGTGGAAGAACCGCCACAATGTCACTGATATCCATTATTCCCGGTGGTCCTTTAAACTCCCATTCCTTGGCCAGCAGGGCCAGCACCTGGTTTTCCTCAGAGGGTCTCATTTGTCGACCAACCTAGCCGATTTTTAATACCAGCGCGGCGCCGGTGTCGCCGGCGGCGCAGCCGGTGAACAGCATATAGCCTCCGCCTTTCATCACCGTTTCCTCGATCCCTTCGATGATCAGGCGCCCCGCGGTGGGGGCCTGGGGATGGCCGAAGATCAGTGAGCTGCCGTAGTTGTTGAACCCGTTGACGTCGATCTTCATTTGGTCCGCCATATAAACGTCGTTGGCGGCAAACGGATTGTGGGTTTTGATCACTTTTACATCGCCGACGCCGATGCCGGCCTTTTCAAGCGCCATTTGGGCGGCCGGCACCACGGCCATGGCCATGTGCGCCTTTTTGGCCCGGTGGAATCCGTATGCAACCACCCGGATTTCGGCTTTCGGATCGGTGCTGAGTTCGCGGGCTTTTTCGCGGGTGGTCACGATCATCGCGCAGTTGCCGTCCGCCGGGTGGGTCTGGGATCCGAAGGTGATCACGCCGTTGGGCAGAACCGGCCGCAGACCGGCCAGACCTTCGGCGGTGGTTTCCATGATCCCCTCGTCGGCCGCCAGCAGAAGGGTTTTTTTGCGCGACACCTGCACTTCGACCGGATACATGTAACGCTTCTGGAAAGCGCGGTCGTCCGCCAGGGCCTCTTTGTACTGTTCGTAACGCCGCAGGGTCACGGCGTCACATTGCTCCCGGCGGAGGCCGAACGCCGTGGCCACGTTTTCGGCCGTCTGGATCATGGCCGTCCCGCCCCAGGGATCGAGATTAAAGTGGTCCATGACCCAGTTCTCGGAGATCACCTGGCCGCCCGGGCCCATCGGGTTCGGCCAGATGGTGTGGGGGCCGTTGGAACAGCGGTCTACGGCCAGGGTGTAGCAGTTTTCAAAAAACCCGGTTTCGATACCGATTGCCGCCTGGAAGACGCCGGTGGTCGAGGTGGAACACGCCTGGCTGATCAGAAGGCCGGGGGTGTCGACGGCACCGATCAGGGCCGCAGCCCAGGGACCGCCATAAAACATTTTCGGCTGACCGACGGTGAGTCCCAGGATCAGGTAATCGAACATCCGGGCATCCCACTGCTTATCCGCCAACCAGCGTTTGCTCGTCTCGGCGCCGAGAGTAATCGCGTTTTCGTTGGCCAGCGTTCCCTGCCAGCGGGCGAACGGCGTGCTGTAATAGCCGCCATACGGAATAAAGGCCTTGGTCAACATGGTTTTTATCCTCCGGTTGGTTTTAGGTATTTAAGTAGTTTTAGGTTTTAGGCAACCATGGCCATTCGGGCCGCTCGGTTCCGGGTTCAGGGTTTAAAGGTTTAACAATTCTTACCAAGACGAGTGATAATCCATATAACCCGAGTTTCGAGTTTCGGATCCTGAGTTTCCAGTTTCCAGTTTCAAGTTTCCCGGTCACCGCCCGGTGTGCGGAATTTCTCTCTCAGTTTGCGATGCAATATCTTACCGGTCGGCGTGCGCGGCATGTCGTCCGGCCGGATAAAAATAACCTCTTTCGGCCTTTTGAATCCGGACAATTTGTCGCGGCAGCATTCCTTTATGACCGATTCATCGATGTCTTTTTCACTGACGCCGGGCTTGGGGACCACCACCGCCACGACCCTCTCGCCCCACTTCTCATCCGGCAGGCCGATGCAGGCGCAGTCGAAAACACACGCGTGACTGCCCACGGCCTCTTCCACTTCACTGGGATAGACATGCTCGCCGCCGGTGATGATCATGTTGTCCTTGCGGTCGACGATCTCGTAAAACCCATCGGCTCGCCGCCGGGCCATGTCGCCGGCCGAAAACCAGCCGTCCCGGAACGCCGCCGCGGTTTTATCCGGCAGCTTGTAGTATTCCTTGAACAGCATCGGTCCGCGGGAATACAGTTCTCCAACCTCGCCGGGCCCCACGGCACCTCCGTTCGCATCCAGCAGTTTGACGAAATCGGTCCCCAGACTTTCGAAGCCGATCGACCCCAGCTTGCTCATCTGGTGCTCGGGTTTGAGGACCGTGACAATGCCGGCCTCGGTCGATCCGTAGCCTTCATAGAGCTCGACGCCGGGAAAGAAATCCATGATGGCCAGCTTCATGCTTTTTCTGACCGGCGCCGAGGAACAGAGCAGTTTGCGGACCGAACTGACGACGCGTTGGCGTTCATCTTCCGTCGCATTCAGAATCAGGTTGTAGTGGGTCGGTATGAGAGAAATAAAGGTGACCTGCTCGCGTTCGATGATCTCGAGAATCTCCGCGGCCCTGAACGACTGGGCCGGATGGATGTAGACCGAGGCGCCGATGTAGGTGAAGGTGAAGGTAAAGAAGGTGGAATTGATGTGGCACAGCGGCATCACGTTCAGGCAGATGTCGTGCTCGGTGAATCCAAAATCGACGGCGTTGATCAGGTAGAAGGCGATATGGGATTCGTGCGTGCGCACCACGCCCTTCGGTTTGCCGGTCGTGCCGGAGGTGTAGATCAGAATCCAGGTGTCCTCGGGCCGGACGTCCGCAGGCGGTTCGCTTTCCGGTGCGTCCACTATAAACGCTTCATACGTGCGATACCCTTCTTGCGGCTCTCCGACGACGATGATGTTCTCCGCGGCGATGTTCTTCAGATCGGAACTGATCGCCGCGAGCGTTTCGGTGAATTGGTCGTGGACAACCAAAGCCTTGGCGTCGGAGTTGCCTACGATGTAGGCCACCTCGCTGGGCGTCAGGCGGAAGTTGATCGGAACGATCACGATTCCGGTCTTGGCCGTTGCCAGGTAGAGTTCGATGATCTCGATGCTGTTTTCCAACAATACGGCCAGTTTGTCGCCTTTGGAGAGCCCCAAGGAAACCAGACGGTGGGACAGACGGTTGACTCTCGTATTGGTTTGCGGATACGTGAAGCTGCGCCGGCTGTCCTTCAGGCACACCGTGTTCGGAAATTTCTTGGCATTGACCTTCAGGTTCTGCCCTAAATTCATCCAGCAGGCCGTCATATTGTCCTCCGTGAAAAATAGCTAAAGGCAAAAGGTAAAAGGTAAAAGGTAAAAGGCGAAAGGCCAATGGCTAAAGGCTCAAGGCTCGAAACCGTCACTGTTTTGAGCACCGTGATATTAGATTGGACTCATCGCGGTTTCGTTCAGGGCATTTATCAGGTTCCGGTGCAGGTGCATTTTTCGCACGCTCGAGGAAATCAAGGAACTGCACCGACGCTCAGTCTTTTAGGCCGCACAATTGCTTGGAATTTCGAATTTCGGTCATTGGGATTTGGTTAATACGTGAGTTTGTTATGCGCAATCCAACTGGCCGACACCTGACATCTCAAATGGCTTTCATCCATCAGCCCTGAACCCTTGAACCTTGAACCGCTGATTTTACAGGCTTATCCTGGCGTCGACCACAAAGGCGCCGTCCTCGAAGGCCATGACCGGGTTCAGGTCCATTTCCTTGATCTCCGGAAGCTCCGCGACCAGCTGCGACAGGCGCAGGATCAATTCCTTCAGGCGGTCGCAATCGACGCCGCTGCGGCCCCGGATGCCTGTGAGAAGCGCGGCGCCTTTTATCGATGCCAGCATCTCTTTGGCCTCGGCGGTGCTCACCGGGGTCAGATTGAAGACGACGTCCTTGAGAACCTCGACGCTGATGCCGCCGAGACCGAACATGATCAGGTGGCCCAAGCCTTCCTCGGCCTTGGCCCCCAAGATCACCTCCAAGCCGCCGGGCAGGAACTTCTGCACGAAAAAGCGCAGGTCGTCATTCGCAAGTCTCGTCTGCATCTGCTCCAGCGCCGCCCTTACGGAGTCGCCGTCGGCCAGGTTCACTGCCACGGCGCCCATGTCACTCTTGTGCACGACGGCCGCGGCATCGGCCTTGACCACCACCGGAAATCCGATGGCTTCGGCTGCCGCGACAGCCTCATCCGCATTTCCAGCCACGCGCCATTCGGCGGTCGGGATACCGTAGGCCTCCAGAATTCCGTAGACCTCCTGGGCCGCGAGATTCCGGCGGCCGGCCGCTTTCGCCGCCGACAAGATGCTTCGGCCGCTCTGGCGTTCGACATCGCCGAAAGTCCTCAGCTCGCCGCCGGCACGGTTTCGAATTGCGTTGTAGCGGACCAGGGCCGCCATGGCCCGGGCCGCCTCGCCGGGCAGGGCGAAGCAGGGTACGCCGCCCTCCCGCAGGATGTCGACCACCTCGGCCCATTGCCGCCTGTCGGTCATCAGGTTGCAGACCAGCGGCTTTTGCTGCAGTTGGCTGACCGCCACGATCTCCCGCGCGATGCTCTCGTTGTCAACGAAAAAAGGCGTGACGAAATTGACGAAAATGCAGTCGAAGGCATCGTCTGCCAGCATGGCATCCATGCACGCCCGGTAGTGGACGGCGGTTCCGGTGGCCAGAACGTCGATCGGGTTGCTGACGGAGGCTTCCGGGTAGAGCGTTTCCTTCAACCGCGCGGCGGTCATTTCCGAAAGAGGCGGCAGCCGACAGCCGGCATCGACGAACACATCGGTGGCGATCACGGCCGGGCCGCCGGTGTTGGTGATGATGCCGATCCGGTTTCCCCGCGGGATCGGCTGGGTGGCAAAAGCGGCCGCGGCTTGGATCAACTCGCCCTCGTCCCTGAAGCTGACCACGCCCGCTTTTTTGAATATCAGGTCGGTGGCCAGATCTTGTTTGGCCAATCCGCCGGTGTGCGATGCGGCCGCCTTGGCGCCCTCGGCGGTTCGACCGGCCTTCATGGCCAGGATCGGTTTACGGGCGGCCACCTCGCGGACGGTCTGCATGAAGTTGGCCGGGTCTCTGAGTCCCTCGACATAGGTGACGATGACGCGCGTGCCGTCGTCCTCTCCCAGATAACGGATGATATCCGGGATGGTCACATCGCAGGCATTGCCGTTGGAGGCATAGATACGGGTGCCGACGCCCATGGCCGCAAAACCCTGGTGGATGACCTCGGCCACACCGCCGCTCAACGCGACGATGGAAATGAATCCGGGTTCGGGCTTGGTAAACGTAAAATTGCAGTAGGCCCGGATCTGGGGGTCCGAATTGATGATCCCCTGGCAGTTGGGCCCCAGGACGCGGATGCCGTACTTGACGGCCCGGGCGAGAAAGTCCTTTTCCAGAGCTTCCCCGGCGAGGCCGGTTTCCGAGAAGCCGCCGGAGTTGATGATGATGTTTTTAACGCCTTTCCTGCCGCAGTCTTCCACGGCTTGGGGGACGAACTTGGCCGGAATGACCATGTGAACGACGTCGACGTTGTCCGGACAGTCGTTGATCGACTTATAGGCCTTGATGCCGCGGATTTCTTCCGCCTTCGGGTTGATGGGGTAGATCTCGCCCTTAAAGCCGAAATCGATCAGGTTCTTGATCACCCGGTTGCCGATGGAGAGCTCTTTGCTCGAAGCGCCGATAACCGCGACTTTCTTGGGCCTGAATAAAGATTCCAGCATGCTCTTCTCTCCTTCTCGTTATGGGGCGCGGAGCCCATGGGCCACAGTGTCCGGGAAAAGCGTTTGCCGCATGGCCGAGGCACCCCATGGTCAAAAGCGGACTAAGCTCTTCTTTCGTCGAGTTGCTCGATAAACGCCTCGACGTTGGTCTTGGTTTGTTCGTCCGAAACCAGGCGCATGTCATTGAGGTCACCGTTGATGATCAGGCTCGGTACGCCGGTAATTTTTTCCATGCGCTGGGGCATGCCGTAGCGGCAGTTGGAGTTGTTGGGACAGGTCTTGGCATCATGGTAGATGATCCCGTCCACCTTGAAAAAGGCCAGCATGTCCTTGATGTAGGCCTCCTTGGCTTCGTCGGAACGCACGATGAACAGCTCGGTGTAGGCCCGCGCCATGCTCCTGAACGGGTCGTCGGGGTCGAATGCCTTAAAAATCCAGCTGTTGCAGTAGGTCGAGGCCAGCACGCAGGTGTTTAGTTCGGCGAACATCTTCGAATGGGTGCTGAGGCGGCCCCAGACCGGCATGCCTTCCCAGTAGATGCGAAAGCGCTCGTCCTCAAGCGCGGCCTCCCGGTTGGCGATGCGTTCAGTCATTTCCGCCAGCAGCAGCTTGTAGTAATCCACCGCCGCCTGGGTTCCGCGCAGCACGACTGCCGGACCCATGTGGATGGTACCGTCGTAGAACGTCAGGGGCGAGGGCAGATTGGCGGCGGTGTCGAGGACTTCCTTCCACAGGTCCGAACAGCGGCGCGAAAGGCCCAGGACCCGTTTCAGCTCCGCCATGTCGAAGGCGTTGCCGGAAATTTCTTCCAATGGGGGGACGAGGGCCTCCATCTGCCTGGCGATCGAGTCGACATGCTTGTCGGCAACCCCCCCGATGCCGCGATGGGTGTGGATGCCGAGCAGCGGCACTTTGAATTCCCTGGCATACCAGGCGAACCAGTCCTGCACGTCGCGGCACTGGTTGGTGTTATAAACCAGCACATCGGGCCGGGGGACGGCCTCGATGCCCGGGTAGGCCTTGGCAAGCGGCGTGAAGCCCTTCAGATAAGCCCCCACGTCGGCGGTCAGGTAAGAGCAGATCTCCGGTGAATAGCCCATGGCGTTGGCCACCGGAATCATGTCCGTGGCCGTGCGTGTCGCACCGAGCATGGCGCCGTGGTTTTCGGGAAAGTGAACCAGGAAACCCATGGCCCGCAGGATTTCGGCCGGCCCCACGCTCGTGCACCAGGCGATCTTGCGGCTGCGGGTCTGCGACGCCGCGTTCAACTCGTAAAAGTATTCGGCCATGATGCGGCCCATTTCCCTGGAAGCCTTGATCGGCTTGCGCAGGCTCTTTTTTTCTTCAGCCATGTCGGGTTCCTTTCGTTAACGGGTCAAACGGGCTAACAGGCTATACGGGCTCAACCGGCTTAACCGGCTCAACGGGTCCTTCCAGCGCGTACAATGCCGCGCCGATGGCACCGGTCAGCTGGGGGTGTTCCGGCACCAGAATGTTTCGGCCCAGAATTTCTGCGGTCATTGTGACCAGATAGGGGTTGTGTTCGACCACCCCGCCGGTCATCACCACGTGTTCGGTCAGCGCATCCATTTCGAGGACCCGCCTGATGACCGAATAAAAGACTCCCTTGACGATGTCGCTCACCTGTTTGCCCCGCCGGATGTTTTCGAGGACTTCGGTGGCGGAAAACACCGTGCAGAAGCTGCCGAGCTTGACCATGTTTTCGGACCGGCGCGCCAGAGCGTCCATTTCCTCAAGTGGAATGTCGAGCCGCGCCGCCATTTCTTCCAGGAAGGCGCCGGTTCCGGCGGCGCATTTGCGGTTCATCTTGAATCCGGTGCGGCGGCCCTTTTCATCGAGTTTGACGACTTTGTTGTCCTGACCACCAATGTCGATGATGGTGATCGCCATCGGGAAATACCGGTAACACCCCTTGGCGTGGCAGCCGATTTCGGTGCGGGAGTCATCGGCATAGGGAACATTATTGCGGCCGTAACCGGTCGACACCGCACGCCGGATCGCCGCGGGCGGCGCGCCGGCCATATCAAGCGCCGCCGTTAGACAGGCACCGGCCGTGGCCGAAAAGTCGGTGCCGGATTTTTTGACGGCAAACCCGACCAGGTTTCGTTTCAGGTCGAGGACGGCGACTTTCGTGCGTGACGAACCCACATCCGTGCCCACAACCAACCGTCGAGACGACTGCTTAGCCTGTCGCATCAGAATTTCGATTCCAGTCCCTTCACCAACGCCTGCAGGGTGATGTTGAAGGGGGTCTCGATACCGGCCTGTTGCCCGTAAGCGACGAACTTGCCGTTGATGAAATCGACTTCCGTCCGGCGTCGGGCTTCGATGTCCATGAGCATCGAGGGTTTGTGGGCACCGGCCTTGCGCATGTAGTCGATGGCGTGGGGATAAAAATTCCAGCCCAGCTCGATTTCGTTGGCCCGGGCGACCTTCACGCACTCCTTCACCAGGGCGTCGACGATCGGAAACACGATCGGGTCGGTCATCGCCTGGACCATGGTCAGGCCGGTTACGGCGCAGACCGGGTTCATGCAGGCGTTGAGGATGGCCTTACGCCAGATCATCGAAATAATCTGGTCGGTATGAGCGGTGGTCAGTCCGCATCCGCTGAGCGCATCGGCAATGGCGTGGGCGGCGGCGGCGGATTGCGGGTCGAGTTCCTGCAAGTAGTGCGGCGGGTGGTGGAACGGCATGCGCACGTGCGCCGGTGCCACCAGAGCGCACCCGTAGTTGACGACGGCCCGCAGGACGGGTTTGTCTCCGAGAGCATCTGCGAAAACCCGCTCGGTATCGATGCCGTTCTGCCAGCTGACCACATACAGGCCCTCTTGTTGGAACCCCTCGATCGCCGAGGCGATCAGCGCATTGGCGTTGGCCTTGACGGTGATGAAGATCACATCCGGCAAATCGGCCTTCAGATCGTCGATGCTGGTGGTCGCCTTCGAAACGGTCTGCTGCAGGGTTTCGGCGCCCTCGATGAGGATGCCCCTTTTGAGGGCCGGCTCGATCAACTCGGGGATGACATCGCACAGGGTGACAGCATGCCCCCCGCGGGCCAGAAAAGCCGCCACGATACACCCCACCGGACCGGCGCCCACCACGGCAAACTTTTGCGGACGAAAATCGGCAGTCTCATCCATGAGTCCCTCCCCCCTGATGTGGCCGCTATCGGCATTTTCCGCCGGGCGACGGCACCCGACCGCTGAACGGTTCCCACAAAAGGCAACCCTGTGAAATGCCGGCAACCGCCGTTACCTGAGTTGTTTGGGCCTTTCGTCGACCACCCGCAGGGCCTTGCCCTCACTGCGGGCAATGGCTTTCGGCTCGACGAGTTCGACTTCGACGCCGATGCCCATGTTGCCCTTTATATGGGCACTGATTTTACCTTCGACCTCGAAGCGTCTCTCACGACCGGCCTGGTAGATTTCTTTCTTGCCTTCCACCTGGATCACCAGTTGGTCCAGGTAGCCCTTCTTGCGAACGACCAATCGGTACTGGGGTTCGACATCCTCGATATCGAGCAGCAGGGCCTCGATTTGGGAGGGGAAGACGTTCACGCCGCTGATGATCAGCATGTCGTCGGTCCTGCCGAACACCTTGTCCATTTTGATGAAGGTTCTGCCACAGGCGCATTTTTCGCGGCGCAGTCGCGTAATGTCTTTGGTGCGATAACGGATCATCGGCATGGCGCGGCGCTGCAGGGCGGTGAAGACCAGTTCGCCTTTTTCACCCAGCGGCAACGGTTCGAGGGTCTGCGGATCGACGATTTCGGCCAGAAAATGATCTTCGTTGATGTGCAGCCCGTCCTGGGCCTCGCAGTCGAAGGCCACACCCGGACCGCCCAGTTCCGTCAAGCCGTAGGCCTCATGGGCTTTGATGCCCATGCGCTCTTCGATCTCTTCGCGCATCTGGGTGGTCCAGGGTTCGGCGCCAAAGACCCCGACCCTCAGCGCCAGGGCGCGGGTGTCGACCTTGAGCTCCCTGGCTCTTTCGGCAATGGTGAGGGCATAGGACGGCGTGCAGCAAAGCACCGTGGTGCCGAAGTCTTTCATTATCGTGATCTGACGTTCGGTCAGTCCTGAACTGGTCGGCACGACTGTGCATTCGATCCGCGCAGCACCTTGGTGAAATCCGAGGCCGCCGGTAAAAAGCCCGTACCCGTAGGCATTCTGGAGAATGTCTTCCCTGCGGACGCCGGCCGCCCATAAGTTTCTGGCCATACATTCGCCCCACTGCTCCAGGTCCGCGGCCGTGTAGGGTCCGGTGATCGGCTTGCCGGTCGTTCCCGAGGAGGCGTGCACCCGCGTGACGTCTTTGAGGGGAACGGCGCAGAGACCGAAGGGGTAGTTGTCCCGCAAATCGTTTTTCTGCGTCATGGGTAACTTGGCCGCATCTTCGAGCCTGGTGATGCTCTCGGCCGTGACGCCCATTTCGGCGAGTCCTTTCCGGTAAAAGGGGATCCGCTCGGCCACCCAAGCGACAGTCTCCTTGAACTTTTCCAACTGAAACCTTTGAAGTTCTTCCACCGGCATGCATTCGAAGACATCGTTCCAGGGCATGACGCTCCTCCTTGTTGACTGGCGGCTGCCGGGGCGGGAATCCGCCCTACTGCAGCAGCCCGGTGAGTGAAGGTTGAATGAAAGCGTTTCCGTCGATCTCCGGAGCTCTCGTATTCCGGGCGCCCGGCTCAAGCCGCCTGTGCGGCCGCAGTGTAACCGAGTTCAAAGGCCTTTAGATTGGAGGCCAGGAATGCCGGTTTGGTTTTACGCTGCAGGGCTTCCCGGACCTGTTCGGCGCCTAACGGCAAAATGCCGGTCTGGATCAGCGCTCCCAGCAGAACCATGTTGACGGCCAGCGGGTTTCCGGCTTTCTCGGCCAGCTTGGCCGCGTTAAAAGCGATCAGTTTGGCCGTTTTGGCGCGGATCAGATCCTGCAATTGCTTCAAATCCGGGTAAACACCCTTGCCGATGTTGACGGTAAAGGGCATCAACGGCGCCAAATTGGTGATGACCACGGTATCGGTGTTGCATTTATTGAGCGCCCGCAAGGTTTCGGCCGGTTCGAACCCTACCAGGATATCGGCTTCACCATCGGCAATGATCGTGCTGCGGACGTTGCCGAAGATGAGCGCCGATTCCACCACCCCGCCTCTCTGGGCCATTCCATGGATTTCGCTCATCTGCAGCGGGATGCCGGCCATCAGGGCCGCTTCGCCCAGCACGCTCGAGGCCAACAGATTACCCTGTCCGCCGACCGCGACAATGATCAGTCGTGTTGTCTTCATAAAAATTTTCCTTTGGAGGCGTTATTCCGCCATGGCGTGAATCCTAAAAGTTGTCATCACAAAAACATCATGCCGGGGCTTTTTTCTCTTTGAGCGGCAAAATGGCGTTTTCCGGACAGATCTGCGCACAGACGGCGCAGCCCGTGCAGAGATTCGGGTCGATTTTTATCCGTTCGTTCCAGACGTAAAAAGCCGGACAGGCGAGGTTGTCCATGCAGTCGCGGTGGTTCCGGCACTTGTCGGTCACCTCGAACGGCTTGCGTCGCGAGAGCTTGAGGCTCTTGGCATACAGCGCGCATGTCTCCTGGGAGATGATCACCGAGACGCCTTTGAAGTCGATGGCTGCCCGGATGGCCTCGATGCTCTTCTTGACCTTGTAGGGTTTGACGACCGTCACATGCGGTACCCCGACGGCCCGGACGACCGCCTCGATCGAAACCCGCCCGAAACCTTCCAGATTGAGTTGCCGCATGTCGACCCCCGGGTGCGGCTGGTGACCGGTCATGGCCGTGGTGCCGTTGTCCAGAATGACAAGCGTGAAATCGTGATTGTTGAATACCGCGTTGATCAAGCCGGGAATGCCCGAATGGAAAAAGGTCGAATCGCCGATGAAGGCGATGACCTTTTTATTGGTGACCTTCGAAAACCCTCCCGAAGTCCCCACCGAGGAACCCATGCAGATCAGAAAGTCGGCTGCGGACAGCGGCGGCAGCAGGCCGAGCGTATAGCAGCCGATATCGGTAGGATATATGGTTTCCAGACCCTCGGCCGCCTTGCGGACCTCGTAAAAAGTAGCGCGGTGGGAACACCCGGCGCACAGGGTCGGCGGCCGTTGAGGGATTTCGGGCAAATCGGAGAGGTCGGGGACGGCCGGCGATTCGCAGGGCACCTCGAAGTAGGCGGCCATGATGCTTCTGACCTGAGCCGGGTTGTATTCGTAGAGCCGGGAGAACAGTTCGGGAGCCTTGCCGGCGATCGGCAGGGTCAAGCCTTGTTCCTGGGCCAGAGCCTTGACGGACTCCTCCAGGTAGGGCTCGCCTTCTTCGACCACCAGGACCTTTGCGCAATGACGCAGAAAATCCTTGATCAGCCGCGGGGGCAGGGGATGAGAGAACCCGAGGCGCAGCACCCGCACCCGGTCGGCAATCTGCAGATCTTCGACGGCGTCGCTGACATAGTTATAACCGACACCGCTGCAGACGATTCCACAGTCCCCATCGCCTTCGACGAAATTGTAGGGCGATGATTCCGCGAGCCGCATGGCGCCGGCATAGTTCTTCAACAGCTTGACGTGCAGCTTGCGGGAGACGGCCGGCACCGTCACCAGATTCAGCGGATCCTTGATGAAATCGCCCTGCGTGATCCGCTTCCCGATTTCAGCCAGTTCCACAATGCCGCTGGAGTGATTGATGCGGGTGGTTGTCCGGAAGAGCACCGGCTCCTTGAGTTGTTCGGAGAGATCAAACGCGTAGGCCACCATCGCCTTGGCCTCCTGCACCGAAGAAGGCTCGAGCATCGGTAGGGCGGAGAGTTTGGCGTAATAGCGGTTGTCCTGTTCGTTCTGGCTGGAAAACATGAAGGGGTCGTCGGCCGTCAGCACCACCATCCCGCCTTTGACCCCAACATACGCCAGGGTCATCAGAGCGTCGGCGGCAACATTGAGACCGACATGCTTCATGACGCACATGGCGCGCACACCGGCGTTGGCGGCGGCGGCGGAGACCTCCAGGGCGACTTTTTCGTTGATGCTGTATTCGAAATAGAGATCGCTCTCGCGGGATATTTGGAAAAAATTGAGGGATAGCTCCGAGGAGGGGGTGCCGGGGTAGGTGCTGGCGAAGGCCACGCCCGCCTCAATCGCTCCCCGGGCGATAGCTTCATTGCCGAGGAGCAGCATTTTTTTGCCGGGCTTATCGGTCAGTAGCTTATGCATGGCGAATTCCTGGTAACGGGTTTCAAGTATAAGGCATTGCGGCTTAGGATCATTTTTAGAATCACTTTTAAGATCAGGGCAGCAGGATGGGACGCTGCTGGATTTTTCGCGCGTGAACCATTTCAAAAACCGCATTGATCTCGGATAGCGGAAACGTCTTGACGAACGGACCGATTTTGACCTTGCCCGCCAGCACGAGGTCGAGCACCGGTTGGTAGTATTTCGGCTGGCAGCCCCAGTTGCCGCGTGCGGTTGCGTGAAAGGCCATCAGGTTCGACAGCCGGATGTCGACCGTTTCCATCGTGAAACCGACCACGGCCAGAGAGGCGCCGAAGGTCAGCAGACCGAAGGCCGTTTTCTGCCCGGCCGCCGTTCCCGAGGTCTCGAAAATCTTCCACTCGGTGCGTCGCCGGCCCTGGTCCTTGACGAATTCGGAAACCGCTTTGCGCAGGTCCTTGAACGGGATATCGCGGGCGTTGAGGGTTCGGTCGACAGACGGCGCAATGGCCTCGAGCTTGACCGGATCCACGTCGATCGCCACCACGGCGGCCCCGAAACTCTTTGCAATCTGGGCGCCGAATCCGCCGACGCCGCCGACGCCGACGAAGATGGCGGTGTCTTCGGCGCAGAGTCCCGATTCGATCACCGCCTGGTAGGGGGTGGTGACCGCATCGGCGATGACCGATAGTTCGGCCAGTGATACGCCCGAGCGGCCCGCGGGAACGTTGTCCGCGCCTACCGGCACCTCGCAGAGCTGGGCCGCCGGGACGAGGATGTGAGAAGCGAAGCCGCCCTGGATGTCGTTGCCGGGCATTTTCTGGGCGGCACAGATGTTGCCGAAGCCGCGCGTACAGACGTCACACTCGCCGCAGGGCATGACCGCCGGCACGATGACGGCCTTATCGGCCCAGCGTTCGGCGCCCGGGCCGCATGCCTCCACGATCCCGCTGATTTCATGGCCGAGTGTCAACGGCAGCGGGGATTTGGTCCGCACGCCGTCGTAGTAAAAGCCGAGGTCGGTGTGGCAGACACCGCAGCCGACCACCCGCAGCCGAACTTCTCCCACACTCGGCGGCGGCAGCGGGCTTTCGACGCACTGAAGCGGTTTTCGGGGTTCGACCATTTGCCAGGATGTCATCGACATGCTTCAATCCTCCTTGTCATTTTGAAATTGCACAATGCCGGTCAGGCCCCCCTGTATTCCGCTCTTTTCCGTCCCATAGAGGTGAGCCCCTCGAGGGCATCGGCGGTTGAAAAGATTTCCTGCAGGCGTTTCAACTCGATCTCGACAGCTTCCGCCATCGGTTTGTCGATCTGCCGATCGATGATGTCGTCGGCGATCTTGAGGGCCAGGGGCGCCTTGTATCCGACGATCTTGGCGGTTTTGGCGGCCAAGGCCTGCTCAACACCTTCGGGAGGACGCCCGGCCAGCAGGTGCGCTACGTTTTCGGCCGACCCCATGGCGGCCAGGGGCTTGAACTTTGCCGGAATCTCGCGCCGGCGATACTTGTCCGGCTTGCCTTCTCCGACCACTTCCTTAATGGCTGCAGCGACCTCGGCCGGCGCCACCAGGCGATGGACGATCCCCAGGGCGTGGGCATCTGCGGCACTGATCGGAACGCCGCTGAAGACGTAATACTTGGCCAGCTCCGGGCCCACATGGCGGGCCAGGCGCAGCATGCCGCCCAGACCGGGATAAATGCCGATACCGGTTTCGGGAAACCCCAGCGATCCGGCCGGCGTGGCGACGATCGCTTGGCAGGCCAGGGCCAGTTCGCTGCCGCCGCCCAGTGAAAGCCCGTCCAAAAGGGCGATGGTCGGCTTGGAGGCATTTTCGATGTCAAGCAGCAGTTCGTGACCCCTGCGGGTGAAATCAACAATATCAGGGACTTTGCCGGACGTGATCTTGTTGACGAAGTAGCGGATGTCGGCGCCGGCGACAAAAGCCTTGCCGGCACCCTGAAATACGATCGCCTTGACGGCCGGGTCGCGCTCGGCTTCGGCGAAACGGTCCGACAATTGGGCCACCACCGCCTCGTTCAGGGCGTTCATCGCCTCCGGGCGGTTGAGGGTGATGAAGGCAATGCCGTCCTTGGTCTCGAGATCGACGAAGGTGAAGTCAAACGGTTTTCCGGCGGCCTTCTGGCGGGTGAGTATATCAGGCATGCGGAAGTCCGGGTATTTGCGGGCCACCGCCGCGACCGCCGCACAGGTCTTGTCGATGCCGATTTTGTTCATGATCTCGAAGGGGCCCATGACCCAGCGCAAGCCGATCTTGGCCCCGCGATCGGTGTCCTCGATTGAGGCCACACCCTCATCGACCAGGGCGGCGGCCACCCCGAGACAGACGCCGTAAAAACGGTCGATCACCGGTTGGATTTTCGATTCGTCGGCCGAGCCCTCGATATCCCAGTTAATGCCTTTTTCCTTTTGTGTCTTGAGGATCCGGCAGGGTGCATAGAAGGGACCCAGCTCGTTGCCCAGGGTGGTGGCGGCGTGCACCGCAATCGGGATCCCGGTGACGTTCATCAGTTGAAAGGGGCCCATGCCGATCTTGAAGGCGCGCTTGGCGGCTTCTTCGATGGTCGGAATGTCGGCCAGGCCTTCTTCGAACATGCGGGCGGCCTCGTTCAGAAAGGGGACGAAGAAGCGGTTGACGGCGAAACCGGGCGCATCCTTGACCACGATGGCGGTCTTGCCGTGCAGCTTGGCGGCCAGCAGCGATTTTTCGAGGGTTTCCCGGCTGGTCCGGGCGCAGGGGATGATTTCCAGCAGCCGGTTTTTGGCCGGATGGTAAAAGTAGTGGAGGCCGATGAAGCGGTCGGGCCGCTCGGTCTGCTCGGCAAATTCACGCACATAGAAACTCGATGTGTTGGTGGCCAGGATGGTTTTTGGCGCGCAGATCTTGTCCAGCTTCTTGAAGAGCTCGCTCTTAACCCCCTTGTCTTCGAAAACCGCCTCGATGACGAGGTCGGCGTCGGCCACCGCGTTGGTGTCGGTCGTGCCCTTGACGCGGGAGATGATCGCCGCGGCCTGGTCAGGGGAGAAGAGGTTGCGCTCGACGCCTTCCTGCAGCATTTGCCGGATGGTTTTCAGGCCGCGCTCGACGAACTCGTCCTGCATGTCCACCATGACGACATCGATCCCCTCCTGGGCGATTTTCTGAACAATCCCACTGCCCATGTTGCCGGCACCGATCACGCCGATTTTTCTGATCTGAGACATGTGACCTCCAATGTAAAAGGCTAAAGGCAAAAGGTTAAAGGCTGACGGCAAAGGGCCAAGGGCTAAAGGCTGACGGTAGAAGGTTTAAGGTGCAAGGTGTAAGGTATAAGGTATAAGGTGCAAGGTTCAGCGGCTCGAGTTGCCGCCGTCGGCCTTGGACCCCTGTCTCAGCCGGCCTTCTGCCGTTTTGCTTAAACCGTATACCTTAAACCCTGTACCTCTCGAAGTGTCACTTGTTCTTCCACGTCGGTCGCCGTTTTTCCTCGAAACTGCGGATGCCCTCCAGGGTGTCTTCGGTTTTCATCAGCACGTTGAGAAAGAGGTCGCTGACCCCGTTCAGGGCCTCCTGAAAATTCAGACCAAGATGTTTCTTTACGGCACGCTTGTTGAGGCGGACGATCAGCGGGCTGGCGGTTCTAATCTCGCCGATCAACTGATCGAGCGCATCGGTAAAGCGGTCGTCGTCGGCCACATGGCTGACAAACCCCATCTGCATCGCTTCTTCGGCGCCGTAACGCTTACCGGTCGTGCAGACTTCGACGGCTTTAGCCGGGCCGATGAGCTGCGGCAGGCGGATGGCGGCATAGGGCGGGAAAAAACCGAGCTTGATCTCGGGTTGACCTAAGAGCGCGGATTTGGCCGCAACGATCATATCGCAGGCGATGGCCAACTCCATGCCGCCGCCCAGACAGGCACCGTGCACGCCGGCGATAACCGGCACTTCCATTTTGTCGATGCGCTCGAAGATGCCGTTGAACACCGCGATCATTTCCGACACCTTTTCCGGCTTGTGATCGGCCACCTCCACGCCTGCGCACCAACTCGGTCCATCACCGAGAATGACCGTGCACTTGAGCTCGGCATCGAGGCGCTGCAGGTCGAGTTCGGCATTGAGTTCGGTCATCATGGCAACGTCGAGGATATTGTGTTTGGGCCGGGCGAGCGTGATTCGGGCGACGCCGTCGGTTTTCTTGATCTTGAGATGCTTGTAGGTCGTCATGAGTCACCATTCCATTGTTTTGAAATCGTCAGCGGTATCGGTTCTTCCGGAAATTGGGCATTCGCTTCAGGCCAAGGCCGGGCCGAAGGATGCCGAATATGGCTGGGCGGTTTTCAAGCCTTCTTGAACACATAGTTCAGTTGGCCGTTGGGCAGCGTGTTGACGGCCGCGACCATTTCCATGCCGACCTTCAGCGCCTCTTGCGGCAGCTCGGCGGCAATCCGGCCGAACACCTTGTAGCCGCCGTAGTCGAGCAGGGCGATACAATAAGGCACGTCGTCCTGAAACCCGACCGGGGCAAACGCGAGCCGGCTGTAGGTGACCAACCGCCCGGTGCCGGAGACATCGAACCACTGCATGCGACTGGTCCGGCATTGGCAGCAATCCGCCCGCGGCGGGAAGAAGGCCCGGCCGCAATCCGCGCAGCGGGTGCCCGTGATCCGGCCGCCGTCAAGGTGGTCGATGAAAGCGTTGATCTTGCTGATGGCGGTGAAGCTGACCGTGCCGAATCTCTTGAAACGGTCGTCCACCTCTTTTGCATTGCTCATGAGTCCCTCCCGAGGATGGTCACGTTTCCGTAAATGCCCACCCCGCCGATGTTGTGAACCAATCCGATGGCCGGATCCTTGACCTGGATATCACCGGCTGCGCCTCTGAGCTGCATGACGATGGTGCGGATCTGCGATCCGCCGGTGGCACCGATCGGGTGACCTTTCGACAACAGTCCGCCGTCTACGTTGACCGGTATGCGGCCCTCTTTGTAGGTTGCCTGGCTGCGGATCAGTTCCCGGCCCTCACCGGGTTCTGCAAACCCCAGGTCTTCGTAAGCCATCAATTCGGCGATCGTAAAACAGTCGTGCACCTCCGCCACGTCGATCTCTTTGGGGGTGACGCCCGCCATTGCGTATGCCTGCCGGGCGGCCTCACGGGCGGCGGAGAGTCCCGTGAAAAGGTCCCGGCCGGCCAGATTGACGCTGGCCGTGGCCGCGCCGGCACCCAGGATCCAGACCGGTTTGCGGCAGAATGCTTTTGTTTTCTCTTCGTTGGCCACGATAATGCAGGAACTGCCGTCGGCATTGGCACAGCAATCGCCGACCCGCAGCGGGTCGGCCACCGGACCGGACATGCGGTTGTTCGGATCGCTGAACATGTCGAAGGTCACCGGCTTGCGGTAGACGGCGCGGTCGTTGAGTTGTCCGTAAGTGGCGGCCTTCACCCGGATCAGGGCCAGGTCGTCGGGCGTGGTGCCGTATGTTTCCATGTGGGCGCGGGCATACATGGCGTAGTAGGCCGGCATCATGGTGCCGAAGGGGCTTTCCCACTGAATGTCAGCGCCGCGACCCATGCGCTCCTGTGACTCGGAGGAGGAAATCTCCGACATTTTCTGAAAGCCGAGCACGGCCACCATGCTGTGCAGGCCGGATTTCACCAGCGCATAGGCCAGGCGCAGTCCGGTGCTGCTCGACGAGCAGAGGCTCTCGACATAAAAGGTCGGCTGCGGGTTAAGGCCGAGGTATTCCGCGATGACGCCGGCCGGCGACCGTTGTTTGTCGTACTCCGGCGCCGAGCAGACCACCGATGCGTCGATATCGGCGCTGGTGATGCCGGCGTCTTCAACGGCGTCCTTGAACCCGTCGAACGCCAGTTCCCTGATCGATCCCGGATATTGCCGAACGAATTTGCTCTGTCCGACACCGATGATGGCTACCTTGTTCATGGCTGCGTTGCCCTTCAATAAGAATTAAGATGTCCAAAGAAATGACCATTCCCTGTTTGCGATTGCGGGCCCCGTTCGGAAGCCGCAGGCGCGAGGTTCACAAACCGGTCAACCCGAATTCGGCCAGTTCCGGGTCTTAGATATACTGCCCGCCATCGACCTTGATGACCTCGCCGGTGATGTGGCGGGCCTTGTCCGAGGCCAGGAAAGAAACGACGTGTGCCAGGTCTTCCGGTTGCCCCACGCGCTTGAGCACGATTTCGGCCATCGCCAGGTCGATGATCTTCTGGCGCGCCTCGGATTCCCTGAGCATCGCGGTTTCGATCAGACCGGGCGCCACGGCATTGACGTTGACCCCGAAAGCCCCGAGTTCCTTGGCCAGGGCTTTGGTCAGGCCGATGATGCCGGCCTTGGAGGCGGAGTAGTTCATCTGGCCGAACTTGCCGCGCAGTCCGTTGATGGAGGTGATGTTGATGATCTTGCCGTATTTCTGCTCCTTGAAGAGCGGTGCCGTGTGACGGATAAAGTTAAAGTAACCCTTCAGGTTGACCTCGATGACGCGGTCCCACTGTTCCTCGGACATCTTCCAGGAAACCCCGTCCCAGTTCATCCCGGCGTTGTTGACCAGGATCTGTAGGCTGCCGAAAGCCTCTATGGCCGCCCTTACGGCGGCGGCGGCCTCTTCAAAAGAAGCGATGTCGCATCTGAAGGCCACGGCCTTGCAGCCCAGATCTCGAATTTCCGCGGCGATCTTTTGGGCTTCCTCTTCGTGTTTGCGGAAGGTGAGGCACACGTTGGCGCCTTCACGGGCCAATTCTTGCGCAATGGCCGCTCCGATGCCCTGGGATCCCCCGGTAACGATGGCATTTTTCCCCTCGAGAAGCATGGTTCTCTCCTTCCGTGTCTGAAAAGCGGTTTAGCTCTGCGGTTTGCCGAGCACAGCCGCCATGAACTCTAAATCGAACGCGTCGCTACGGGCCAATCGTCGGCGGAACTCGATAAAGTCGATGGTATCTTTTCCGGTTATCTTTTTGGTGTTGAAGGCGTTGAATCCCAGATAGGCTTCGCTGTTCATGTTGACCGCCAGCCAATGGCGGTTGATGACCTTGGCTTGGTCCCAGAAGAATTTCTTTTTCAGGCGGATGCCTTCGACACTCTTGATCAGACAGCCGGGGAAAAGGTTGGTGTACGTCCACAGGATTTTGTCGACTTCGGCATCCAGCCGCTCGAAATCGATGCGCGCGTTTTTAACGAGATCACGTGCTTGGCGAGCCTCTTCGCCGGTCTTGAATTCGCCGTAAACGATTTCACCGTCGGCCACGTAGGTATCGGTGGTTACGGCTGGGTTGCGAAGCCAACCGCCCTCCTGTTTGATGACCGGTACGCACTTGGAGACCAGACCCAGGCGCTGCATCTTGTAGGCACTCCACATTTCGCAGGAAACGCAGTTCCACATGGCCATTTCCATGGGCAGCATCCAGGGCAGAAAATCACTGCTGCCGCCATCCGGCGCGGAACCGTGACGGGGACCGGCCTGGCCGAAAATGGCGAGGTCACTGGCCAGGGTCGTGTCGCAGGCCATGCCGATTTCCTGTCCGCCCGCCACACGCATGCCGTTGACCCTGCAGATGGTCGGTTTTTTGCAGGTGAGGATGCTGTCGACCATGGCGTTGAAGAGATCCATGTAAACGCCGTATTCGTTGGGCCGTCCGGCATAGTATTCGGCATATTCCTTGGTGTTGCCGCCGGTGCAGAAGGCCCTGTCGCCGACCGCGGTGAAAATGGCGGCTACAACCGAATGGTCGGCTGAAGCCCGCTGAAATCCGGCGATGACGCCCTTGACCATTTCGGTGGTATACGAATTGTACTGCTTAGGGTTGTTGAGGGTGATCCAGGCGGAGTGGAGGCCGTCGATCGGTTTGCCCCGGGGGTCGCGAATCGGTTTTTTTTCAAACATGACTCCGGGTGCCGTACTCGAAAAATGTTCATCGCCCCAGAGAAAATGGTCTTTGCTGCCGGACTCCCGCGGTAACCAGTTTAGATCGGACATGGCGCATCTCCTTTGAAGAAATGAGTATTGCCAACGTTATCGGTGTGATAGGCTCTTAACTTTCTAAACGGCGTTCAATTGATAACATGACGTTACTTTATAGCTATATATTAGCTACGCCTACAACAAGTCAAGAAAAAAATGTCGCCGCCGCTGCCGGAGCAAAGAGGGTCTGCCTCCGGCGGACTCCTGGACCGATCGGGCAGCCGAGGACCGCCTTCCCCCTGAGATTGAAATGCGGTTTGCGCATGCTTGACAGACGATTGCGGGCATTGTAGAGGAGGTCGATTCACGCTTGTGCCATCTTACTTGTGCAAAGGAGAGTGACCCGGTGCGTTATCCGAAAGAAGTCGTGCTCAAAGACAAAACGGAGGCGATCATCCGCCCACTCGTAAAAGAGGACGAACCGAAACTGGTTGAATTGTATGCGACGCTTCCCGAAAAAGACCGTTGGTTCATGCGTCACGATGTGATGAATCCGGATGTCGTCCGCCGTATGATCGCGGCCATTGGCAAGGGGAATGTCATATCGATGGTGGCGTTCGTCGGTGACGGCATCGTGGCCCACGCCAGCTTGCTGATGCGGGGGTATGGGTGTACCCGGCATGTCGGCAGGCTGAGGATCGCGGTTATGCCGGAGTTCCGGCACAAGCGTCTGGGCACCTGGATTCTGCTCGATCTCATTCAACTGGGCATGGACCAGGGGTTGGACGACATACGGGCCGATTTCGTAGTCGGGATCGAGGATGCGGCGATCGAGGCGGCCCGTAAACTCGATTTCTTCAAGGTGGCGGTTCTGCCGGAGTACGTGAAGAGCCCAAGGGGCACTAGATACGACCTGCAGGTGATGATCAAGCGGTTACACCGGGGCTGGGGTGATTTTTAACAGGCGCTTATGCACGATCGACGCAAAGAAGAACGGCAACTCAGCGTACCCAAGGGTTCCGTGATCATCCGTTCCTTCTGCAGCTCAGAAGAAATCCGGCAGTATCGGTTCAACCCGCAGTTTGCCAGCCACGCCCAATACCGGTCTCTCTACACCCGGCGGCAGAGCCTGGAAGACAATGCCGAACAGCCCGACGGCAATGTCACCCTGGCCTTGGCCGACGGCAATTTGATTGTCGGATTCGGGGTGCTGGCCTATCCCGAAGCGGGGGAGCGTTGGGCCGAGTTGGGGCACCAGGTCATGATGGAAGTCAAGGCGATCGAGACCTGCCGCGACTGGCGCTCTCAGGGTCTGGCCAGGGGCATCCTCGGCATGCTGTTGAATCACCCGTTCGTGGAAGACAAAATCGTGTATATGGTCGGCTATTCCTGGACTTGGGATCTGGACGGCACCAAAAAAACCGTGCAGCAATACAGCCGGATGCTGATCAGACTCTTCGAGCCCTTCGGATTCGTTGAATACCAGACCAACGAACCCAACATCTGCCTCAAACCGGAAAACGTTTTCATGGGCAGGATCGGGAAAAACGTTTCCTTGAAGGTGCAGAACGACTTCAAATGGCTGCGTTTCGGCATGCTTCCCTGATCAAGGCGCCGTGATGACCTCTTTTATCAGTGCCGCGAGCTTGCGCGAGTCATGGCGCACGATGCCGGCCGAGCTTTCCAGCAAATCGAGCGCATAAATCTTGCGCTCGTCCCACCAACCGTCCCAGTTGTCGAGTTCGACAAACTCCGCTTTCTGTTCATGATAGCGCTGCAGCAGCTCCGCACTCGGCCGGCAGTGGTTGTAAATGACCCCGCTCAGCGGCCTTCCGATCGCTTCTTCGAGCGTCTTGACGAATTCGCGGCCGGTAAACTGATGCGTTTCTCCGAACTTGGTCATGATGTTGAGGATGAACAGGACCGGCGCATCGGTTTTCTGCAGGCCCTGCTTGACGCCCGGCACGATCAGGCTCGGAACGATACTGGTGAACAGGTCTCCGGGACCGATCACGATCATATCGGCCCGCCGAATCGCCTCCAGGACCGGTGGATAGACGGAGATGGAATTGCTGTGGTGGGGAACGAGAAAGACGTCGCGGATTTTTTCACGCTGCGTGCCGCGCGGCATGTCGATGGCGGTTTCACCGTAAATGCGGGTACCGTCGGTCAACTCCGCCACCAGGGTCGCCTTGTCGATGGTAACGGGCAGGATGTGGCCGCGCACATCCAGAATTTCGGCCAGCGCTCGGATACCGGAGGGGAAGCTGCCCGTGTAGCGCGACAACATCGTCATCAACATGTTTCCGGCGTTGTGGCCGGCCAGACGCCGGTCGGCGGTGAAGCGCTTCAGGAAGATGGTGCGGGCGATGTCGCGATGCGGCGATAGGGCCAGGATGCATTTCAGGACATCACCCGGCGGAAGAATGCCCAGTTCGTCCCGCAGACGACCCGTGCTGCCGCCGCTGTCGACCATGGAGACGACCGCGGTGATATCGAGAAACTCGAGATCCCTGAGGCCTGCCAGAAGCGCGTATTGACCGCTGCCACCGCCTATGGTCACGATTTTATGCATGGTCGCATCAGAAAAGCGAAAAAATGGGGCCGCCGGTTGTCAAGGGTATGCGGGAAGAAGCAGTAAGGAAACCTTACGGCCTACCTGACCCCCAACTCTTCCTGCAACCAATCTCTCAGGTCGCCTTCGACCGCATAAACGCCCTTGAGCTCGCAGACCGGTTTCTGGAACTGTTGCGGCAGTTCGAATCTGGCCAATTCGGTTGCTTCCTCTGAATTTCGACGGATCAAATAGACATAAAAGGGCTTGGACCAGCAATTGACGACGAAATAGTGGGTGAAATCGTTTTTCGAACGAATCACATATCCGTCCCCGCGGGCCCAGTTGTTGCCCCACTCAAGATATAACCGGACCGCTTCTTCCGGTGTCATGTTCCAGTTGACCTCGTCAACCAGTTCCCGGTCTTTTTTGAGTTCGGCAAGGGTCAGCATGGCAATCTCCTGTGGCGCGGTGTCGCCAGCGGTTCATGGACCAGTAGACGTCGACCGGCGGCGTTGGTTCATGGGTGTGAACCGATGATTATTTTTAAACGAATTGTGACTACCATGAAACGTCGCAAAGAAAAAGTCAAGATTCGACCGGCAAAACGTCGAAAATCAGCGTGAGGCGGGGGTGGGGCTGAAAAATGGGTTGATTGTGCGGGAAGATTTTTATAATGGAAGAATGCAAGAAAAGAATCCAACTGACCAATCAGGGAACCGCACATGCGCAAGATTGCCGTGGCTATGGCCAAAGGCGGTGTCGGCAAGACGACAACCGCCGTCAATCTCGCCTTCGGGCTTGCCCGTCAGGGGTTTAGAGTCTTGCTGGTTGACGGCGACACTCAGGGCCAGGCGGCGAAGTTTTTAGGTGTCAGGCCGCGTTTCGGGCTTTACGAGTTTATTACCGGCAGCGATGAAGCCGGACAGCCGGTTTCGAAGACAGAAACGCTTTGTCCCTGCCGGCAGAACCTCTGGCTGCTCGGCGGGGGTATCAAACTGGTGGAGTTGAAACACTGGCTCGGGGAGCAACCGCGGACGGTGCGGCAGGGAGTCCTGGCCAACGCGCTGGTGCCCAAGGATGGAAGCCTCGATTACCTCATTTTCGACTGCTCACCGGGTTGGGACGTCTTGAGCGTCAACATCCTGATGGCGGTATCGGAAGTGCTCTGTCCGGTGGCCCTTCAAGGCCCGGCCCTGGAAGGACTGAAGACTTTTTTCGGATACCTGATGTCCGCCCAGCGGTTGAACCTGGAATTGCAGCTGAAATACATTCTGCCGACCATGTTCGATCAGCGCACCCGCCACAGCTTTGACATCCTGCGCCAGCTCCGACGGCTGTTTCATAAACAGATCTGCGATCCGATCCGCTATAACGTGCGGCTGTCGGAGGCAGCGCTGAGAGGTAGGACGATATTTGAATATCGCGCCAGTGCGGTCAGCGCCGAAGACTACGGCAAACTGCTATGGAGGGTACAACACGATGGCCAGACTGACCAAAAAATCGCCTGATTTCTTTGAGGAAAATCCATTCGATCCCGTCAACGCCGCCATCGGAGACAAACAGAAGCCGCGTCCTGATTCGACCGGTAAAGGGGCTGCACCGGAAAAACGCAAGGCCGGTTTTTACCTGTCGGCCAGGATATTGGAACGGTTCAACCGTAATTTTTACGAATTGAAGCTGCTGGGGCGGCCGATCGAAAACAAGTCGGCGTTGCTCGAAGCGATGATCGACTTTGCACTCGACGACATCGAAAAAGCCGGTGACAGCCGGATTTTAGAGCGCCTGCAAACGGTTGCCCCCGAGGGTGGACCATTTTGAAGAGGCTGCGTTCCGACCCTTTGCGGGGTGTCATCACGGAGCGGCGCAGACATAGGGGTGTGGGCAAGTTGCGCGCGGCCGGGATCAGTTTGCGCCGGCGTGAAATCACCGTCGTGACGCCCCGAACCGGCGGTGTCGGCGCGCCGGCACAAATCGCTTGACTAATCGGCGCATCCGCCCTAAAAGCGGGATAAATTTCCAAAAAGCAATGTGTTTTCAGGCGATTGATAAAAGTGATGTTCCAGCCGGTCGATCGATACCGCTCATCGGTTTGATATTGATCCAGCACTGAAAAGGAGGAAGACGAAATGGAAATCAAGAAGGTTCTGCTTTCGGAAGACGAGATGCCGAGACAGTGGTACAATATACTGGCGGATATCAAGATGAATCCACCGCTCGGTCCGGACGGCAATCCGGTCAGCCCGGACCAACTCGCTCCGGTTTTTCCAATGAACCTGATCGAGCAGGAAGTGAGCACCCAGCGCTGGATCGACATCCCCGAGGAGGTGCTCAGCGTCTATCGGATCTGGCGTCCTTCTCCGCTGGTGCGCGCCTTTGCCCTGGAAAAGGCCCTCGACACCCCGGCCCGTATCTACTTTAAGAACGAAGGCGTCAGCCCTCCCGGCAGCCATAAGCCGAACACCGCCGTCCCTCAAGTCTATTACAATAAAGTCTTCGGTATCAAGCGCTTGACCACCGAGACCGGTGCCGGCCAATGGGGTAGCGCCCTGGCATTTGCGTGCGCCCAATTCGGCCTTTCCTGCAAAGTGTTCATGGTCCGGGTCAGCTTCGATCAGAAACCCTATCGGAAATCGATGATGACCGCCTGGGGCGCGGAATGCGTCGCCAGCCCCAGCACTGCCACCAAAGCCGGCCGGGACATTCTCGAAAAAAACCCGGACACGCCCGGAAGCCTCGGAATTGCCATCAGCGAGGCGGTCGAAGCGGCCGTCAGCGACACCTCCGGTCAGACCCGCTATTCCCTCGGCAGCGTTCTGAACCACGTGATGCTCCACCAGACGATTATCGGCCTGGAGGCCAAGAAACAACTGGAAAAGATCGGTGAGTATCCGGACATCATCATCGGCTGTGCCGGCGGCGGCAGCAATTTCGCCGGCATCGCCTATCCCTTCGTCGCGGATAAGCTCAACGGCAGAGATGTCGCCATCTACCCCGTCGAGCCGGCCGCCTGTCCGACGTTGACGCGGGCGCCCTTTGCCTACGACCATGGCGACGCGACCGGTTATACGCCGCTGCTGCCCATGCACAGCCTGGGGCACACCTTCGTGCCGGCCCCGATTCATGCCGGCGGTCTGCGGTATCATGGGATGGCGCCCACGGTGAGCCAACTGGTGGACGAGGGCATACTGGAACCCAAGGCGGTCGAGCAGTTGGCCGCTTTCGAAGCCGGCGTCCTGCTCGCCCGAACCGAAGGGATAATTCCCGCGCCGGAAACCAATCACGCCCTGGCCTGTGTGGTCGACGAAGCCAGAAAGGCCCGGGAAGAGGGCCGGGAAAAAGTGATCCTGTTCAACTGGAGTGGGCACGGGCTGATCGATCTGGGATCGTATGACAAATATTTTTCGGGCGAGTTGCAGGACTTCGCGCTCAGCGATGAGGAGAAAGACAAGTATACCAGCATTCTGGCCAACTATCCCAAACCTCAGCATCTCAGGAGCCGGTAGCAGGGAACCGGCGATCGACGTTTTTTTATGACCGAAAACCAGAAACAGCTCTTGCGACGATGCCCCCGCTTGGGGGGCCTCGTGGCCTTTTTTTACTGCACGACCTGCGAAACGGACAGCCGGCCCTGCGGGAAGATCATCGACTGTTGGTGGGAGATTTTCGATGTGGTGCGCTACCTGAAGGATACCTTGGCACCCGCGGAGTTCGACCGCCTCATCCGCGTTAAACCGGCGTCCAAAGTCAGCCAGATCGTCGGCATCATTTCGCAGTCGCAAGAGCGGCTCGCCAAGCCATAAAGCGTTACTTCAGATGCGGGAGATCCTTTTCGGAAGATTCGGCCGCGCGGGTGCACTTCGGGCACAGGCCCTCGAAGACCAGGCGGTGGCCGATAATGGTGTAGACAGTGGCGCCGTAGAGCTCATCCTCGATTTGTTTCAGGGGGGCCACCGGTGCATTGTCGACGCGGCCGCAATTCAGGCAACGGATGTGATAGTGTTTTTTGGGGTTCCAGTCGAAGCGCTTGATGTCGCCGCCGAGTTCGAGTTTTTGGATGTCACCGCGCTCGGATAAAATGTCGAGGTTGCGATAGACCGTGCCGAGACTGATGCGGGGCAGCCGCTTGCGGACCATCTCGTAAACCTCGTCGGCGCTGGGGTGGGCTTGGGCGTTTCTGATCTCTTCAAGAATCACTTCACGTTGCCGCGTCATGCGATAGCCGGTGTTTTTTTCTGCGTTCATCTTTCCAGTGACCCCGACCGGGGCATTCGAGCTGTTCTTTTCTGTCATCTGAATATCCGGTGTCGGGTTTGGTCGCGAAAGGTTTTCGTCTGTTAATAATCGTAATCAATAACAAACTTGACGGGTTGCGTCAAGAATCCAGTACGGGGCCTCACATTGTTTGTCCCGGGCTTGGCTTGAAACAAGATTTGACAAATTGAAAAATTTTCTGTAGGATATCAATAATTTATGGTCACGGCCCCTGAGCGCCAGCCGACTTATTGGGAATAAATACCGCGCCTTGAACCCCATCGAAAGGGATCCATCCTGATGACCTGCGACAATACCCAAAGAATCCGTTTCGAAAAACCGGACCTTGCGGAAATGACCAAGAACTTTACGGTCGTGGACCTGCACTTTCACAGCCGCTATTCCGATGGTTCCAATTCGATCGAAGAGATCGCCGATTATGCCCGTGAGTTGAGTATCGGCATCGCCATCACCGATCACAATGCCGTCGGCGGGGCGGTTGAAATCGATGCCTACAAGGATGTTCTCAGCATTCCCGGCATTGAGGTCACTTCAATGGAAGGGGCCCACATCATTGTCTATTTTTATGATGTCAAAAGCCTGCAGCGATTTTACACGGATGAAATTCGACCATTCATGGGCAGTGACATCATGAGCTCAACGAGCTTGCGGATGGAAGAGATCATCACGCGGGCCCGCAAATATAGGTCGGTCGTCATATTTCCGCATCCCAACTGCGCGGTGTACACCGGCGTTTGCAACACCAATTTCCCGGAGACCCGGCGGCAGGAGCTGTTTAAAATGGTGGACGGGGTGGAGGTGATCAATTCGGGCAATCTGAAGAAGCAGAACCTCAAATGCGCACTGCTGGGATTCAATCTCGACAAGGTCATCACCGGCGGAAGCGACGGCCATCTTCTCGGACACATGGGCAAGGTCGTCACTTACGCCGAATGCCCTCCCGAACGCCGGGCGTTTCTCGACGCCGTCAAAATGAAAAGGAACAAGGTGATCGGCAAGGAGATCAATCTCTTCCGCAAGATGACGGCCAATGGTTACAAGATCAAGTCAAACTTTAGGAACTTCTCGGATCTATTTGAAAAAAATATGAAATATGGCTATACAGTTATTCACACAAAATCAAAGACGCTGCAGGAAAGCGTGCGTCGTAGCCTCAATGGCAACCTCCGGCGGCGGATCAAGACAAAGCTGTGCCGTTACGATTATTGACGCGGGAAATCTACCGTACGGGAGTGTTCGGTTGTAAACTTGGCGATGGGGTATCCGGCCGGGTTCGGGCACCGGTTATCGGGCGCTGGGGATAAAAAAGGCAGGCATCGAGCCCTGCCGCGGCGAATGGTCTAAGGCGCAAGAGCCGACCTCTGCTGCTATTTGTCGAAAACGGAAACGCTTTGCCAGCGGTTGATGCGCAGCCAGCCCTCGCGGCGTTCGGCCGGATAACGCCGGTCGTTTTCCTTTCTGCGGTCACGACCGGTAAATACACGGCCGGATGAAAACGACTGCGGCTGACGACGGTCGATGGTCCTGTTGCGACGATCAACCGGCGAGCGCACCGCCCAAGGTTCGATCTCAGGTTGTGTAGGCGTTGTCGGACGGAATGTCGTCACCGCTTTCAGTTCCCTTTCAGACGTAAGAGTCGCACATCCGCGCGGTCAACACGCTTAAATGTCGTCCGCTTATACCAAGTTAACCGTCTTGTCAACCCATCCGTGACTGAAAATGTGAGAGGCTAGACACATTTCAGCATCGCTGCGGGCCCATCGGTATCGCATTGTAAATCAAGTGTTTTCGATCTGCTTGCCGACACCATTTTGTTGTTGACCTGTTTTGATGGATTTGTATAGATACCCATATGTTTTTTTTGCTATGGCGATATCAGTGGGGTATTTGTTTTCGGGTCGCGATTTTCGGACTTCGGGATGTCGGGGCGAAGACGGTCGCTTTCCTCATTGGCGACGCTGCCGGCTTCAACACAAACAAAAAAAGGAGGAGAAGATGAAAGCACACAGATTCAGCGGAATGACCGCGATCATCGTACTTTTGCTCTGCGCGGGTCTCGCAAGCGCGGGGACGCTCGCCGATGTCAAGGCCAAGGGTTTTATTTCGGTCGGTGTCAACGAGGGTCTGTTCGGCTTTTCCAAACCCGATGAGAAAGGCGTCTGGGGGGGGCTGGATGTCGATACGGCCCGGGCGATTTCCGTGGCGGTTTTCGGTTCTCCGGACAAAATCAAGTTTATCCCCCTGACGGCCAAGACCCGGTTTACGGCGCTGCAGTCCGGTGAAGTCGACGTTCTTACGCGCAATGCAACCCAGACCCTCACCAGAGAATCTTCTTTGGGTCTGAACTTTGCGCACGTCAATTATTATGATGGTCAGGGATTCCTGGTATCGAAGAAACTGGGGGTCAAAAGTGCCAAGGAGCTTGACGGCGCGACGATCTGCGTTCTACCCGGCACCACTACCGAACTGAACGCCGCCGATTTTTTCCGGGCCAGCAAAATGACCATGAAGCCGGTGGTGATCGAAAGCACCCCGGAACTGGCCAAGGCCTTTTTCGCCGGTCGCTGCGACAGCCTGACCTCCGATGCTTCGCAACTGGCCGGAACCCGTGCCGTGGCCCCCAATCCCGACGACTATGTCATCCTGCCGGAAATCATCTCTCGTGAGCCATTGGCGCCGGCCGTTCGGCATGGCGACGATCAATGGTACGATATCGTGAACTTTGCAACGATGGCCATGATCGAAGCCGAGTATCTCGGCATATCCTCCGCGAACGTGGACGAAATGTTGAAAAGCGCCGACCCGCAGATTCAGCGCTTCCTGGGGGTGAGCCCGGGCAACGGCGAGGCTTTGGGGCTGGATGAAAAATGGGCCTACAACATCGTCAAGATGGTTGGAAACTACGCCGAGGTTTTCGAACGCAACGTCGGTCTCAATACGCCGCTCAAGCTTGAACGCGGGCTGAATGCCCTGTGGACCGAGGGTGGTCTGATGTATACCCCGCCGTTCAAATGATCGGCCGAATGGCCGGCGGCAAAAATAAACGCGGTACCCGGTAAGCCGCCCGATGACGGTATGGCGGCTTACCGACGGTGATTGCGGTGGTTAACGATTCGGCAGGTCCCGCCGGTGAGCGCCTCTGCGAAACCGGGATGCCTGTGTTCGGGCCGCAGGCCACAGACGGTGCGCGGGGATTCTCTGCGCTAATCACCTTACGGTGTTGACTTACAAGAAATCTTCATTAGCAATCAGATCGCTGAGCCGATGCCGCAGAACCCAGCGCCTCATTTCGGATCCGCGACACCCGCGAGAGCCCCCTTTTGGTATGACCCCAAGGTTCGGGCGGTCTTTTTCCAGATCGGAGTTCTGGCAATAGTGGGGCTGCTGGCGTATTACCTGATGACCAATACGCTGGCGAATCTGGAAAGACAGGCCATCGCCACCGGGTTCGGTTTTCTGGAAAAACAGTCGTCGTTTGAGATCGGTGAGTCACTCATCTCCTACTCAGCGGCCGACACTTATCTGAAAGCCCTGCTGGTCGGAGCGCTCAACACCCTGCTGGTTTCTTTCATCGGGATCACCCTCACCATCATCCTGGGGACATTCATCGGCATCGCCCGGCTCACCACCAACTGGCTGGTATCCAAAATGGCTGCCAGCTACATCGAGGTCTTTCAGGACATCCCGATCCTGCTGCAGCTGTTCTTCTGGTATGCGTTTTTCTATGAAATCCTGCCGCAGCCGAAGCAGGCCCTCGAGCTCTTCAACGGGGTGTTTTTATGCAACCGGGGATTGATCTTCGGCATCCCGGCGGCCCACCCCGCCTATAGGGTCGCAGCCCTGGCGTTTCTGGCCGCTTGCCTTGTGGTGTATCTGACCCGGCGCTGGGCTCGCAGGCGCCAGGACGAAACCGGCCGGATATTTCCGGTTTTCAAGTTCGCCGCCGCGATTCTGATCGGTCTGCCGCTGGCGGGATGGTGGGTCGCCGGAGCACCGACCGCGATGGACATGCCGGTTCTGAGAGGGTTCAATTTTCAGGGCGGCATCACGGTCAGCCCAGAATTTGCCGCCGTGCTGCTGGGGCTCGTGCTCTATACGGCAGCCTTCGTGGCCGAGGTCGTGCGCGCCGGCATTCAGTCGGTCGGCAAGGGCCAAACCGAGGCCGCCGCTTCCATCGGACTGAAACCGGGGCAGGTACTGAATCTGGTGATTCTTCCCCAGGCGCTGCGGGTCATCATCCCGCCGCTGACCAGTCAAATGCTCAACTTGACGAAAAACAGCTCCCTGGCGGTGGCGATCGGTTACCCCGAATTCGTTTCGGTTGCGGGGACGACCATCAACCAGACCGGGCAGGCGATCGAGGGCGTGGCGCTCATCATGACGGTTTACCTTTTTCTCAGCCTGACGACCTCGGCCTTTATGAACTGGTACAACAAGAAAATAAAACTCGTGGAACGATAAGAGGCCAATGCACAGCGAGCGCTCGCAGACACCATCGGTGCAAGAGATCAGACCACCGCGGACGGCTATCGGCGTCGTGGGCTGGCTCCGGGCCAACCTTTTCAGCACCTGGTATAATTCGCTGCTGACCATTGCGACGCTCTTTTTGCTCTGGAAAGTCGTTCCGCCCTTTGTCCGCTGGGCCTTCATCGACAGCCTGTGGATGTCGACCAGCGCCGAATGCAAGGCCGTCGACGGGGCCTGCTGGTCGCTCATACCGGCCAATATCCGCTTCATCCTGTTCGGTTTTTATCCTTACGGGGAACAATGGCGACCGGCCATCGCCGTCGTCGTGTTGGTGGGCCTTCTGGTTTACAGCCAGTATCGCCGCAACTGGAAGAAGCGCTTGATCCATATCTGGCTTGTCGGACTGGTCGGCATGGGCGTGCTCATGCAGGGCGGCATCCTCGGCTTGACGCCGGTGGAGAGCACCCAATGGGGCGGCCTGCCGTTGACGCTTCTGCTGGCCGTCTTCGGTTTGACGGCCGCGTATCCGCTCGGTATCGCGCTTGCGCTGGGACGGCAGTCCGACATGCCGGCCGTTAAGAGCCTGTGCGTCGTCTATATCGAACTGATCCGGGGGGTGCCCCTGATCAGCATGCTGTTCATGTCTTCGGTGGTTTTTCCGCTGTTTTTACCGGAAGGCGTCACGGTCAACAAGATCCTGCGGGCCCAGGTGGCCATTATCTTATTCACCGCCGCCTATATCGCCGAAGTGGTGCGCGGCGGGCTGCAGGGCATGTCCCGGGGCCAATACGAGGCGGCGCAATCTCTGGGGTTAAACTATTATCAGACCATGCGCCTGATCATCTTGCCCCAGGCGCTCAAGATCGTCATTCCGCCGTCGGTCAGTATCTTGATTTCGGCGTTTAAGGACACCTCGCTGGTGGTGATCATCGCCCTTTACGACCTGCTCAAAACGACCCAGTCTGTTTTGGGTGACCCGCGCTGGATGGGGTACTCCGCAGAGGCTTACATCTTCCTCGCCCTGGTCTATTTCGTGTGTTGTTTTTACATGTCCAATTTCAGCCGCAAACTGGAGCGCAGGTTGCACACGGCTCGTTGACAATCGATCCGTATTCCGACCATACCCTGACAGGAAGAAACGATTCATGAATCAGACCTCCCCCAACCATATCGACCCGGTTGAAGCCGATGACACCATCATCGAAATCATCGGCATGCACAAATGGTTCGGCGAATTCCACGTCCTTAAAGACATCAACCTGAAAGTCGCCCGCAAAGAGCGGATCGTCATCTGCGGACCTTCGGGCTCGGGCAAATCGACCCTGATCCGGTGTGTCAACCGTCTCGAGGAGCACCAGAAGGGTCATATCATCGTCGATGGAATCGAGATGAACAACAACATCAAAAATATCGAAAAGATACGCGCCGAAGTCGGGATGGTCTTTCAACACTTCAACCTGTTTCCGCACCTGACGATTCTCGATAACCTGTCGCTCGGCCCGATTTGGGTACGCAAGGTCCCCCGCAAAGAAGCCGAGGATGCGGCGATGCATTACCTTGAAAAGGTGCAGATTGCCGAACAGGCCAAAAAATACCCCGGCCAGCTCTCCGGCGGTCAGCAGCAGCGGGTGGCTATCGCCCGCAGCCTGTGCATGGCGCCCAAAGTGATGCTCTTCGATGAGCCCACCTCGGCCCTCGACCCGGAAATGATCAAGGAGGTTTTGGATGTCATGATCGATCTGGCGCAGGAGGGGATGACGATGATCGTGGTCACCCACGAAATGGGGTTTGCCAAGAGCGTTGCCCACCGGGTCCTGTTCATGGACTACGGTCAGATCGTTGAGTCCAACACGCCGGATGAGTTTTTCGACAACCCGCGGCACGATCGCACCAAGCTCTTTCTCAGCCAAATTCTGCATTGACCGATCAGGTGCCGCAGCGTACAATCCCCCCGCTTTACCCCAATCGCATCGGACCGGAGCCGACCACTGCCAGATGAAACCGATTGTCGCCATTGTCGGACGCCCCAACGTGGGCAAGTCCACCTTTTTCAACCGCGTGACGCGCACGAGGGACGCCCTGGTGTCCGATTTCCCGGGTCTGACCCGTGACCGGCACTGCGGTGAAGCGCACTGGGATGACGCCGAGTTTATCCTGGTCGACACCGGCGGATTCGGCGGCGCAGAAGACCTGGCCGCGCAAATCGCTGCGCAGGTGCGCCTGGCCATTGACGATGCCGACGCCGTCATCTTCATGATGGACGGACGGCAGGGACTTTCTCCCTACGATCACGACATCGTCGCCCTACTGCGGACGATAGTGAAACCCGTTTTTTACGCCGTCAACAAAATCGACGGACCGGAAAACGAGATCCAGTTGGCGGAATTTTACGGCCTCGGCATCGAAAAGCTCTATTCGCTTTCGGCCGAACACCGCTACGGGCTGACCGAGTTGCTCGATGACCTGGTGGGCGTGCTGGCAGGCCTTCAGCCGATGGCGGATGCGCCGGCCGACAACGAGGTCGTCCGCCTGGCGGTCGTGGGTCGACCGAATGTCGGCAAATCGTCCCTGATCAACTGCATTCTGGGCGAAGAGCGCCTGCTGGTCAGCAACGTGCCGGGCACCACCCGGGACGCCATCGACACCCTTTACCGCAACAACAATAAGTCCTACCTGCTCATCGACACGGCCGGTATTCGGCGCAAGGGCAAAGTGTCGCGCAAACTCGAGAAGTTTTCGATCATCAAGGCCCTGCGCAGTCTTGAGCGCTGCGATGTGGCCCTGGTGGTCATCGACGCCGCGGAAGGGATCACGGAACAGGACATCACCGTCGCCGGTTATGCCCACGAGCGCGGGTGCGGCTGTGTTTTCCTGCTGAACAAGTGGGACCTGGTGGAAAAGGACCGCAACACCTTGCGCCGTTTTAGTCAGGCCCTCAAGGAGCAGGCCAAATTTATCGGCTTTGCACCGGTACTCTCGGTTTCGGCGGTGACCGGGCAGCGGATACCCAGGATTTTCAACCTCGTGGACGAGGTCTACCGTCAATACGGCTCGCGCGTCGGGACCGGTCGGTTGAACAAACTCTTCGAAACGGCCATCGAGCAGAACACCCCGGCCCTTCACCGCGGTCGGCGGATCAAATTTTTCTACGCCACCCAGATAGCGACCAAACCGCCCACGATCGTCTGTTTCGTGAACTATCCGGAAGCCGTCCATTTCTCCTACCAGCGCTACCTAGTCAACCGCGTGCGCCATGAGACCGGCCTCGACAAAACGCCCGTGCGCCTTTTTTTTCGGAAGCGGGAGAGGCGGCGGCTGCCGGGGCAAAGGCCGAAATAAGGGCACTCCGGCAAGGTTCCTTTAAGGTATAGAGCGCAAAGGGTCGTTTCTGGTTTTTTTTAAGGATAGGGCCATTTTCATGACCGATTTGTTCGACTATCGATCCCGGGCGGCCTTTGACTCTTCGCGACCCTTAGCCGAACGCATGCGTCCGCGCAACCTCGCCGAGTTCATCGGCCAGCAGCACCTGGTCGGCGAGGGGGCCCTGATCCGTCGGGCCGTCGAAAATGACCAGATCTTTTCGATGATCCTGTGGGGTCCGCCGGGTTGCGGTAAAACCACGCTGGCCCGAATCATCGCCGGCGAGACCCGGTCTCATTTCGCCCACTTTTCGGCGGTCCTTGCGGGAATCAAAGACATTCGCGCGGTCATTGACGCCGCCCGTCAGCAGCTGAGCCTGCACCGCAGAAAGACCATTTTGTTCGTGGATGAAATCCACCGGTTCAACAAGGCCCAGCAGGACGCTTTTCTGCATCACGTCGAAAACGGCCTGATTACCCTGATCGGCGCCACGACGGAAAACCCCTCTTTCGAAGTGATCGCCCCCCTGCTGTCACGCTGCCGGGTGCTGACCATGAACACGTTGAGCGAAGCCGATATCGGTACCATACTGGCGAGGGCCTTGAGCGACAAGGAGCGTGGTCTTGGAAAGCTCTCGGTCGAGCTGGCGCAGGAGGCCCTCTTGCACCTGAGCGCCATTGCCGACGGGGACGGTCGCACGGCCCTGAACGGCCTTGAAGTCGTGGCGGCCTTCGTGAACGCAACACAAGAACATGACGCCCGTGCCGGGCCGAGGCGGATCTGCCTGCCGGAGGTCGAAGCGGCCCTGCAGAAAAAGGCGCTGCTCTACGACAAGTCGGGTGAAGAACACTACAATCTGATTTCCGCGCTCCACAAGAGTCTGCGCGGCAGCGACCCGGATGCCGCGCTTTACTGGCTCGGCCGCATGCTGCTGGCCGGCGAGGACCCGCTGTATATCGCCCGCCGTCTGGTCAGGTTTGCTTCCGAGGACATCGGCAACGCCGACCCGCGGGCTCTCGGCGTGACGATCGATGTCGTGGCGGCGGTCAAGCTGATCGGTCGGCCCGAAGGCGACCTCGCCTTGGCCCAGGCGGCGGTCTACCTCGCAACGGCCCCCAAGAGCAACAGCCTGTATGCGGCCTACCAAGCCGTCACGGATGATATCGCGGCCACCGGGTCTCAACCGGTGCCTTTTCAGATCCGGAACGCTCCGACGCGGCTGATGAAAGATCTTGGCTACGGCAAAGGCTACCGCTACGCCCACGATTATGCGGAGGCCTATGCGCCGCAGGAGTATCTGCCAAATGCCCTCAAGGGGCGTCAATACTACCGGCCGACCGACAGGGGCTACGAGAAAATCATCAAGGAGCGTCTCGATCACTGGCAGCGGTTGAAGAAGACGGAGAAATCGTGAAGTGTTCCCTGCGGGTCGTCTCGGCAGCATCGCCGGCCGGGTTCCCCTCCGCAAAGCGGCGCTCGACGACAGTGAACTCGCCCGCGGTCGTGATCAGCAACACCGTCGATGAGCGGGTTCCGTAGTTTGGGCTGGTGATGAAAAGCGGCGAGAGGGTGCGTTCCCATTCGAGGCCCACGCCGGTGTCCGGCAGTTCCCGATCGGGTGCAACGGTGCGGTCCGCCAGCAGGGCCAACAGATCCTCGATATCCCATCCGCCATTGCCTTCCAACAGGGCGCGCAGCCGGTTTTTGCCTTGCGACACCTTGGGCCACGCCGTGTCGATCAGGTGATTGCTCAGACCGTAAAAACCCGGCCGCAGCCGCAGGATCCCGTCGCCGCGGTTGGAGCCGTACCAGATACCGGCTTGATCGCCCACCAGCAGGTTGAAGCCGTTGTAGTGATGGGCGGTCCGGGCCACCTGTTTTAGGTATTCTGCCGGTGGATCGTCGCCGGTCAGGAAGCGATTGATCAACAGCCCCCGCGAAGGCGCCTGCAAAAGCCGGTGCGCCGGATCGCGATAGTTGGTCAGTGCCGCCAGCCGTCCGCGACGCGATACGCCGAACCATGTGCCGCCTTCCCTCAGGTCGCGGCCGCCATAGACGTGCGGGGCATCGCTCCAGCGCGACAGCGGCCGGGTCGGGCGGTCATAGAATTCATCGCGGTTGGCCGCCAGAATCAATCGGAAACCAGGCCGGGTTTCATACGCAAAAAGGATCAGACACACGCCTGCCGCCATTGACCGTCAGGTCTGGTTGTGTTAGGAAAAAGACGTCCTCTCGCACTCTGGTGGGAACATAATCAATTGATTACTCAAAATCAATTATAGGGTAGGAGGCTCCCGGAATGAAAGAAGTGGTCATTGTCAGCGGATCGAGAACGGCGATCGGCTCCTTCGGCGGCAGCCTGCAGTCGGTGCCGGTGGTCGAGCTGGGCGCTCTGGTCATCAGAGACGCACTTAAGCGGGCCGGGTTACGACCGGTTGCCGGGCGCCAGTTGGAACAAATCGCACCGGACAAACTGAAGGGCAGGGGCCCGATTGAATTGGAAACACGGCCCCAAGACTGGGATGCCACCGCCGCACCGGTTACCGTCGACGAGGTCATCATGGGCAACGTGTTGCAGGCCGGGCAGGGCCAGAATCCCGCCCGGCAGGCCATGATGCGGGCCGGGATACCCAAGGAAACCCCGGCCTATACCATCAACAAGGTTTGCGGCTCAGGACTCAAGTCAATCGCCCTGGGCGCCACCGCCATCATGAGCGGCCAGGCCGATGTGGTCATCGCCGGGGGGCAGGAAAACATGAGCCAGGTGCCGCTGGCGCTCCCCAAAGCCCGCTGGGGCTACCGCATGGAATTGACCGGCAGCGGCGAAATCAGCGATCTGATGGTTTTCGACGGCCTCTACGAAATATTTTATGGCTATCACATGGGGCTGACGGCCGAAAACATCGCCGCACTCTACGACATCGGCCGCAGGGAGCAGGACGAACTGGGCGTGCTCAGCCACAACCGCGCGCGCAAGGCTATAACAGACGGCCTGTTCAGCCAGGAGATCGTGCCGGTGGTGATCAAGTCCCGCAGGGGCGACACCGTTTTCGAGGTGGACGAACGTCCCATGGATACGGACATCGACAAAATGGCGAAACTGCGGCCGGCATTCAAGAAAGACGGGACCGTCACCGCCGGAAACGCCTCGGGCATCAACGACGCGGCTGCGGCGGTCGTGCTCATGAGCGCCGAAAAGGCCGCCGACCTGTGCATTGAACCGATTGTCCGCATAAAAGGTTTTGCTGCGGGCGGCGTCGATCCGGCCTTCATGGGGCTCGGCCCGGTGCCGGCGGTGCGCAAGGTGTTGAAGATGACTGCAATGGCGCTGAGCGATATCGATACCATCGAGTTGAACGAGGCCTTCGCGGCCCAGGCGATCGGCTGCATGCGCGAGCTCGGGATCGAAAACGACAGGCCCAACGAGCTCGGGAGCGGCATCTCTCTCGGACACCCGATCGGCTGCACCGGCACCCGGCAGATGGTCACCGCAATGAACCAGATGAAGCGCAGGAGCTATCACACCGGCTTGGTCACCATGTGCATCGGCGGTGGCATGGGGATGGCCATGATCGTCGAGCGTTGATAGGGCGAGCCGGTCGTTCCGGTCTTTTGGCTGCAGCGGCTTCTGTTGACCGCCTCCTCGGCAGGGGTTAAGTGAAACGCGCCGGTCAGCCGCGGCCTGCGGCGGTCTATGTCCAATTTTTGCTTTACAGGGCCGGGCTCTGTTGATATAAGCGCCAAGAAAATCGGGACACTTCCGACACGGGCGTCAGAAATCGACAACCAGCGACGGGGAAAGCAGGGGAAAGCATGAGCGTAGCCAGAAAATTGGGTATCCTGGTGTTCTGTGGGGTTCCGGCCATCATCGGCGGTGGTATCGTCTATGCCATTTTTAACGACCCGATGGCGATTATCATTTACCAAATCATTCTCCTTTCGGGTGCCGGGGCCTTTATCGCCCGATAGTCAGTCAGCCGTTTCCGCCATGCCATGGCCATTCCGCTGCCACGCATGCAGCAGCGGGCATGGACTTGTTTACCGATGCCATCCGGTCGCCCCGAGAAAGAGGCCGGAAGCGGACTGCCGCAACCGAGTCGATCTTTCCTTATTCGCGATTCCCGACATCCGCCTCTCATTCCCGCCGGCCGCAAGAACCGTAGGATAACAACCGGGGTCGCTGCATGGAAGAAAGCCGCAACGGACGTCATACCCGCAATTTGATTCTGCGGGCATTTTCGGTTTATTTCCCGGTCTCCCTGTTCCTGCTCGCCTTTGTTTTCAATCTGTCACCGCTGCCGGACGATCAGGACAAGAACCTGGTCCAAGAGTTCAAAACATGATATAAAAAACAGTTTCGTCGGTGGATCAATTGAGCCGGAGTTTGAATCCGGTTCAACCGATCAAACGACGCGACTGACCCAACAGGCTTAACCGGCCCAACCGAACCAGGTGAATCAATGATATCAACCGAGAAGTCGCCCTACGTCAGCATCGAAAGCGAGATGCGCAAATCCTACCTCGATTACGCCATGAGCGTCATCATCGGGCGGGCGCTGCCCGATGTGCGCGATGGCCTCAAGCCGGTTCACCGCCGCGTGCTCTTCGCCATGCGGGAGCTCAGAAACGACTGGAACAAAGCCTACAAAAAATCCGCGCGCATCGTCGGCGATGTGATCGGTAAATACCATCCTCACGGCGACACGGCGGTTTATGACACCATTGTGCGCATGGCTCAGGATTTTTCGCTGCGCTACCCGATGGTCGACGGGCAGGGCAACTTCGGGTCGGTCGACGGTGACCCGCCGGCCGCAATGCGCTACACCGAGATAAGAATGACGCGCCTGGCGCACGAGATGCTCTCCGACTTGGACAAGGAAACCGTCGACTTTGCGCCCAACTATGACGAGTCGCTGACCGAACCGTCGGTCCTGCCGGCCAAGATTCCGTCGCTGCTGATCAACGGGTCTTCGGGAATAGCGGTCGGGATGGCCACCAACGTTCCGCCGCACAATCTCAACGAGGTCTGCGAGGCCGTGAAGGCCCTGATCGACAATCCGCAGCTCGCATGGCGCGACCTGATCAAGTATATCCCGGGGCCCGATTTTCCGACCGGCGGCATCATTTACGGCACCAAGGGCATCGAGGATGCTTACAGCACCGGTCGCGGTATCATCCGGATGCGGGGGCGGGTCATCGTCGAAATAGACCAGCGCACCCAGTCCGAGACGATCGTCATTACCGAGCTGCCCTACCAGGTCAACAAGGCCAGGCTGATCGAACAGATCGCCGATCTCGTCAAGAACAAGCAGATCGAAGGACTGCGCTATGTCCGGGACGAGTCGGACCGCGAGGGGATGCGCATCGCCTTGGGGTTGAAGAAAGACCAGATCGCCGGCGTGATCATCAACCAGCTCTATAAGCACACGCGCCTGGAAAGCAGTTTCGGGATTATTTTTCTGGCCGTGGTCCAGGGACGTCCCGAGCTCCTGAGCCTCAAGGAGAGCCTCGAACAGTTCATCTTCCACCGCAAGGAAGTCATCGTTCGGCGGACACGCTTCGATCTGCGCAAGGCCGAAGAGCGGGCCCATATCCTTGAGGGGTTGAAGGTGGCGCTGGACAACCTGGATGAGGTGGTGACCCTGATCAGAAACTCGCCGTCTCCGGATGACGCCCGGACGCGGTTGATGGATCGGTTCGGCTTGACGGTCATTCAGGCCAAGGCGATTCTCGATATGCGCCTGCAGCGACTGACCGGGCTCGAGCGCGAAAAGATCGTCGAGGAATTTGAAGCCGTTCTCAAAGACATCGCCCGTTTCAAGGAGATCCTGGCCAACGAACGGCTTGTTTTGGACATCATCGAGGAGGAAATCGCCGAAATCCAGAAAGAGTTTGCGGATGCCCGCCGATCGGAAATCGTTCTCGACACCACGGAAATAAACATCGAGGACATGATCGTCGAAGAGGACATGGTGGTTACCATTTCCAAGGACGGTTACATCAAACGCAATCCGATCACCCTCTACCGCATTCAGCGGCGCGGCGGCAAGGGCAAGACCGCCATGGGAACCAAGGAAGAGGATTTTGTCGAACACCTCTTCGTGGCCTCCACGCATCACACCTTTCTCTTTTTTACCAATCAGGGCAAGGTCTACTGGCGCAAGGTATACGACATACCCCAGGCCGGGCGCACAAGCCGCGGCAAGGCCGTCATCAATCTGCTCAATCTGGCACCGGATGAAAAGCTGACCGCGGTGATGTCCGTAGCGGCTTTCGAACCCGGCCACCACATCCTGATGACAACGCGTGACGGGTTGGTCAAGAAATCCGACCTCATGGCCTTCAGCCGGCCCCGGTCAGGCGGCATCATCGCGATTTCCCTGCTTCCCGGAGACGAGCTGATCGAGGCCCGACTGACCGACGGGACCTACAACGTGTTCCTGGCATCGGCCATGGGAAAGTCGATCCGCTTTCATGAAGCCGACGTGCGACCCTCGGGCCGCACGTCGCAGGGGGTCAGGGGCATGAGTCTCGCCGAAGGTGATCGCATCGTCGGAATGGCGGTGCTCAGCCACGGTCAGACCCTGTTCACCCTGACCGAGAACGGCTACGGCAAACGAACCTCGGTGGACGAATATCCGATTCAGAAGCGCGGCGGCAAGGGGGTGATCACCATCAAGACCAGCGAACGCAATGGAAAAGTCGTGGCCCTGCTGCTGGTCGAGGAAGATGACAACGTGGTGCTCATGACCGATGCCGGCAAGTTGATCCGAATTCCGGTCAGCGGCGTTTCGGTCATCAGCCGCAACACCCAGGGCGTCAAGCTCATCGATATCGAGGAAGGCGAAAAGGTGGTCGATGCGGCGCGGATAGAGGATGAGTAAACCGGAGCAAGGCGGATTCGATCGACGGACACCTATCGGCGCGAGGTTGACTTGTATGAAACCGGTAGATACGGCAGTGGATATCCTGAAAATCGGTGTTGTGGGCGCCGGCAGCTGGGGCACGGCCCTGGCCAACCTGCTGGCCGCCAAAGGCTACGGCATCGACCTGTGGGTATATGAACCCGAGGTCATCGCCCAAATCGAGCAGGAGCGGGAGAACAAGGTGTTTCTCTCGGGGATTCCTTTGGCACCCACCCTAACGCCTACGGGCGATATGGTTGCGGCCGCCGGCGGCAAAGACCTGGTACTGGTGGCGGTGCCGTCTCACGTGATGCGGGAGACGACGTCACAGATGCGTGAGCACATCCAGCGGGAGGCCATCGTCGTAACCGCCTCCAAGGGAATCGAGAATGCCACTCACTTGACCATGACCGGCGTTTTGAAACAGACCCTGCCGCATGTTCCGGAAGAACAGCTGGCCGTGATCTCCGGGCCCAGTTTTGCGCGCGAGGTGGCCATGGGGTTTCCCACCGCCGTGACGGTCGCCGCAAAGAATCTCGCCGTCGCCGGCGTGGTTCAGCAAGTATTTGCCACCCCTTCCTTCAGGGTCTACACCAACGACGATGTCCTGGGAGTGGAACTGGGCGGTGCCGTCAAAAACGTCATCGCCATCGCCGCCGGGGTCATCGACGGGCTCGGTTTCGGCTTGAATACGCGGGCGGCTCTGATCACCCGCGGTCAGACCGAGATCCGGCGTCTGGGAGTGGCCCTCGGCGCCAAACCGCGCACCTTCACGGGACTGGCCGGCATCGGCGATCTCATTTTGACCTGCACCGGCTCGCTCAGCCGCAATCACACCCTGGGTCAGAAAATAGGGTTCGGCATGAAATTGAAAGAGATCCTGGCCGACATGCGCATGGTGGCCGAGGGGGTGAAAACCTCCCAATCCGTCTACAACCTTTCGCGAAAAATCGGTGTCGACATGCCCATCTGCCACGCGACCTATCACATTTTGTACGAAGACCTCGCACCCTTAGAAGCGGTCCAGCGGCTGATGACCCGCGAACTCAAATACGAGTTGGATGAAGAATGACGGGATTGCGGAAAAGGGTCGATGATGGAGTGAAACCAAGAGGAAATTTGCAGTGCCAGGTAATCCACCACTAAAAGGCGCCGGCCACCGCAAGAGACTGCGGGAGAAGTTCTTGTCATCCGGGTTGAAGGGGTTTCACGATTACGAGGTGATCGAGTTGCTGTTGACCCTGGCAACCCCACGCAAGGATTGCAAGGCTGCCGCCAAAACCGCCTTGGTCAGGTTCCGGAACCTGCAGGGCGTCCTGGAGGCCAGCCCCGAAGAACTCCGCGAGGTCGACGGCATCGGGCCCATAAACCTTTTCGGGATTAAATTGGTCAAGGCCGTTGCCGACCGCTACCTGGCCCGCAAAATCGAAAACAAGGACGCGTTGAACAACTCGCGCGACCTGTTCGACTTTCTCTACCACAGCATGCGGGACAAACAGCGGGAACATTTCAGAGTCATCTACCTCGACGCCAAGAACCGCGTGATCACCACCGAAACGCTTTTCAAGGGGACGTTGACGGCCAGTTCGGTCTACCCGCGTGAAGTCGTGCGCGCGGCCTTGAAGAATCAGGCCGCGGCCCTGATCTTTGCGCACAACCATCCCTCGGGCGACCCGCAGCCATCGGCGGACGACATTGCCGTCACCCGGCGTTTGATCTTCGCCTGCCGGGTCACCAGCATCACGGTTCACGAACACCTCATCATCGGAAACAACCGCTATTTCAGCTTCGCCGACCAGGGACACATTGCCCGCATCAACCGGGAATTTGACCAGATCGACGCCTGAGGCCCCGCCATGATAAGGTCTTCCTCGGCACCCTTTTCGCGCGCGCCTATTGCTTTTGGTCTATCGATGGATTATTATGGGTTTCAATGCGTTACACCCACATGACGGGGCGCAGGCATACCGTTGCCGACCGCCGCGATGTCTGGCCGACCGTCGTCAAAGGATACAAAAGATGCACAACCCGGATCCCAAAAACCCTCACGACGAACACCCTTATTGCTTTTCTCAACTGGACAAGGTGTTTCCCCTCGGCGGCGACGGACTGCGGCACACCCCTGAATCGTGCATGCCCTGCTTGTACAAGACCGAGTGTCTCAGGGCGGCCATGCAAAAATCCGAAGGCTTGAAGGTCCACGCCGAAAAACTGGAACGGGCTTATGCTTCCGGCGCAATCGGTTTTCTGGAGCGCTGGTCGAAGAAGAAAGCGCTGCATCGATGCATGCAGCAGCGGCAAAAGACGATCAACGGGCAAGGAGGGCAGCATGAAAACGATTAGAGACATCGACATCAGCGACAAAAGGGTGTTTATCCGGGTCGATTTCAACGTCCCCCTGGACAGGCAGCAACGGATTACCGACGACTCGCGCATCAGGGCGGCGCTGCCCACCATCGTTTACGCTCGTGAAAAGCGCGCCAAGCTGATCCTTGCCAGCCACCTCGGGCGCCCGAAGGGAAAACCGGTCCAGGAATTCAGCTTGTCGCCGGTTGCCGAACGCCTCGGCGACCTGCTCGACACGAATGTCCGGATGGCCGAGGACTGCGTCGGAGAGGCGGTCGCGCCGCTGATCGCCGGGATGGAGCCTGGGGACGTGGTGTTGCTGGAAAATCTGCGGTTTCACGCGGAAGAACAAGAGAACGACGACGATTTCGCCCATTCTCTGGCCGCTATGTGCGATGTTTACATCAACGACGCCTTTGCGGTCTCCCATCGTGCCAATGCGTCGGTTGTTGCCATAACCAAATTCGCCCCGATTTCAGGCGCCGGTTTGCTGCTGAAAAAAGAAATCGACTATATCAGCAAAGCGATGGCCGATCCCCGCCGGCCCATGGCGGCCATCGTGGGCGGGGTCAAGGTTTCCTCCAAACTCGCGGCCCTGCACAACATGCTGCAGCATGTCGATACGGTGATCGTGGGGGGGGCGATGGCCAACACGTTTTTGAAATCCATGGGATATGCGGTCGGTAAATCAAGAGTTGAAGAAGACCGCGTCGCCGCGGCCGGAGAGGTCATGAAAATGGCCGTCGAAAAAGGGGTCCGGTTCTATCTGCCCGTCGACGTGGTAGTCGCGCCGGAACCGGAGGCCGAGACACCCGCCAAGATCGTTACGGCCCAGGAGATCCCGCGCGACTGGATGGCCCTCGACATCGGTCCGGCCACCGCACTGCTTTTTCGGGAAGCGCTGCAGGATGTCCGCACGGTTGTGTGGAACGGTCCCATGGGCATGTTTGAAATCGACGCCTTCAGCCGCGGAACCACCTCCATGGCCGCCGGTGTCGCGGCGGCCCACGCGTTGACGATCGTCGGTGGCGGAGACACCGTTGCCGCCGTCAACATGGCCGGTGAGACGGATCGGGTCGCTTTTATATCGACCGGCGGTGGGGCCTTCCTTGAAATGTTGGAAGGAAAGACGCTGCCTGCCGTTGCCGCTCTGGAAACGTCCGCAGAACCGGCGCCGTAAAGACACCATGCCGCGCACCGACGGTCGGCCGCCGCAACCCCAGGTGTCAAGGCCCTTGGTGCCCCCGCCGTTGCCGGTAAAAATGACCGACGGTTAACCGCTCAACATGGCCAATCCGGACAACCCAAAACCGACCCGTACGTTTTTCGATTGGCGCTTCCGGCTCCTGGCAGCCGTCGCAGCCGTCATCTGCGTTGCGCTCGGATTAATCTACCGGGAGGCGCTCGGACTTCATCTTACGGCTTTCTTCCGATTCGTTACGGACAAGGAGCAGGTGGCGGACCTCGTCAGGTCTTTCGGGGTCTTTGCACCGCTGGCCTTTGTCGCCTTTCAGTTCTTGCAGGTGATTTTCGCTCCGGTGCCCGGGGAGGCCACCGGTTTCATCGGCGGCTACATTTTCGGCGCCTCCAAGGGCTTCTTGTTGTCAACCATCGGACTCACCTTGGGGTCCTTGACCAACTTCCTGATCGGGCGTTATCTTGGCAATCACGTCATTCGCCGTCTCATTCCGGAGAACACCCTGAGGCGTTTCGATGCATTCCTGCGGCACCAGGGCGTGATCATCGTTTTTTTTCTGTTTGTACTTCCGGGTTTTCCGAAAGACTACTTCTGTCTTTTTCTCGGTTTAAGCAAACTTCCGGTCAAACTGTTCATGCTCATTTCAACTGTGGGCCGAATGCCCGGCACGCTGATGCTTAGTCTGCAGGGCGCGCTGCTCTTCGACCGCAATTACGGGTGGCTGACGGTGCTGGTGGTCGCCTGTCTGCTCCTGGTCGTTCCTGCCTACCGGTATCGGGAGTCGCTCTATCGCTGGATTGAAAAATTCAACCACAAGCCGGACGAGGCGCCGTAGCGAAGTCGGTCTAACCGGCAGAGGAGAAAAAGTTCTTTGGGCCGAGAAAAGAATATGGTATAATTATAAGCACTTTTAGAGCGCGAGGGCCTGCTCTAAACGCTCGGCCGAAAAAACGTCAATGGAAAACAGGAGCAAAGTTGACATTCTGGCGTGTCAGGGAGGAACTGAGCAAGGCCGACCGGCTGAGGCGCTCCCACTATGAACTGTTACGGGATGAACTCGATCATTTCCTTCTGAGATATGCGCTGATCGACTCCTATCATAAGTTCGTTGAGAGGGGTCTGACATTTCCTTTTGTCGAAAAACGGGAACTAAAGCCCCGTGCCCGGATTCCGGATGTCGAATACGGAGCTCAGAACACTTTCCTGGTGATTTTCGTCGAAGATTCACTGGCGCTGGAGTATAAGAAGTACATCCGTTTCTACGATGTCAACCGGATCACCAAGACCAATCTGCTGCAGTCGAAAACCCTGCCGTTGACCAACGGGTTCGACAGAAAGTACAAATTCCTGGAATCGGCCCACTTCTGTGACTTCCTGAGGATCCTGCTGCCGGTGGATTATGCCCTTTTGATTCAAAGAGACCCGGCCACGCAGGATAGAAATCGGTACGGGCTGAGTCACTTTCATGTCCGAATCGACTGGCCGATCGCGGACGCGGCCGAGGATCTCGCTCGACATCTGCGGTACATATCCAAGGATATCCATGAAAGAGGGGATAAATACGCCGAGGACATCCAGAAAAAATTCTTCGAATATTACTGTCTGCCCGTAATGATCGGCGGCCGCCGGACGGCTGCCATAGTTGCGGCGCAGTACTTAAAGCGGTTGCCCTGCATCTCCACTGTTTATGCCGGCAGCAGCGAGAGCCGGACTCTGATCCGCATTTCGGAGCGCGGCGTATCCAAGGCAGTCCTGATGAGGTTCAGCGAAAAAGAACTCGAGCAGACGGGGCGGGAAAACGGCCTTACCCTGCGGGCCGTCAAGAGAAACTACGTGGTGGAAAACAACGGCAGTGGCAAGGACTGCCTCTGCATCTTCCAGGCCACTTACGACTACACCGTTCACTCCCGGCCGCCGGAGGACGGGAAGCTGAGAGAAATCAAGCCCGACCTTTCCTGGCAGTCGGTCGGCGGTCAGCACATCCTGCCACTGCCGGGCGTTTATAGATACCCGCCGCTGCCCTTCAACGTGATTTACTCCTGACAGTCCCGGCACGCGTCCGGCTGGCCTTCGACCGGCCGCCGGCCCGCTTCGGATTCTAACCCTGCTCTTGCAAATCCTTCATCATGGCGGTCTCGTCACAATCGGGGAACTTCACACAGATGATGCAATCGGCCCAGATTTTCAGCGGTAGTTCCGCGCGATCGATTTCCTTGAAACCGAATTGGCTGAAGAACCCCGGCTCGTAAGTGAGGGTGAAAATCTTGCGGGTTTTAAAGCTCGCCGCCTCGGCGATGACGGTTTCCGCAAGCGCACGCCCGATGCCTCGGTCGCCATATTCGGGTTGAACCGCCAGTGATCGGATCTCGGCCAGGTCCTCCCAGCAAAACTGAAGGGCACAGCAGCCGGCCACCCGGTTTTCGTCGCGGTCGACGTAAACGAAAAAATCTCTGACGTGGTCGTATAGTTCGCTAAGCGGTCTGGCCAGAAGGACGCCTTGCGAGCCGTAGAACTGCAGCAGTTTGTGAATCGACTTGACGTCTTGAATCGTTGCCTTGCGGATCATCGCACAATCGTCCGGTAACCGAACGCTCCTTTGAGCCCATCTACTAAGAGGTTCTTCTCTGCCCGTTTATCGCAGGTGTTAAAAGATTGGCGCCCAAATCATCACCCAGATCATCATTTAGATCATCACGAAAAGGATGTCAGGTCGTTTAAAGTTCGGAAATTTTCGCGGGGCGATACCAAAAGGACCTCATCCGGTTCATGTGTACCTCTTCTTTCACGCACTTTCAAGACGATTCCGCCCTTGCCTGTCAAAATCCATTTTGTAATTCGAATTACTGATGCGGAAGATTCTCTGTAATCGTGCGACCGCCCGATGGCCGCTGCGCCGAGGCTGTGCTAATGCGCTGCGGCCAATTTTCAGAAAAAATCGGCGCTTCAGATCCAATATAATTCCAATGTATTGGACCACCGGAGGGTTCGCAATGCTGCGGCGCACTTTAAAGGCCGGCCGTCGAAACGGCGTTCAAAACCGCGGTGGCATTCAATTTGCTCTTCTGCCCCTGGGAAAACTAACCGAGCAGAGGAGTAATGGCGATGTCACTTTTACGATTCAACGTCTTTCGACCGGCGTTCTTCAAGGCGGTCCCTTGCTTTATCATATTGATGTCGGCGATTGTCTTTGCCGGCAATGCGTATTCAGCCGATGTGACCCTGGCATGGGACGCGGTTTCACAACCCGGTATGACCGTAACGGGATACCGGGTGTATCACGGAACCAACGGGTCTGTTTATCCGACAAAAGGCTGTGATGTCGCAACCACGAGCTGCAAGGTATCCGGGCTCGTTGATGGGCAAAAATACTATTTCGTGGCCACCGCCTACAACGGCTATGGGGAAAGCGCCTATTCCGAGCCGGTTTCATACACCGTGCCGCGTGCCCTGCAGACCTTCACGATAACGGCATCGGCCGGCGCCAACGGCAGTATTTCGCCCGCTGGTACCGTCAGCGTGACCGAGGGTCAAAGCAAAACCTTTACCATCAGTCCGCACGGCGGCTTTCATGTCGACGGCGTTCTTGTGGACGGGGAGTTCAAAGGGACTTTTGCCACCTATACGTTCAACACCCTTTCCGCCAGCCACACCATCTATGCGACCTTTGCTTCAACTCCGGTAACCCTGCACACCATCGTCGCCTCAGACGACGGTAACGGCAGCATTTCCCCTAAAGGTAACGTCACCGTGATCGAGGGCAACAATCAGAACTTCACGATCACGCCAAACCCCGGCTACCGCATTGCCGACGTGCGGGTGGACGGAAAGTCAGCAGGTGAAACGTCGACATACGAATTTCCGAATGTCACCGGGCCCCACGCGATTTCGGCCAGTTTTGCAGTCAATACGTTTACGATTACCGCCACGGCCGGTAGCAACGGCAGCATTACGCCGGGTACCGTTACGGTCGCGCAGGGAAGTGACCAAACCTTCACGATTACGGCCAACAGCGGTTACGAAATAA
>JBFYWB010000069.1:0-2534 GCA_041299015.1 Deltaproteobacteria bacterium
GACCTACCATGATCCCTGCAATTACTGCCGCAAGGCCGAAAAATTGTTCGGGCACGGGTATTACGAGGAACCGCGCTGGATTTTGTCGCAGTGCCTTGAAAATTGGGTCGATCTCTACCCGGCCCGGCAGCACCAGATCTGCTGCGGTGGCGGCGGCGGCGCTTTGACCAACGGCTATCACGAAGAAAGGGTCTTTTACGGCCGCAGAAAAATGGAGCAGATCAAGGCCTCAGGCGCGGCCATGATCGTGGTGCCCTGTCACAGCTGTCACGGGCAGCTCAACAATATCAAGGCGGAATACGGCATGCCGGATTTGACGGTCAAGTACCTCTGGGAAATCGTGGCCGACTGCCTGATTCTATGAACCCGGCTGCCGTCGGTCCTGCGTGCGCTCAGCCGCGGCCGCGGTGGAAGCATGCCGCGGCCGCGGCAATGGTGTTGGCTGGTTTTTGGGCAGAACACCTGTTGACAGGTCGGTTCGTTGTGGTATTGAATGCTTTTTTCGGCCACTGCTCACCGAGGGGAACTCAACGGGAGGGTCACATGAACAAGGCCGTCATATCGGTCCTGGGGCCGGATCGACCCGGTATCATCGCGGCTGTAACCCGGATGCTGTTCGAGAAGAGCTGCAACATTGAAAATGTCAGCCAGACCATTCTGCAGTCCGAGTTCAGCGGCATCTTCATCGTGGCCCTGCCCGCGGAGCAGTCGCTCAGCGATCTGCACGGCTACCTCGAGGAAGGCCTGACGCCTCTGAACCATCATGTTTTCGTCAAACCCCTCGAAGTAGGGGTGGCGGCCTTCACGATCGCCAGAAGCGAACCGTTTGTGATCACCACCAAGGGCCCGGACCGCAAGGGTCTGGTGGCCGCAATCACTGAGATCATCGCCCGCTACGGGGTCAACGTAACCAATCTGCAGGCGGTCTTCAAGGGCGGTGACGATCCGAACAGCAACATCATGATTTATGAGGTCGATATTCCGACCGATACCGACCAGCTGGGACTTTACGCCGACCTGCGCGCCAAGGCGACGGAACTGAGCCTGCAGATCAGTATTCAACACCGCAACATATTCGAGGCCATCAATCGCATTTAACCGTTAACGGCGGGCGGGAGTCCTGACGGAAGAAAAACATGCTGACGGAAAGAGAAATCCTATCGACTCTCGAAATGCTGGAGAACGAACATCTGGACGTGCGCACGGTCACCCTCGGCATAAACCTGCTCGATTGTGCCAGCCATGACCTGCAACGGTTCCAGGACAAAGTTCTGTCCAAGATACACGAGCTGGCCGGCGGCCTTGTCAGGACCTGCGACCGTGTCGGAAACAAGTATGGCATACCGGTGGTCAACAAGCGGATTTCGCTCAGTCCAATCGCCGTCGCGGCGGCCCCTTTTTCATCCTCCCAAATGATCGCCATCGCGCGCACTCTGAATCGTGCGGCGCAAGAGGTGAACGTCGATTTCATCGGCGGTTTTTCCGCTCTGGTCGAAAAAGGAATCGCCAAAGGCGACCGTGCCCTCATCGATGCCATACCCGAAGCACTGGCCGGGACCGAGCGGGTCTGCGCGTCGATCAACGTGGCCTCTACCCGAGCCGGCATCAACATGGATGCCGTTTACTTGATGGGCCAAAAGATCAAGCGTGCCGCCAGCCTTACCGCCCGGCAGGACGGCATCGCCTGCGCCAAACTCTGTGTCTTCGCCAACATCCCGCAGGATATCCCCTTCATGGCCGGAGCCTATTTGGGTATCGGGGAGGCCGATGCGGTCATCAACGTGGGCGTCAGCGGACCCGGTGTGGTCAAGAAGGCGATCGACCGCGCCCTGGCCGCGGACCCGCACATGGACTTGGGCCAGATTTCCGAACTGATCAAACGCACGGCGTATAAAGTCACCCGGGTGGGCGAACTCATCGGACGCGAAGTGGCCGCGAACCTCAATATCCGTTTCGGCGTGGTCGATCTCTCCCTGGCGCCGACCCCGAACGTCGGCGACAGCGTGGGGGAAATCTTTCAGAGCCTTGGCCTGCTCAGTATCGGGGTTCCCGGTACGACGGCCGCCCTGGCGCTTCTGAATGACGCCGTCAAGAAGGGCGGCGCCTTCGCCAGCTCGCATGTCGGTGGCCTCAGCGGCGCATTCATCCCGGTCAGCGAAGACCTGAACATTTCCGAATCGGTTGCCGCCGGGCATCTGAGCCTCGAGAAACTCGAGGCGATGACCAGCGTCTGTTCGGTGGGACTCGACATGGTGGCCCTGCCGGGCGATACGTCCGATGAAACCCTGGCGGCCATCATCGCCGATGAAATGGCGATCGGTGTCATCAACAGAAAAACGACGGCGACCCGCCTGATCCCTGTTCCGGGCAAAAAGGCGGGTGACAAGGCCCACTTCGGTGGTTTACTTGGTCAAGCCGTCATCATCCCGGTAAACAACTCGCGCGGAGCCAACCGCTTCATCCGCCTCGGTGGCCGTATCCCGGCCCCGATTCAAAGCCTCGTCAATTGACCGGCTAGGTTGGTGCCGGTTCGG
>JBFYWB010000071.1:0-2514 GCA_041299015.1 Deltaproteobacteria bacterium
ATTGCGGAATCGCAACACCGCTGGCGCAAGACCTCACGCTGGCTCTGGGAACCTCCGGGGTCAGCATGCTCGATCTGACGTCGGCCTATGCCGTTTTCCCGAAGCGCGGTGAGTGGATCGAACCATGGGGCATTGTCGAGATTCAGGATTCTGCCGGCCGGGTGATCTGGCGGCCCAAACCGCATAAACGGGTGGTCATGTCCCGCACCGGTGCGGCCATCATGACCGACATGCTGGTCGGGGTCATACAGGAAGGCACCGGCAGGCACGCAGCGGTGTTGAAAAGACCGCTGGCCGGAAAAACCGGTACGACGGACGACTACCGTGACGCACTTTTTATCGGCTTCTCACCGTCGATTGCCTGTGGGGTCTGGATGGGCAGTGACCGGTTCGACACGCTGGGGGATCTCGAGTCCGGTGCCCGGGCCGCCCTGCCGATCTGGATGGCGTACATGCAGAAAGTACTGGCGTTTCAACCGGTCGACTACTTCGATATTCCTGACGATGTCGTGCGGATCAGCATCGATCCCTTAAGCGGCAGACCGGTCGCCGATGATGATCGCAACGCCGTTGCCGCCATGTTTAAAAAAGGAACCGGACCTCAAATGGCCCCCTGACTTTCGGCATAAGGCTCATGGCAACCGCCAGCCATAGAAGCGTAAACCCGCAGCAGATCAAGCCCAAGACCACCGTCTGTCGGTTGCCGACGGAAGCGCTTTCCACCGCGGACCGGTCCAGCGTGGTCTCGATGAAACAGGCACTTCCCGATTGATCTGGCGCTGGTGCGGATTCGGGTTCGCTGGCCATTTCGGCCAGGCCGATGGGATCAACGATGATGCCGTTGGCCGCTCCGTCGGCATCGCCGAACCCGCCGTCTTCGATCTCGATGAAATATTTGCCGTCGACGCTGTCGACCGGAAACTTGTACCACCCGTTGATCGGATCGTGCTTGTACCACTCGGCTCTGGAGTGAGGTTTGTCCGGCAAGAACAATTCGATTCTCGCCGTTGCGCCGACCTGCTCCAAGGTGACATTGAACACCATCAAGCCGTGCCGCAGCTTGGGCCTGGGACCGTACTCTTCCGGAATGCTCTCGGGGTCGATACTGGTAAAATAATTGATCCGGCTGACGCCTTCGACCGCTTTGATGCCGATCAGCGACTGACCCTTGCCGCCCTTGATGACTCTGATCAGCGGCTGCTCGTTGTCGTTGAATCCATCCTTGTCGAGATCCGAGTATTTGGGTTCTTTGTCATCCGGCACGCCGTTGGCGTTCTTGTCAGGCTGAACCTCGGCGGCTGTCGTGAATGTAAACGTTTCCGACCAATTCGACCAGTTTTTGGTGTTTTCACAATCGTCTTTCACTGCAGCCCGCCAGTAGTAAAGTTGATCACTGTGCAGCGTTCCATGGGGAACGAGAAAGTTGACCAGATAGTTAATCTTTCGGCTCCTGTCGACAACCACATCCAGAATCAGATCGCCGAAACTTTCGTCCGCAGCGATTTGCCAATGCGTGGCGTCATGGTCGTCGTCTGAATCCGGATCCGAAAAACCGACGATTTCGAGCAAGGGCGTCAAGGAAACCTCTTGTGCGCCGTTAGCCGGCAAATACAGTTCGGGCGCATCGGGAGTCTGGTTGACGTATTCCTGTCTCGGCGTAACAGCAGGTGTCGCGCTGCCGGTGGTATTATCGGTATTCATACCGGTCGGAGCGGGAATATCGGTTGTATCGCTTGGATTCGTGGTTGTCGCAGAAGAAGAATTATCTTCGGTTGAGTCCGTTTTGGGAACAGCTGCAAAAAATGCCGTAATGGTGCGGTCGGCGACGATGTTGGAAAAGGTGTGCGATGTAACGGCGCCCACGGATTGGTTGTCCACAACTACATCGGTTATTTCGTAACCGCTGTTGGCCGTAATCGTGAAGTTTTGGCCACTTCCCTGCGCGACCGTAACGGTACCCGGCGTAATGCTGCCGTTGCTACCGGCCGTTGCGGTAATCGTAAACGTATTGACTGCGAAACTGGCCGAAATCGTGTGCGATCCGGTGACATTCGGAAATTCGTATGTCGACCGCGCCCCTACGGATTGGGCATCCACCCGGACGTCGGCAATGCGGTAGCCGGTGTTTGGCGTGATGGTGAAGTTCTGATTGTTGCCCTCGATCACGGTGACGTTGCCGTTGGGAGAAATGCTGCCGTTACCGTCGTCTGACGCGACGATGGTGTGCAGGGTTACCGGAGTTGAAGCAAAGGTCGCATAGATGGTGTGGCTGGCGGAAAGGGTGTTGAACGTATAGGTGGCAGATGTCCCTTTGAACTCCCCGTCCACCAGCACGCCATCGATATGAAAGCCGCCGTGCGGAGTGATGGTAAAGGTTTTACTTTGACCCTCGGTCACGCTGACGCTACCAGCTGGCGAAATACTGCCGTTGGCGCCGGCCGATGCCGTTATCGTGAAGGTCTGCAGGGCACGCGGCACGGTGTATGAAACCGGCTCGGAATAGGCGCTTTCCCC
>JBFYWB010000083.1:0-2709 GCA_041299015.1 Deltaproteobacteria bacterium
GAGCATGCCCGCCTTTGGCGGTGAGGTGACCGCCGAACAGTTTATCGATTACATCATTTTCCAATCGGCTGCCCAGCACTTCGACAGCATGAAGACCGCTGTCGGCGGATAGGCCGGTCGGCTCTTCCCCTGAGGGATGAAACAGACAAGTGAAGTTGCTCAAACGGCACTATCAACTCGCCAGTTTCGCATTCATCGTGATCTTGGCGTTAAGAACCCGGCTGACTGGGCACCCCGCCTTGGCTTTTTCGGCAGCCTTTGAAAATGCGTTTTGACTTGCACCCGGCGCTCGCACGCTGACCTCGAGATGAACCGCTGTTATCGAAAATCCGCCGCCATCTTTTTCCAGGCTGACAGTGGCGGTGGTGTCGATTTGTTCAGGCGTGATGTCCGCTTCACCCAGCATCATCGAAAGCGCCATCGAAAAGCAGCCGGCGTGCGCAGCCGCAATCAGTTCTTCGGGGTTGGTTCCGACGCCCTCCTCGAAACGTGTGTTAAATGAGTATTGCGTGTCGGACAACACACCGCTGCCTGTCGTCAGGCGACCCTTGCCATCCTTCAATCCGCCTTGCCATACGGCTGATGCATTGCGCTTCATAACCGCCTCCTTTCAAAAGTTGCGTCACCCCTAAAAGAAGCGGGTGGATTTTAGTTAGTTTCCGCCCAATGGCATTGAAAGTCCCCCTTTTGAAAAAGGGGATCGAGGGGGATTTTCAAACGCCGACAAGAAAGCCCCCCTGGCCCCTCTTTCCAAAAGGGGGGGAATTTAAGGCCTTAAGTTGATGATATTGAGTTTCCGTCCATAAATTGCCCAGCGTCTCCACAAACATCATGAATTATTGTCCGAAATCGAGTCGACCGACCACCGTGTAAGGTGCATCCTCGTGCAGCGCCAACACAGCCCCCTCGCCGGACGAAACGCCCGTGCCGGCGATGCCGGCAATGGTCACGAAGTGGGTGACCAGGACAATCAACTCGCCCTGCGCCGGCTGCTGCGATATGAAGTCATTCAGCGCTTTGAGGTTGGGCTCACGGTCCTGGGTTCGCTCGTAGAATGAATTCAATGCAGCCAACTCCAGCACCGGACCGATATTTAAGAGCCGGGCCGTCTCGAGACAGCGGCACCACTGGCTGGAATATACCCGCGCCGAGGTGACCCCATTTCTGCCCAGCCACGCACCGATGCTGCGGGCCTGGACCCGACCGGTTTCGTCGAGATTGCGCTGGGTCGTGCAGTCGCCGATTTTGAAATTGGGCGGATCGCCGTTTCCGGGTGCCAGCGCATGACGGATCATCAGAATGTGCCCGCCGGCTGTCAGCCGGTCGATGACCTCGGACTGGTCGCCCGCGGTGGCGGCAGCCGGCATTGCGGTTAAAAATGTCATGGAGAGGATGACCGATGTCCATGCGTACATGATAAACTAGTGCTTCTGATGTTTAGTAGATCATCCGGTTCCGGATTTTTCTTGATTGGTGTCGCCTGTTCATACCGTTACCACGATCTTGCCCATCTGCTGATTGGACTCCATGAAGCGATGAGCCTGGACGATTTCTTCCAGCGGGAACGTCCGTGCGATGATCGGTTTCAGCGCCCCTGACGTCAGGCCGTCGTAGGTGAATTTCTTGCCGCGCGCCAGCTTTTCGGGATCGGCAACGATCTCGAACAAGGTGTAACCCCGCACGGTCAGGCCTTTCCCGATCGCTTCGAACAGGGGAAACGGTGTGGGCGCCATCGACAGAGCACCGTACTGAAATATGACGGCACGCTCAGCAGCGGCGCCGGCAAGTTTTTCCAAAAAAGGCCCGGCCACCGGATCGAAGATAATGGTGGCGCCCTTGCCGCCGGTAATCGCCTTCATTTTGGCGGCGATATCTTCCTTGTCGCTGACGATGACGTGGTCGGCTCCGGCTTCGAGAAGAAATTTTTTCTTGCCCTCGCCGCGGGTCGTTGCCACAGCCATGGCCCCGACAGACTTGGTGATCTGAATGGCCGCAAGTCCGACGCTGCTGCTGGCAGCGGTAATCAACACGGCGTCTTCTTTTTTCAACCGTCCATATTCAACCAAGGCGCCGAATGCGGTCATGTACTGCATCCAGATTGCCGCGCCTTCGACGGCCGAGAGAGTATCGGGATAATCGGCCACCGAATAGGCGGGAACAATGGCGCTTTCCCCGTAGACCCCGTACTTGCCGACGGAAAACGACGGAATGGTGTTCACCCGATCACCGATTTTGATACCGGCGACTCCCGGACCCACCGCATCGATTATGCCTGCGGCTTCGTATCCAAGTTTTGACGGAAAGACCGGGGTTTCCAGATACTGTCCCTGCCGGAACATTACCTCGGCACGGTTGAGGCCAATAGCCTCCACCTTCAAACGAACTTCCCCTTCTCCGGGTTCGACGCGCGGTAAATTTTCCAGCTTAAGTACGTCGGCATTTCCCGTTTGGTAAAAACGAACGATTTTGGGCATTTTACTTCTCCCGTATAGATACCCTTAGGTTATCGATAAAATTTAACTTAAGGCCTCGAACCAAGTTGTCAAACTCGGTGACAAGGACCTTCCGGGGTCGGCTGACCCTCACCAATGCCAACGGGCCGGTATCGGCCGCAAAAGAATCATGCAGTCTGTCCCCATTGGGACATTTACAACTCCTTGACAACCAGCGGGACAGTGGTCGCACTCAAGTGTCAATGCAGGCACATCG
>JBFYWB010000088.1:0-10170 GCA_041299015.1 Deltaproteobacteria bacterium
TAGCAGACAATCGGTTTCTGGGCGACCACCGCCGGAAACCGTAAAATGAGAATCCTGGAATACACGTCACCCTCCGGCAATCTCTTTATTAATGAGCGGTAAGATTGTACAATAGAAACAATCAAAAGCGGTGTCAACAGCTACTCAAAAAGTGCAGGTGTCGCCGCACAGCGGCATCCTGGCATACGGGGAGCGTCGATGAACCTGTTCGCTTACCGCACCACCGGCCTCCTGATCAAGACGATAACCGAACTCTCCAAGGCGAAGATCAAGCTCTACGGCATCGAAAACATACCCAACGGGTCGATCATTTTCGTCATCAACCACTTTACCCGTATGGAAACCTTTTTGATGCCCTATGTGATCTTCAAGCTCACCCGGGTGCCGGTTTGGTCCCTGGCGAGCTATGAATTTTTCAAAGGCGCCTTCGGGGCCTATCTGGAAAAGGTCGGGGCGGTGTCGACCCGCAACCCGGAACGCGATCGTCTGATCGTCAAGACCCTTCTCACCGGTGAGGCCAATTGGATCATTTTTCCGGAAGGTCGGATGGTCAAGAACAAAAAGATCATCGAAAAGGGGCGGTTCATCGTTTCCTACGCCGGAGGAAAACGCCCGCCCCATACCGGGGCGGCCTTCCTGGCGCTGCGCGCGGAATTCTACCGCCAGCGGATTAAACGGCTGCTGGAAAAAGACCCCGAAGAGGCGCGCCATCTGCTGGAGCAATTCCAGATCACGGAGGCGGGAGCGCTCGCGAACCGCAACACGTGCATTGTACCGGTCTGCCTGAGCTATTTTCCGATCCGGGCGCGCGAAAACACCCTTAGCACCCTGGCCACCCACCTGGTCAACGGCCTGCCGGACCGCCTGGTGGAGGAGATCATGACCGAAGGGACCATGCTCCTTTCCGGGGTCGATCTCGACATCCGCTTCGGCGAGCCGATTCGGATCGATAGACACCTGGCGTGCCGGCCGATCCAGCGGGGCATCGCTTCGCGCCATCGGCTGCAGTTCGACGGTGCGCTGCCGTTTCAACGGCGGATGCACAAGGAAGCGTTGAAGGTCATGCAACGCTATATGGCCGCCATCTACGGCATGACCACCGTCAACCACGACCACCTCTTCGCCTCTTTGCTCCGCAATTCGCCGCAGACAAAGTTCGAGGAGCCTGCCCTGCGGCTCAAGCTGTTTCGGCTGACGGACGCCGTCGGCGACGTCAAGGGTCTCTATTTGCATCAGAACCTCAAGGACGACCAGGTGCACCTGCTGACCGATGACCGCTACGGTCGAGTGGACGACTTTTTATCGGTGGCTATCGAAAAGGGCATCTTAAAGCGTGAAGGCCGCTACCTGATCAAGGACCGTTCCAAATTTTCCTCATCCTATGATTTTCACCGGGCGCGTATCGACAATCCGGTCGAGGTGATGGCCAACGCCGTCGAACCGTTGACCGCGCTCCAGCGCCTCGTGCGCCGGACCGCCTGGCTGCCTGATTTCTGGATCCGGCACAAAGTGGCGGCCACGTTGCAGCGCCGCGCATACCGCGAGTTCGACGATGATTACCGGCGGTTTTTCATCGAAGGGGAATCGAAGAAAAAAGAAGTCGGCAGTCCGTTTCTGATCCGCGGCGGCTTCGGCCGGATCGGGGTCGTCCTCGTTCACGGGTACATGGCGGCGCCCCTGGAAATGAAAGAGCTGGCGGAATATTTGGCCCGCAAGGGGGTGTGGGTTTACGTCCCGCGGGTCAAAGGCCACGGCACTTCGCCCGAGGACCTGGCCCGCACGCGCTACCCCGATTGGGTGGAATCGGTGGACCGTGCCTATGCCCTGATGCGCAGCCTGTGCCGGCGGGTGGTTGTCGGGGGGTTTTCCAACGGTGCCGGACTGGCCCTCGACCTGGCTGCGCGGGTCGCCGATGCCGCCGGCGTGTTTGCCGTCTCGCCGCCGCTGCGGCTGAAGGATTTTTCGACGCGTCTGGTACCGGCCGTGGACGTCTGGAACCGCTTGATGAAAAAAGTCCGCCTGGACGATGCTCAGATGGAATACGTGGAAAATCACCCGGAAAATCCCCACATCAACTACCTGCGCATCCCGATTACAGGCGTGCGCGAACTGGAGCGGTTTTTTGACGCCCTGGAGCCCAAACTGGCCGCAATAAAAGTGCCCGCTCTGATCGTCCAGGGCCAGGGTGACCCGGTAGTGAACCCGAAGGGATCGCTCAGGGTCTTTCAGCGCCTGGGCTCGGAGGACAAGGCTTACGTGCTGCTCAGCTTAAACCGCCACGGCATCGTGCGCGGGGAGGGTGCCGAGCGGGTCCACCGCGCCGTCTGGGAGTTCATCGAACGGTTGGATGGCGTCGGAATAAAAAAATCCTTGACATGATACGCTGTGGTATTATGATTCCACCAAGCAGCTTTGTCTGCTTAAGTGGTTAGGGCGAGTTTTATAGAAGTAACCCCTTAATCTCTTTCCTCTGTTCGAGGGGAGGCGTTTTCCCCAACGCCTCCCCAACTCGAAAAAGCTCCTAAGGGATTCGAAACGACAGGGGTTCACTTCCGCCAATACTCTTTCAGCGTAAACCCTTTACCGTGCACCCTAAACCGTAGGCCTGTTTTTCATTGCGCCTGCCTGCCGCCTCTCACCGAGGGACCTTTCCTGCTTCGACCCCTTGACTCCGCGGATTCTTGATCCCTATTTTTTACCCCATGACCATCATCGCCGTCATCATTTTGTTCGCTCTCGTTTTCGACCTGGTTGTAAACGCCGCCGCCGATTACCTGAACCTCAAGGCGCTGCGGCCGGACCTGCCGCGGGAGTTTCAGGGTCTCTTCGATGCGCCGCGTTACCGCCGTGCTCAGGACTATCTGAAGGTCAACACCCGTTTCGGTTGGCTCGTCTCCTTTATGAACCTGCTGGTGCTGCTGGTTTTCTGGTTCGGCGGCGGTTTTGCGCTGCTCGATGAATGGGTGCGGTCTTGGAATCTCGGGCCGGTGCCATCGGGGTTGGCCTACATCGGCATTCTGTCACTCTTAGCCGGCAGCGTCTCTTTGCCTGTCAGTGTGTATGCCACCTTCGTGATCGAGGCGCGGTTCGGATTCAACCAGACCACTTGGGCCACCTTCATTATGGACAGACTCAAGGGGCTGGCCCTGGCGCTGGTGCTGGGCGGGCCGCTGCTGGCCGCTGTGCTCGCATTTTTCGAATATGCCGGTCCCTTCGCCTGGTTGTACTGCTGGGCGGCCGTTACGCTCTTCATGCTGGTGATGCAGTTTGTGGCCCCGACCTGGATCATGCCGCTTTTCAACCGGTTCAGCCCGCTGCCGGAGGGGAGGCTGAGGCAGGCGATATTTTCCTACGCCCGGTCGATCGACTTTCCGCTCGACAATATCCACGTCATGGACGGCTCACGGCGCTCCCGCAAGTCGAACGCGTTTTTTACCGGGTTCGGCCGGCACAAGCGCATCGTGCTTTTCGACACCCTGGTCGAAAAACACACCGTCGAGGAACTGGTGGCCGTGCTGGCGCATGAAATGGGTCACTACAAGAAAAAACACATCCTGAAGTCGCTTCTCGCACGCATCGTGCAATCCGGTCTGATGTTTTTTCTGCTCTCGTTTTTCATTTCCGAGCCGGCCCTGTTCGAAGCCTTTTATGTGCGGCAACCCTCGGTACATGCCGGGCTTGTTTTTTTCGCCCTGGTCTACGCGCCTCTCGGTTTTCTGAGCGATCTGTGCATGCAGGCCTTCTCGCGCCGGAACGAGTTAGCGGCCGACCATTTCGCAGTCGACACCACCCGGGCGCCGGATGCGATGACATCGGCCCTCAAGAAGTTGGCCGTTGACAACCTGACCAATCTGACGCCCCATCGGTTTTACGTGTTTCTGAACTATTCCCATCCGCCGGTGCTGCAGCGACTGCAGGCCATCGCGAACCGCTTGGCTCGCAGGGGTGGTTTAAGCGCCGGTCCGCTCGGTTCTGTCGAGTAGTCTTTAAGGACGCAAGCCCTCATGGGCCGCACCAGGCTGTAGTGGCGTTGCCGAAGACACACTGGTTTTTAAAAGCCGGCGTCTCGGCGGCGGACGAAAAAAATCACGCCGCGAACGCCGCGGCTCTTTGGAATTCTACGACAGACCGCTCGAAAGACCCCTTTATGAACCGACACCGATAGTGTGGTCATCATGTTCGATTCCGTCTTGATCATCGCCGACATCGAAGGTAGTTCCGGCTGCTGGAGCTACCGCGCATCGGCCTTTAAGACTGCCGAGTGGATCGATGCCTGCGTGGAAATGACGCGCGATGTCGCTGTCGTGGCGCGCGCCCTTTTGGATTGCGGTGTGCGCCGGGTTACGGTGAAGGACTTTCACCGCACCGGCTTCAACATCTTGCCCGAAATGATCGATGCGCGGGCACGGGTTGTTCAGGGGTACGACATTGGTCCGGTGCCGGGGATCGGTGACCCGGGATCGGCCGAGGCGGTCCTGTTTTTGGGAATGCATGCCGCCGCCGGTTCCGACGGTTTCCTGGCCCACACGCTGACATCGCGGATTCGACGCCTGGAGGTAAACGGCGCGTTTTTGCCGGAAGTGTTTCTTTTAGCTGGAGCGGTGGCGTCTTTCGGGGTGCGGCCGGTCTTTTTTTCCGGCTGTCCGGTCGCCTGCGACCAGGCCCGGGCCATCCTTCCGGATATGCTCACCTATCCGATCGACAAGTCGACCGGCCGGCAAGGGTTTGCTGCCGAGCCCTGGCGCCGGGGGTTGGCCCGGGCGGCGGCGGCAGCGCTGCACGACGATAGAAGCGTCCCGTTCGATCCCCCGGGGCCCTTTCAGACGAAGATGACGCTGCGCGAAGGGGAGCCAGCGGCCCAGAAACTGTCCGCCCGCTGGGGGCTTCGCCGGCAGGGGGCCGACATTCTTCTGTATCACGACCGCCTGACCGATCTCTTCCGCGACCTGGTTCGCCTCTGTTACCTGTCCCCGATGGCCGAACGGGTCCTGCCGCTAGCGCTGGCGGCATCAAACCTGCGCGGCCGCGCCGGACTGGCATGGCTGCGCCGCCGGTTGCAGAAACGGGTCAACCATCAATAAAGTCGTCAACGATTTTCGTCGAAGAGCGATTCCTGGTGGGGGCGGCTCCGCGGCTGTGCCGAAGACGGACGGTTGCTCGTCGGGGGCGGCTGCGGCCGGCGGCTTTCCTCCAGTTGGCAGACGGCGTAGTCGACCACAAACGTGTCCGGCGCGGACTGCGCAACGGTCGTGGGCCTCTGAAACACCAGTTCGACTTCCTGGCGGGTCATCACCGGAAACCCGTAGGTGCGGTTGCGGTGCTTTATCGGGCGGCCGGCGACGGTTCTCTGCTCGACGAACTCCAGGTGGCCTGCCAGACGCTCGGCAAGGCGCCGGTGGGCGATCGGCGCCACGGCCGCCAGGTTCCCGGCGATAATTTCCCGGAAGTCGGACTCCAGTTCATAGCCGAGGCTGTTTCGTCCGGCCGCCATCGCGGCCCACATCGTGGTGCCGATGCCCAAAAACGGATCGAGCACCAGGTCGCCGGAGATCGAAAACATGTTGATCAGGCGATAGGGGATATCGAAGGGAAAGGCCGCGCTGCGTTTGCGGATCCCGTTGTCCGTCAGTTTCTGGGTCGCACCGATCATACCCATCCAGACATCCGAGAACCAGGTGTTGCGCTCCTCCCAAAAAAAAGCGCTTTCACGCCGGCGCTGTTTGTCTTCGACCGCCGTAAAGTCTCTTTTGGCACCTTTGCGCAGAACGAGGATGTGTTCGTGTTCAAGGGTCACGTAGGCCCCGGGCGGCAGCATGCCCGACCCCATGAACTTATTGGGGGCGTTGGTCGGTTTGCGCCACAGAATCAACGGCAGGGGCTGAAACCCGATGGCGAGCATGCGTGAGAGAATCCGGGCGTGGTTGGGATAGAGCCTGAAATCAGCGCCGATCGTGCGCACGGCATCGCCGATGTTGATGCAGGCGATGCCGCCGGGTATCAACACCCGGTAAGCTTCGGCCCAGACCGGGTCGAGCGCCGCATGCATCCGCTCGAAGGCCAGCATGCCGCGTTGTTGCCCCAGAGCCTTGGCCACGGCCGGATCGAGACGCTCGAAGAGCGCATCCCACATCTGGATCATGGGATAGGGGGGTGAGGTGACCACCAGCGCGACGCTGCCGTCGCCGATGGACGCCATCTTTCTGGCATCGTCGAAATGAACCTGATGGTGGGTTTGCATGGTCTGCTCAGCCGGTCTGTTCTGTTGGATACCGCGGCCGGACTCTATACCGTTTCGGGGACCGAACGTCAAACTCATTTCGATCGCTCGCCTCTATCTGCCTGACAGCCCGGTTGAGCGGTTGCGGGTTATCGGTCGGCACCCAAAAAATGGTTTTGAACATCGGAAACAATACTTGTATAATACCGACAAGACTGAATTTGTCAAACCGCCCGCCAGCCCGCCCGCCCGGCAGGCCACCGGGCACAACCGACCTTAACCCAACGGCAGACGAAAAACCATGCACGCGGACAATCTCATCGAACCTCACGGTGACGCGCTCGTCAACCTTCTGGTTGATGCGGAACGCGCCGCTCTGCTCAAAACCATCGCCCTCAACCTCAAGGACATCACCCTCAACGAACGGCAGTTGTGCGATTTCGAACTGCTCGCCGCGGGCGTGTTCTCGCCGCTCAAAGGGTTCATGAAAAGGCCGGAGTACGAGTCGGTTCTGGACCGGATGCGGCTTCAGGACAACACCCTGTGGCCCCTGCCCATCTGCCTGGATGTTTCGGAAACGATAGCGCGGACGCTCGACGTAGGGCAGTCGGTTGCCATTCGCGATCCGGAGGGCTTTCTGCTGGGGATGCTCAACATCGAAGACACCTGGCCGATTCAGAAGGAAAAGGAAGCCCGGCTGGTGTTCGGCACGACCGACACCGCTCACCCGGGGGTGAACTACCTGTTCAACAAGACCGGCGATTTTTACGTAGGCGGCAGCTTAGAGGTTACCAGCCTGCCGCTGCACTTCGACTTCAGGCCGCTGCGCCTGACACCGGCGGAAGTCCGTCAGGCCTTCGTAAAAATGGGCTGGCAGCGCGTCATCGGATTCCAAACCCGGCACCCGATTCACCGGCCGCAATTCGAAATGACCATCAAGGCCATGCGCCAGATCCGGGCCAACCTGCTGGTGTTGCCGATCGTCGGCATGTCCAAACCCGGCGATTTCGATCATTTCACCCGGATGCGCTGCTACCGGGCCGTCAGCCGCCACTACCCGCCGGATTCCCTGCTGCTCAACCTGCTGCCGCTGGCCACCCACCTGGCCGGTCCCAAAGAGGCCCTGCTGCATGTGATCATCGCCAAGAATTTCGGATGCTCGGATTTCATCATCGGACACGATCATGCCGGTCCCGGGCTCGACAGCAACGGCCAGTGGTTCTACCAGAACGGTGCCGCGCGCCGACTGACCGAGGAACACGCGGTCGAGATCGGTGTCGGCATCATTCCCGTCGAGGAATTGGTCTATCTGCCTTTCGAGGACGAATTCCGGCCGGCTGACCAGGTACCCGAAGGGGTTCAATCCGTTTCCCTCTCCGGCTCCGACATTCGCAAGCGGCTGCAGCGCGGCCGCAACATCCCGGAGTGGATGACGTTTCCGGAAGTCCTGGGTGAGCTCCAGAAGGCCTATCCCCCGCCCGCGCGCCAGGGATTCACCGTCTTTCTGACCGGCCTTTCCGGCGCCGGCAAATCGACCATCGCCAAGATCCTCTACTCGCGTTTTCTCGAAATCGGCCAACGGCCGGTAAGCCTGCTCGACGGCGACATCGTGCGCCGCCATCTTTCGAGCAATCTCAGCTTCTCGAAAGAGGACCGTGATGCCAATGTGAACCGGATCGGGTTCGTGGCCAGCGAAATCACAAAAAACCGCGGTATCGCGATCTGTGCGCCGATCGCTCCGTATGAGGCCACGCGCAACGAGATCAGGTCCCGCATCGAGGCCTATGGCGGTTTTGTGGAGGTGCACATTGCGACACCGCTGGAGGTCTGCGAGAAAAGAGACCGCAAGGGGATGTACGCCAAGGCGCGCGCCGGTTTGATCAAGGGGTTTACCGGTGTGGATGACCCCTATGAAATCCCCCGGCAACCCGAATTGCGCATCGACGCAACGGACCTGTCGCCCAACGACTCGGCTCAGGAGATCCTGCTGTTTCTGGGCGAAAAAGGATACATATAGGTCTTTGCGACAGCCGCCCCGTCTGCAACTTTAAGCCTGTTACGACTGCCCGCCTTAACAGGCAGGGGGCCGCGAGAATTTTCGGGGATAGCTCTGCGGTTGTCGGCCTGCCGTCCTTCACCCCTTCCACGCAAAATAAGATTTGACAATTCACCCGTTTCCCTCTATGTGCCTCTGGCTTACACGAGTTTCGTGATGCGCTGAAGCGATTGGTGGAATTACGGCCTGCGGGCCCTTTTTCTTCCAGGACATGAACAGGCTGGGTAAAGCTCGTTTGCTGCGGGGAACTCCCGATACAATCGGATATGCCTAAATTGCCTTTTACCTATCGGGATCTTTTTCGCTCATTGAACCCTTTTTGTTTTGAAGAGGAAAGCGCTTCTGTTGCGCCCGTTTTCAGCCCGGCCGAAACTATTGTCAGTCTCTATCATCCCGACTTCCTGTCAGACACGCCTCTATCAGGGCACTCCGGCTCGGCGATGCGCCGAGAGGCCCCCGACGGCGACCCACAACCACCATTGATTTACCAATCGGCGCTTAACTGCGTATCCCAAGATCATGGGGTGGATATCCGCTTAACGGCCTACCTTGTCGCACAGCAGAATTCGCCCGAAGATATTGCCAAACTGCATCGAATCTTGGCCATGCCAAACGTTCTTCTCGAAATCGGTTGTGGGTCCTGTGAAGTGGCCTATGAAATCGCCCTGAAAAATCCTGATTGGGGGGTGATGGCAACTGATAAGTACTTTTGTGGTCTTTCCTCGGCCGGATCTTCGCATTATGAGAAGGTGGCGCACGAATGGAGCGCGAAGCGGCTTAAGGTTCAGCAAACCGTTCCGGCCAATCTGGTCATTCTAAGGGCGGAAGCTGAGATCCTGCGCTTTGTTCCCGATCAGAGCATCACCTCGGTTCTGCTGATCAACCCGGAACCGCTTGTCGGTCAGGCCTTTCTTGATTTGCTTGCCGATCCCCCCGGTTATGCCAAAATCAAATCCGGAGACAGGCAGATCGTCGTTTTGCCGTATTCCAGGGAAATGGGCGTGTTGGCCTGTGGCGGCTGCGAATTCGAACACTCCGCGGACTGGTCCATGGGCTTGGGGTTTATGATGGCCAGTCGGTTCACATTCAAAAAGGCGGACAGGGTCCAGTGGGGGGTTGATCTAAGAGAGGTATCGCCTTACAGTAAAAACTCCACCCAAACCAACGTCTATCTTTACGGCAACTCCCTCGGCCCGATGACACTTTGTTCGGGCGCTCGCTGACATCCAGACAACTCTAAAAAAACCATTTAGAGGGATCGATCATGTTCGACGCCATCCTAACCGCGTTCCGGTCGATCACCTCTTTCTTGCCTGTCGATCCGATCCACAGGGGCCATCCGTCTCCCAAACGCCGGGGGGCGCACCGCGCCGATAGCTCCCCCGGGGGACGCCGTTTCCTCCGATTCGGGATGGCCCTGTTTTCTGCGATGTTGGTTTCCGCCGCGTCATCGGCAGCGGGCCCGTTTGCCGATGACGCCGCGCCGACGGACGCGGAAAGCGCGGCCATCGCCATTAATGTCGGCACCGCTCCCTTCAGGGGCGACTTCGAAGCCCTGGTCGAGCGGCGGGTCATCCGCGCCCTGGTCCCTTTTTCCAAAACCTTTTACTACGTCGAAAAAGGCCGTCAGAGGGGAGTATCGTACGAGGTTTTCAGCGCCTTGGAAAAAGCCCTCAACGCCAAGTTGAAGACCCGGCACCTCAAGGTCCACGTCCAGTTCGTTCCGGCGGCCCGGGATGAGCTGATCCCGAAGCTCGTGGACGGCTACGGGGATCTCATTTTCGCGGACCTCACCATAACCGAAAACCGCCGGGAGCGGGTCGACTTCTCCGATCCGATGTTCACCGGGATCGACGAAATCGTCGTGACCGGCCCCGCGGGTCCTTCGATTCGAACT
>JBFYWB010000097.1:0-33871 GCA_041299015.1 Deltaproteobacteria bacterium
CGCTCCCGCAGACGCGGGTTCAGTGCGTCGCGCAGGCCTTCTCCGAAGAGATTGAACGCCAGCACGACCACGAGAATGGCAATGCCCGGTATGAACGTGAGCCAGGGAGCATCGAAGATAAAGTTCTGACCGTCAGAAAGGATATTGCCCCAGGTGGCGTGCGGCGGCGGAACGCCGAAGCCGAGAAAGCTCAGGCCGGCTTCAGTCAGGATGGCCGAGGCAATGCCCAGGGTGGCCGAAACCAGGACCGGTGCGACCGCGTTGGGCATCATATGTCGGAAAATGATCCGCAAGTTGCCGACGCCCAAGGCGCGCACGGCAGCGACGAAGTCCTGTTCGCGCAGGGCGAGAAATTCGGCGCGTACGAAACGGGTGGTTCCCATCCAGCTGGTCAGGCCGATGACGATCATGATGTTGTAAATGCTGGCCGGCAAGAGGGCCACCACCGTCAGAATCAAAAAGAAGGTCGGAAAGCAGAGCATGATGTCCACCAGCCGCATGATCAGCGTGTCGATGGTAAAGGCATTGAGGGTGAACAGTCTCATACCGGGCACGGCTTTGCGTCCCTGTTCCGTAGCACGTCTGCCGAAAAACAGCCAAAGAATGGTGATGCCGCCCAAAAAGAGCAGGGCCGCCCCCCAGAGAGGCTTCATGGCGAGCAGGGCGACACCGGCCGGCAGTGTGACCACAACCAGAGCGTGATCCAGCCGAACGGGGTTCTGACCGAAATATCCGGCGATACCCCCGAGAAAAATCCCGATGACGACCGATATGCCGACGGCCACGAAACCGACGGTCAGCGACACCCAGGCGCCCTGGAGCATGCGCGTGAACACGTCCCGCCCCAGCTCATCGGTACCGAGAAGGTAAATCCCGAGGGCCGGAATTCTATCGGGAGGCAGGGATTCCATATTCGGCGAGGAGAAGGGGGGGCGCAGTTTCTCCTGGAGCCGAATGGTGGACGGGTCGAGAACCGGTTTGGTGCCGGAGGTCAGCAGCAGGCCGACCACGGCAGTTGTAAAAAACAACAAAAAAAACACCATTGCGATCACCGCCATGCGGTTTTGCTTGAAGATCGCCCAGAACTGCTGCCAGAGGCTGCGCCTGGGGCTCAGGGGGCGCTCGAGCGCGTTTTCCGGAACGTCTTGCGCCGGATGCCGGCTTTGCATCACAACCGAATCCTCGGGTCGACCACCATGTACAAGAGGTCGGATATGAAGGTCCCGATCAGCACCAGGACCGCGGATATGAAATTGACGGTTAAAATGACCGGGTAGTCTCTGGCCAAAATGGCCTCGTAGGCCATCCGGCCCATACCCGGCCAGGAAAAAATCGATTCGATGATGACCGAGCCGCCGATCAGGCCCGGCAGGATCAGTCCGAACATCGTCACGAACGGCAGCAGGGCATTGCGCAGGGCGTGCCGGTAGTGAACCTCATCGGGCGGCAGACCCTTGGCCCTGGCCGTGCGAATGTAGTCCTGGCCTTCGACCTCCAGCATCTGGCTGCGGACGTAGCGTGAAAGGACGGCGATTCCGCCGGTAGCGCCGAGAATCGAGGGCAGCAGCAGGTGCCAGATACGGTCCATGACCATGTGCACCGGGGAGGCGGCGCCCATCCCGAAGGTCCGCATGCCGATCACCGGCACTTGGAAATGGGTCACCACCAGGATGATGAGCAGATAGGCGAAGAAAAAACCGGGAATCGAGATCAGGAAATAGGCCACGAACGTGGATCCCTGGTCGAACAGGCTGCCGCGGCGGATGGCCGCACGGATGCCGACCGGGAAAGACAGCGTCCAGGTCAGAACAGTGCCGACCAGGAACAAGGGCAGGCTGTTGAGGAAGCGTTCCCAGATTTTTTTGAGAACCGACTGGTTGTCTTTCCACGAAACGGTCTTGCCGGTGAAGAGTTCTTTGTAGAACAGCAGGTATTGCTTGTGCAGCGGTTTGTCCAGATGAAACTGCCGGCGAAACCGTTCCACCATTTCGGGGGTGAACTTGGGATTCATCGGGTCGACCTGGCTGGGTTCTCCGGGCGCCAGGTGGATAATCAGAAAAGACACCACCGACACGAAAAACAGGGTGATGATTTTCTGAACGAAGCTGCGCCCGATGAATGCGATCATGACGATAGATTATCCCTCAGCGTTAAATACCGGGACGTCAGGTAACTTGATCCATTTGTTAAAGTAAAACATAAAGTTGCCGGTTTGGGTCGGCCTGATTCTTTCGAACACCGTTTGACCCTCGGTATCAATGGTCTTGATGACGATGCGCTTGTCCAGCACGGCCGTCCACTTGCCGACGTACAAAAAGGTGTATGGCTGCTCTTCGGCGATGATGGCATGCAGCCGATGACTATCGGCCACCTGTTTTTGATGGTTGTATTCCTGCCGAATCTTGATGATCAAATCATCTGCCGCTTGGTTTTTGAAGGCGACGAAGTTGAGCTGATTCGGATTGGTCTGGCTGGAATGCCAGATCTGGTAGAGGTCCGGATCGATGCCCATGGACCAACCCAGGACAATCGCGTCGAAGTCGAGTTTGTTGACCCGTTCCTGGATAAACACCGACCACTCCAGCAGATCGGTGCTGACATCGATGCCGATCTGTTTCCAGGCGTCCTGGGCGATGGTCAGGATGGACTTGCGGATGTCGTTGCCGCTGTTGGTGATCAGGGTGAAGGACAGGCGTCGGCCGTTTTTTTCCAGCCACCCCTGGGCGTTGCGCTTCCACCCCGCCTCTTCCAGAAGTTGCAGCGCTCCCTGCGGGTCGTAGGGGACCGGTAAAATGGTGTTGTCGTAAAAATCGGTCTGCTTGGGAAAGGGACCGGTAATGCGCTCTCCCTGTCCGTGGAGCACGTACGCGATGATCTTGTCGACATCGATGGCCATGCCGAGGGCCAGGCGCACCCGCCAATCGTTGAAGGGTTCGCGGCGCATGTTGTAACCGATGTAAGTATAGCCGAAAGCGAGCCCCGAGAAATTTTGAAAGCGGGGGTCGTCGCGCAGACGCGCCACCTGGAAGGGTTGGACTGAATAGCTGTCGACGGTGCCCGCGTAAAATTCCATCTCCTGGGTGAGAACATTGGGAATGATGCGATAGGCAAAGGTCCTGTAGTTGGGTGGGCCCTCCCAGTATTCCTCAAAACGATCCAGAGTGATGTATTGATCCGATTGCCACTCCCTGAACCTGAAGGGTCCACAACCGACAGGGCGGCGGTTGAAGTTGCTGTCGCGCACGCTGAAGCTCTCAGGGTCCAGGCCCCGTGCGAGGGCCTCCTGCCGCAAGGCCTCGCGGTTGAGCAGATGTTCGGGCAGAATGCCCATCTGCCAGGTGCCGATGGCCGGTGAATACAGTCGCTTGTAAACGATGCGGACGGTGAGCGGATCGATGACCTCCACGGTTTTGACCGGTTCGTAATCGCTGGTGCGGGGGGACAGGTTGCTTGGGTCCATGATGGCTGCATATGTGAAGCGCACATCGTCGGCCTCCAGCAGGTGTCCGTCGTGAAACTGGACGCCGGGGCGAAGGTGAAAAACGATAACCGGATTCTGTTCCGTCGCCGGCAGGATGTCGTGGGCATACGCAGCCAGTCGGTCGGCTGGCAACGGTAGGTCGGACTGCAGGAACCGGTTACTCTCAAAGGATTTGAAGTAAGTGTCGCCGAGCAAATGCTGCAGGCGGTCGAAGAGGTTTTGGTCGACTTCGTTCAGTCTGAGCTTTATACGCGCCGGAGCAGCAACCGTGAAGTGAATGTCCGGGGTGGTTGACGGCGTCCTTCCATCCATGGCCTTGCGGGTTGCGGTAAATCCATGGGGCGGTAAAACGGTGATGTCGCTGATCCGGTCGAGCGTGGTTCGCAGTTGCGGATCCATCGGCGCCTTCGAGGTTTTGGCGCTGCGGATCAGGTCGGCGACTGCTTGCGGGTCGGCCGTGTCGATACCGGCGGGCGGCATGTGCGGGCTGACGTAGAAGTAGGCTTCTGCGTAAATCTTCCAGCCCGCAGCCACCCGACCGCGAAACTGCAGATTTTCGTCCCGGTCGATCAGGCCCTCGAACACTTGAGCGGCGATCTCGCTGCTGGCCGAATCGGCCGAAAGAATAGGATTGAGGAGACTGGCATCGCCGGTAGACGCCGTTACGTATGTGGTGAGCCGGTCGGGGTTTCCGCGTGTTTGCTGTTCGTACGTGGGGACCCAGAAGTAAGACTGGAGTAAGATGATGCTCAAAACGAGCGGCGCGAATATCAGGAGTCGTTTAATCGTCATGGCCGCTCACCGAAACGGGTGCTCTCCGAACGGACGGCGTCGGTTTGCCCTCCGGCCGTGGGACCGTATCAACTGCAAACCAAAGAGAATTCAGGGGTCCCGGCCGCCGTTTTCATGCACGCTTTTGCTGTCCGCGATCGGGCTAAGTATTAAAGGCTTACTTGAAAACAACGCCTTCTTCCCTGCGCCGATGCATCCCGCCCGAATCCGCGGCGAGAATTCGGTATCTCCGGATATCCCGGCGGGTTCGCACCTTGTCGGCCGGGTGCCGCAACGCCCAAAATGGGGACCATTTATGTGAAGCCTAAGTCGTTCCGCGTGCGGCCGGTGCGGTTTCCGATGTGTTGGGATCATCGCTCTTGGGCGCCGCAGGAGGTGTTTCCGTCGGCGGCGCTTGCGGGCTCTTCTCTGCTGCCGGACCCGCTTTGAGAGAGGCTATCCGCTCCTCGATGGTCTCTATTTTCTGCTGGATGAAGGTGGCCAGGACGGCATCCGGCTGAAGAGCGGCCGCGCGTCCGAGGTGGGCCTTGGCCGTCGTGAGGTCTGCGATGGTGCCTTTTTCTGCCGCGACGTCGGCCCGGTAGAGCAGTATCGCCCGGTCGATGATTTTCAGGCGGTCGGTGATGAGGGCACGTTCTTCGGCGCTGGTCACATACGCACCGGCCTGGGTCAGAATGGACTTGATTTTGCTGAAGTCGGGCGAACCGGCAGCTTCCATGCCCGCGTCGGCTTTTTCGATGTAGTGGGAGAATAACATCGGAAAGACGTCACGCCGGGTATACGCCTCTTTTTTCTCGGCCGGCGGATTCACGCCGGTCAGAACGGCCAGTCTTTCACGTCCCAGCGGAGAAAAGCGGCCTTTCCAAACTTCAACGGCATTGCCGCGTTCAACCACGAAGTACTTTTTCATGTTCTGCAGGCTGGCGACAAAAATCAGGAAAACGATCAGGGCCAGCGCGGCACCGGCGTAAACGAGCATTTTCTTCATGGGATCTGGCTCCTCCTCTGGCGGCAGCGAGCTGTCGCCGACATCATGGGTTTGGGGCAGCACCGGCGTCCAGCTGGTTTTCGGGGTCGCCGGGAGAACGGTGTCATCGGTTACGGCTTCGACCGATCCGTTTTCCGGGACCTTTGCTGCGACGGTCGCGGCGCCTTGTTGAGAAATTGGACTCTTGGGGGTTTCACTGTTCTGGTTTTGCAGGTTCTGGTATTGCATTCCGGGGTCTTTCGCACCCGCGATCGGCGCAGTGTCGTGCGGGGCATTTTCGCCGACCGCTGTATTTCCTGTCGTTGACCCCGGGGTGTTTGTGGTGCTCCCGGCGGTTGTATGGGTCGATGCAATTGACGCTTGGGATTTTGCGGGCTTCGCTCCGCCGCCGGCGGCATCCGTGACGGGTGCCTTTGGCGACTTCGCTGCCCTCGATCGACCGGAGCGGGGCTTTCGTGTGGCAATGGCTGCGGATTTCGGTTTCGCTTTCCGTTTATTTTTCCGGGACGTTTCGGATGGGGATTTTTCTCCTGAAGCTGGTTTTTCCGAAATGTCTCGAACCATAAATCCCCCTTGACCACCTATGATTGCGCTATTTTTATCAGCCGACCCCTTATCACGGCTGATTCGGATTTGTAAATAATATTTTACCGTCAAGACGTGGTTGACCATTGAGACCGATTGTGCTCATTTACCCCCTTGGGTGATCGATGCGCTGCTGCCTCTCGGTTCCGCATCAGCCGGCCGGAATCATATCGGAGCGGATGCCGCTCGCCTCACCAGGAAAACATCCGGAGGAAAAAAAGATGGCTACCGTAACGGTTGAACCGCGCGGGAAAGTAGCCCTGCTGCGATTGACAAACGGAGTGACCAACGCAATCGGCCCGTCAATGGCGGCCGATCTGTCGACCGCACTTTCAGATATCGCAGCAGGATTCAAGGGTTGCGTGCTGGCCGGGGGGACCAAGTTTTTCAGCATCGGACTGGACCTTCCCGAGCTCATCGAGTTCGACCACTCGGAAATGAGCCGTTTCTGGGACGCATTCGACCAGGCGATCCTAAATTTCTACTGCCTGCCGTTGCCGACGGCCGCGGCCATCACCGGCCATGCTGTGGCCGGCGGAACGATTCTGGCGTTGGGCGCAGATTATCGCCTCATCGCAGCAGGGCGAAAACTGATGGGTTTGAACGAAATCACCATCGGAGTCCCGGTGCCGTTTCTGGCCGCTTTGTTGCTCGGACAGAGCGTGGGCGGCCGCGCAACCAGGGACCTCCAATACAAGGGCGAGCTGATCCTACCTGAAGCGGCCAGAAGCGTCGGCCTGGTGGACGAGATCGGCCCCGAAGAACAGATCGAAGCGCTGGCGCTCGACGCCATCGGGGAGCTGGCGGACAAACCGCAGACCGCCTTCGGCCTGATCAAAAAAAATCGCACCGAGGCCGTGCGCCGGCAATTTGAAAGCCGGCGTTCCGAAAAGAAAGCGGAAATGCTTGCGTGCTGGTTTCAACCATCTGTGCAAAAGCTGCTGAAAAAAGCGGCCGAGAAATTTTAGCGAGGGTCCATAAATTTGTATATCAATCGGCGCGAGGATTTTGAAACGACCGGACAAACCGATAAACCGTCAATCCGGAGGGCATCCGTGCTATAATCTTTCCCTTAAACGGTTGCATCGAGCACTCACGAGGCCGGAGGACGACAACGATGAAAAAGCGAAACAGTTTGCTGAAAGTGGTGCTCCTGTTCATCGGGATGTTTTTTTTTCTGCCTCCGGGGCTTTGTCTGGCCGAATTCTATCGCTATGTCGATGAAAACGGTGTGGTCCATTATGTCGACGATCGTTCCCGGGTGCCCGAGGAACACCAGCGGCAAATAAAGGTTTACGTTGAAAAATACGACCACCTTGCGGAGAGTGAAAGGCTCATCATGCTTCAGAAAGACCGCGAGATGGATGTCAAACGTCAGCTCGAGGAACAGCGTCTCAGAGATCAGCGTGAACAAGAAGCCCGGCTGAAACGCCTGGAAACCGATGTGACGATCATTGCCAATCAGGTACTGGTGCCGGTCACCCTCGGTCATGGTCTCAGGGAGACCGAGGCCTTGTTCCTGCTCGATACCGGAGCCTCGCACCTGGTGCTGTTCAATGAATTGGCCCGCAAGCTGAACCTCGAGTCAAACCAGAAGGGGCTCTCCCTGGTGGCCGGCGGCACCTTTATCGAAACCGATTTAATCGTGCTCGACCACTTCAAGCTCGGACCGCTCGATTTGAAAAACGTGACGGCAACCGTGATCCGGCACGAAACCCAATCGACCGAGGCGGTTCGTTTCAGCGGCCTGCTGGGAATGGACATACTGCGCAATGCGCCCTTTGTCATCGATGTCGAAAACGAAAAGATCCGCTGGCAGACCGCGGAGTGACTGCAAAAGGAGGCACCGGGGAATTCCGCAAACGTATTTTCGGCATTTGTCAGACCCGCCCGCAGCAAAACCCGGCCAGTTGGCAACTCTTGAACCATGAAATCGTGATCGAACTGAAACGCGTTCCAGAACTCGCTGTTCCCGGCAGAGTCATACGCCGCCTTGAAGGCGGCCGTTTGCCGGAAAGAATTCTGGTGCGACGCGGGTTAAAGGCGAACGGTTGATGATTGATATCGGACAACGGGTCTCCAGCGAAATTTGCCGCGGCCGGGGGGTTACAAATTCGGATTGGGTTATTATATTTGTCCTCAAACCGTTGCAGTGCTCACGAAATCGCGATGTCGACAAGGAGGACAAATGGGGGATAGAGACGACAAGATGATATGGGTAGCCCGACTGCTGATCTTCTCGGGTCTTACGCTTGCGCTGACCGCTATGGCAGCGGGACCGCCGCAAGAAATGGGTGGCTGGGAACTCGGTAGCCCTTACAACACCCTTTACAGTGCGAACGAAATGGATTCGCTCAGGGCGGAAGTGGTCAAGGTCATGGAAGTCGTGCCCATGACCGGCATGTCGCCCGGTGTCGCATTGCAGGTCAAGGAGTCCGAGGGCGAAATCGTCGAGGTGCAGGTATGCCCGACCTGGTACATCCAATCGGGCAGCATCGGACTGAAGCGGGGTGACAAAGTGAAAATTCGCGGCGTTTGGGCCGACATTGGCGGCCGCGACGTATTTCTGGCCTCCAAGATAAAAAAGGGGGATTATTTCGTTCTCAAGACACGGTTGACCAAAGACGGCACCCCTTTCTGGACCATGTCTCCGGAGCAGTTGGCCAGAGAAAAGCAGGACAAGGACGATTAACGGAAACGGCCTTCCGGTCTTGCTGCGCGAAGTAGAAATGCCTTGACAAAGTCGGCCTGAACCACTAGGTTGTGAGAAATATCTCATAAAGGATCGGTTATGGTCAGGCCGCAAAAAGACCGTTTTATCGCATTCAAACCGAATACCAGCTATTTCAAGCCGCGCGGCATTCCCATGCTGGATCTCGACGAGGTGCGGTTGACGGTGGACGAACGCGAGGCCATCCGACTTTCCGACCTGCTGGGCTTGTCTCACGAAGAGGCGGGACAGTCCATGGGGGTTTCCCGCGCCACCTTCGGCCGCATCATTCAGCGGGCCCGCAAGGCGGTTGCCGACGCCATCATCAACGGCAAGGCCATCAACATCGAGGGCGGAAACTTCAAAATGGTCGATGCGGCGCGCTTTTTCAGATGTCGCCACTGCAGCCACCACTGGGAAGAGCTTCGTGGAACCGGGAGGCCGCAGAGCTGCCCGCAATGTGGCTGCGCGGAGCTTCACCGCGTCGCGGGTACCGGTGATGTGCCGACCCCGCCAATTTGAGATCGTCCGCCAGGTTCACGCCCTCAACGCAGAGGAAAGCGACCGGGATTGTGGTGGATCACGTGCGATCACCGCTGTACAACATGGACTAAACAAGGAGGCGACTGATTCATGGTAGAGATTATGGAAAAGGTTCCGGACCAATCCAACAAGAAGGACCCGCATGCCGAACAGGATGCGAAGATCAATTCGGCGCTCGGGAGAATCAAATACAAATTTCTGGTCATGAGCGGCAAGGGCGGCGTCGGAAAAACCAGTACCGCCGTCAACCTTTCCATTGCCCTGGCTAGCAAGGGCTTCAAAGTCGGGATCATGGATGTCGACCTTCACGGTCCCGATGTCCCGCGTATGCTCGGCCTGAATGTCATGCTGGAGGTGGGGCCGAACGGCAAATTGACACCGGCCAGATATTCGGACAATCTGATGGCCGTGTCGGTCGAGTCCCTCATGCCCAGCAAAGACGAGGCCGTCATCTGGCGCGGTCCCATCAAATATTCAGCGATCCAGCAGTTCATCGGGGATGTCAATTGGGGCGAGCTCGATTTCCTGGTGATTGACTCTCCGCCCGGAACCGGCGACGAACCGTTGACCATAGCCCAGATCGTCAAAGACGCCCGGGCCATTATCGTGACGACTCCTCAGGAAGTGGCTCTGGCGGATGTGCGCAAGTCGATCAGTTTTTGCAAACGGGTGAAAATGGACGTTTTCGGACTGATCGAAAACATGAGCGGGTTGAGTTGTCCGCATTGCGCCAAAACCATCGAATTGTTTGGTTCCGGCGGCGGCGAAAAAACGGCCCGGCAGTTTGGCTTGACCTTCTTGGGTAGGATTCCGATCGACCCGAACGTGGTTCAGTGCGGAGATTCCGGGCGGTGCTACCGCGATGCCTACACTGATTCGAATGTCACCCGAGCCTTCGACGAGATTGCCGGCAAGATGGCCGAACTGGTCCAGCGAAATCGTTAACTTAAACCGTGCGGTTGAAATTAAAAAAGACATCCCGCGGGATGTCTTTTTTTTGGAATTTGAACCGGGTTAGAGCTTGACGACGTTCTTCGCTGCGGGACCTCTCTCGCCTTCTTCGACCTCGAATCTCACCCGTTCACCTTCACCAAGCGTTCTGAATCCCTCCATGGAAATTGCCGAGTGGTGGACGAACAAGTCACCGCCTTCATCTTTTTGGATAAAGCCGTACCCTTTCCGATCGTTGAACCATTTTACTGTTCCTTCAGGCAAAACAAGATCTCCTTTGTCAAACAGGGTTGATGTTGACCCATACGGCCGATCGTATGGGCGGCCCGATTTAATGGATCAATGATAGAACAACAGCAAAAAAAAAATCAAGCAATAATTCCTGCCGTAAGGCAACCCGACGGCGGACGGATAACCGTTGCGTCCGCCGTGCCCAACCATTCGGTTTGCAAAATAATCTTCTGAAACCCGGTCAGGCTGCAGCCGGCTTGAAGGCTTTTTGCAGCGCGGGATCCATCACGGCTTCACAGCCGGTTATCTGTGCCACCACGGCCCCGGCACCGTCGAGAAAGGTGAAGTCAGCGTGCATCTTTCGATCGTTGGCCGCCGTGACTTCCAGCACGGCCGTCACCCCTTCGGCTGGAAAACGGCTGCGGTACTGGCGGTAGGCAGCGCAATAGTTCGGCAGGGAAACGGCACCTTTTTCCTCGAAGCACCAGATCGTCGCCATTTGAAAGGCCGCATCCAGAACCAGCGGATCCGACAACCATCTGTTCCGCAGCGGTTCCGTTAACCAGGCGGACGGCGGCGGTGCCGGTGCGACCTTGGCGACCATACCGGCGGCCGACAGATGGCTGATCTCGCGCAGACCGCGCATATCGGGACCGTGAAAGAGAATCCGCTCGTAGACTTCCGCGATGGACCGATCGTAGGGACGCTGGACGAGTTTCGCCGGGATACGGTATGACGGTGCCGAGGGCAGTTCATCGACCAGAATAGCCCGGGCTCGGGAGTGAATCACCTCCACGGTGTCGTGAACGCCGTCGCGCAGTTCCAGTGGCACTTCGTAAGCGCCTCGGTGACGACGGGCTTTTCCGGCCATCAGCCGGATGTGTTTCTTTTCCCGGTCGAGCTTGATGCCCTTCAAAACCCGTATGTCATCCAACCCCTGCAGCAACAGCCCCGGATTCTCGTGCAAAGCACCGTGGGCAAACCACTCGGTCATCAGCGCCAGGGGCACGACCGCTTTTCCGCCGATCACATGCGAGCGCAGAAACGGATGATTGCCGAGGTCGAGATCCTTCGAGAAGGTGAGCGACAAATCGGTTGCGGCCTCCGATGCCGAGATAGCGCGAACGGTGGCGTCCGGCGCCGTCAGCGCACGTGCATCGGCGCCGACAACCACTTCGACAACCGGATCATCGGCTTGGCAGATTTCATCGACCAGATGCCGTGCGCCGCTAACGATGGGGATCAGATCGATGCCGCGGCGGCGGAATTCTTGGCCGAGGCCGGCCGAGACCATCCCACCTGCCCATGGCCCCCAATTGACGGCCTTCACCCGGCAATGCGGTCTGCGCGCGGCCAACTGCTGGGCGATTTTATTCAGCGCCTCATTGGCCATGGCATAGTCGGCCTGACCGCGGTTGCCCATTCGAGCCGCCACGGAAGAAAACAGCACCAGGTGACGCAGCGGGTCCTTGGCCGTTGCGACCAGCAGGTTTTCGAGGCCTTTCACCTTGGTATCGAAGACACGCTCGAATTGATCAGCTTTCTTGTCGACGATCAAGCGATCTTCGAGCACACCGGCACCGTGCAAAACCGCCCGGATCGGCCCATGTGCGGCCCTGACCGAATCGATGACCCGCTGCACGGCTTCGGCATCCCGAACATCGACCGAGTGATAGTGAGCTTCCGAACCGGTTTCCCGTATCGCCGCCAGGCTCGCGGCGATCTCCCGGTTGACCATATGCCGGCGGAAGGCCGATTCCAGTTGGAGCGGCGCGACCTGGCCTTCGAACTCGTTTTCCAGGATCGCACGTTTGACGGCGGTTTCATCGAACAGTCCCTTCAGCCACGAGGGTTCCGGTTCGGACGGACGCGAGCGCCCCAGCAGGATCAGTTTCGACTGCGTACGGGACGCCAAGGCGATGGCGGCGGCGGCGGTCACGCCTCTGGCGCCCCCTGAGATGACCACGACACCTCCGGTTTCCACGGCCGGGGCTGGCGATGCGACGGTCGGCAGCGGTGCATCTTCCAGCGCCAACAGGCAGCGTCGATCTGGGTCCAGTCCGATTTCAACCGGATCCGTTTGCCGGCGATTGAGCAGTTCATCGGCCACCCTGGCGGCCACCGCAGCCGTGTCCGGCCAGTCCGGGGCGACATCGATGGCCCGGCAGTGAACGGTGTCCCACTCGACGGCGGCGGTTTTTATCAGGCCCGAGAGGGCACCCTGCAAGGGATTCTCGAGCCCGCGTCCGTGAAAACCGAAGGCGCCGTCCATTCTCGTTACCGCGGCAAAAATGGCCCCGCCGCGGGCGGCCGCTTCCGCCAGTTCGGGGCCTAAACGGCTTGCCAGCCCGAACGCTGCCTTCAGGTCGTCCGAGGTGGTCGGGCAGTGCGCCGAGGCGATCAATACCAACCCGGCGGCCGGCGAGAGGTGCGGCTCGCGACCTGAGCCTGTCAAAGGGACCAGAACCGCTTCGATCGCCCGTCGGCCCAATTCGTCGACCAGGGCGGCCGCCAGCCCGGCACCGTCATCGGTAACGAAAACCTTACGACCGGCCGGGATCGTCAGCGCTTGCCGGTTCCCGGAAGGGGCCGCGATCACCCGAACGACTTGGCGCCGGAGCGGCGCGGAAACTCCCTCCGGTTCAGTCGCCGGCGCCGCCGAAAGCGGATTCGGCCGAGTCTCCGGCAGGTTCACCACCGCCGGCAGGGCACTGGTCGCAGCGCCGAGGCAGGCCGCGATCTGCGCCAATGTCTTTAACCGGCCCATATCTGCCGGCGATACGGTCTGAAGACCGGGTATCTTCTCCTCGATGACTGACAGGATTTCCACGCGTTTGATGGAGTCGATGCCGAGATCGGCCTCGATGTCCATGCCCGCATCGATCATGGCGACCGGATAGCCCGTCAGTTCACTGACCACCTCGATCAGGCTGTGCATCAGGTCGCTCCCGTCACGGTCGACGCCGGGTGTCGTTAAGGCGGCCGTGTCGATGCGCACTTCCTTTTGCTTATCGGGCGTCGATTCGGCCGATTCCGCATCGTCATTCGATCCGGTCAAGAGCTCGGCGACTTGCCGCAGGGTTTTCATTGTTCCCATGACGGCGGGTGCAATGGTGGGCAGATCGGTGAGCCTTTCTTCGATTGTCGATAAAATTTCGACACGCTTGATGGAATCGATGCCGAGATCGGCCTCGATGTCCATATCCGGCTTGATCATGTCAACCGGGTAACCCGTCAGTTCGGAGACGATTTCTATCAAGACCCGCTGTACTTCCGGTGCGCTGCTTGCCGCTGCAGGTGCATCGGCAAGCGGCGTCGCGGGGGCAGTGCCGCGCCGGGCGGAACTCTCCGGCATGGTGCCGAGCGGCGGTTTCGGTGATGGGACACCGGCGACCGAAAGCGAATCGCGCGCTTCACTTGGGCCGGGGAGGGCATCGGCACCGGATGCGGGGGGTAAGGCGGCGATTGCTTCTGGTTTTTCGAGCACTTCAGGGAAAAAGAGCGCTTCGGCCTGGCCCACCGATACCTCGGCCAGCCGGCGGGTGTGTTCCATCATCGTCTGCAGAGTGCGGCCGGCTTGCACCTGGGCGTCCAGAAACTTCTGATGCGTCTCCGCCGTCTGTTGCTGCAGCGCCTGCATAGCGGTCAGGCCCTGCTGCAACGTCGACAGTGTCTGCCGGATCCAATCGGCGTCGGTTTCCGGCATGGCGCCGGGCCGCAGATACAGGTGGCGGTCGAATGGGGGAGAGGATGGGGCCGTTTTCACTGTATTTGTTTTCATTGTTTCCGTGCTTTCGGCATGCTGGACCGACCGGTCGATAAAGGATTTACCGGTCGATAGGCTGTGGTCGGGTCGGGTCGCAGGCAAGTGCGGAGCACTGCACCGGGGCGGCGACGATGGCTGTGGTTGAGCTTCAGTTTCCTTGCGCGCGGGGCGATAATTCGTTCCCGTCAGTGCAAGCTGCATCACCGGCTTGCGGTGCCGCCGAGGTGGGTTTTCCCAGCGGGTGAGATCGACCGGCTGTCCGGCGGCTGCCAGACGGCAGAGGGTGCGGGCCAGGTCGCCGATTCCGCTACGCTTTCCGGCCGAAGCATCAACGGCAATGGCCTCAATGCTTTCGCCGGCGAGAATGTCGGTCACCAGATCGGTCAGAATGCTCCGCGGACCGATTTCCAAGAAGGTCCGCATTCCGGCGCTGTGAAGACTTTTGATTTCACCGATAAAATCGACCGGCTGCTGCAGATGGTCGCCAAGCAGGGCCGCTGCGCCGGCCGCATCGGTCGGATAGGGGCCGCCGGTTGCGTTGGAAAAAACCGGTGTCGCCGTCGGCGCGAACACGACCGTGCGTATGGCCTCTTGAAAAGGCTGCCGGGCCTCTTCGATGTATCGGCTGTGGAATGCGGCGGCAACCGGAAGGCTAACGCAGCTGTAGCCCTTGTCCCGGCAGATCGATCGGACGGTATCGAGCGCTTCGATAGTTCCGCACAGAACACCTTGGTGCGGTGAATTGCGGTTGGCCAAAACGACATCAAGCCGGCTCGATTCGATCAGCGCCTCGATTTTCGCAAGGGGCGCTTTTACCGCCAGCATCCCGCTGGCGGGGGTGTTCCCGTTCTGTCCTGCGGCGGCCATCAGGCGACCGCGGGAAACGGCCAGTGAAAAGAAGGCCTGTTGGTCGATCCATCCGGCGGCATGCAGGGCGGTGAGTTCACCGAAGCTGTGACCCGCGGTTGCATCCGGGCGAACGCCGAAGGTCGACAGCACCTTCAGCATGGCGAGGCTGACGCCGGCGATAGCCGGCTGCGCGATATCGGTGCGGCGCAAGGCGGCGGCCTGCTGAAGGGTTGCTTCCGGGGAAAATGCAGGCAGCGGATAAACGGCTCGGCTCAGACTTCTTTCGCCGTCGAACCGTTGATCGGCAGCCGCCAGCGCCTCAAAGGCTTCCGGAAAGCGGCAGACCAAATCGCGGCCCATTCCCGGATATTGGCTGCCCTGTCCGGGAAATAAAAACGCCAGTTTTCCGGCGGGCCGTCCCTGACCATAATACATTCCCGGACGTCTGACGACCGTTTCGGACCGGAGGTCCGCGAGCACCGCCAGGCTCTGCTTCAGAAAATAGGTTTGTCGCGAGTTTGGGGCCGGGTCTTCGTCGCCAGTCCGCTCGACGACCCACAAAAGGCGGCAGTCATCGTCAACTGAGAAATCCTGGCGTGACCGGAAAGCCGCTTCGGCCGGTGCCAGGCCGTTTTCGATGCTGCTCTTGAGGTGCTCGATTTTTTGGCTCAATGCGGCCTTTGAGTCTCCGGACAAAGCCACGATGTCAACCGAATTATCCCAGGCGGTTTCCATTTTTTTGGACTGGTATTCTTCCAGAACGAGGTGAAAGTTGCTGCCGCCGAATCCGAAGGCACTGACCCCGCAGCGGCGCGGGTGGTCATTTGAGGGCAGCCACGGTCGCGTAACGGAATTGAGGTAAAACCGGCTCTCCTCGATGCCGAGTTCCGGGTCCGGTTGTTCCGCTTTCAATGTCGGCGGCAAGATTTTGTGATGCAGGGCCAGGGTGCTTTTGATCAGGCCGGCCGCACCGGCGGCGGCCTTGGTGTGACCGATCATCGACTTGACCGACCCGATGGCGCAGTCCGGTCCGCTGGCGGTCTTGCGGCCGAATACCCGGCACAGGGCTTGAAATTCGACTTTGTCGCCGACGCGGGTGCCGGTACCATGCGCTTCGATCAGCTCAACGGTGTTCGGATCGATACCGGCGCTCGCGTATGCTTTTCGCAGGGCCAGGGCCTGGCCCTCGGGCCGTGGGGCGTAGATGCTCTGAGATTTACCGTCGCTGGCGCTTCCGATCCCGCGTATGACGGCGTAAATCCGGTCGCCGTCCCTTTCAGCGTCTGCCAAACGCTTGACCACCACGAGACCGACCCCCTCGCCGAGGACTGTTCCATCGGCGTTCTTCGAAAAGGGTCGGGCGTCTCCGGTGGGGGAGAGGATGCGGGTCTTGGCAAAACACATGTGCATGAAAATGTCGTTGAGCGTATCGACGCCGCCGGTGACCACCATGTCGCTGCGGCCGGTGGTGAGTTCCAGAATGGCCATGTGCACCGCGCTCAACGAACTGGCGCACGCTGCGTCGACCACGCAGTTGGTGCCGCCTAGATCAAGACGATTGCAGATGCGGCCGGCGACGACGTTGCCGAGGAGTCCGGGAAACGAGTTTTCCTGCCAGGCAACGTAGGAATCAGATAGGCGCGCGAGGACGTCTTCCGCGGCGGCCGCCGTTACGCCGGCGCGTTCGAGTGCTTGCCGCCATTTGGGGAAACCGAGCCTGGCGCCGAGCGGAATGACCAGTTCTTGGGTTCCGGTGACCCCGAGAATGACGCTGGTCCGCTCCCGGTCGAAGGCTTTGCCGTCGCCGTAGCCGGCGTCCGCCAAGGCCGTCTTGGCCGCCATAAGCCCAAGCAGTTGGGAGGTGTCGGTGGCTTCCAGGGTCTTCGGCGGAATGCCGAATTCAGTCGGGTCGAACATCACCTCAGGCAAGAACCCGCCCCGCGTGCAATAGGTGTGGTCAGGGCGGGACGGATCGGGGTCGAAATAGTCTGCCGCTGACCAGTGGGTCGGTGGGACCTCGCCGATGGCATTGTCGCCATTGACGATCAGCCGCCAGAAGGCTTTCAGATCGGATGATTTCGGGAAAAAACACCCCATGCCGATAATGGCGACCGGTATCGTGCGCTGGTTCACTTGAAACCGCCTGTCACTGTTGACACATTACCTAAGCCGATAAGATTCTGCCGGATTTCAGATTGAAAGACATGAAGAACCCAAATGCGGAAACAGAGGATCGAGACAATCCTTACAGAATCGGTTTTTAATCGCGTGCCATTCTTATATTACATGGCAGCGGCAAATGCAAGGGATTGACGCACGCGAATTGACTTGTTACATTGATATAACAACCAATCAAGAAAATAAATATGCTGCGTTTTTTTTCAAACCGCGAACTTTCCGATAAGTTGTCGATTCCACTAGCAAAATGGAAACGATGGGTGCGTGAGTTTCTGCCTCCTGATCCACTCGGCGGACTTCAGTCGGGCGTTACCCGGCAGTTTAGCGTGGACGAAGCCTTGATCGTTTTTGTGGGCGGGCACCTCGTGGCCGAATCGAAAGCGAGTATCCCCGATGTCAGACAAATCCTGGCAGACCTAATCCCCCACCTCAGAGATATCGGTTTTTTCGCCAACACCCGGATTCATGATCGTTTCAGGTCCGGGTTTGACGGTCCGATCAGAACTTTTACCATTTTGATCTGCCGCGATTGCAAGGCTTCGGCGCTTGGGGCAGGGTTTTGCTATACGCTGAGGGGTGAGCTGTCCCGCCGAGCCCAGGAGCAAAACGGCCGAACGGTTTTTCTCGAGCGATATATCGAAGAGCAGATTCCGGCCGCGACCCAGTCGCTGCCGAGTCCGCTGAGCGGCCGAATCCTGAACGTTTCGGCGCTGGCCGATTTTTTTGTGAAGGCGCTGGGTCTGGATAGCGGACATTTCCCGATTCTAAACGGACGGACTTGACTTTACGCCGGTCAGGGACTCGATATGATCGGGCGGTAGGGGACGAAATATGCCGGCACCAGACGGCAGGCGGACCTTCTGGATGCGCAGCCAATTAAAACGCGTACCGACGGCGGCACCAAGCAGCAGGTTGAGGGCGACGGTGACGATCGTGCGGTTCTCGGGCGCTTCGAGGAATGAACCCCGCGTCCATTCGTTGAAAGCGCCCATCGCCGGACCGCACCAGATCTGATAGTCGATTTTACGCGTCGGTTCGCCGCAATTGGCCCAGTTAGAGGACTGTCCCAGATAAGAGCGGAAAACAAGCGCCATTTTGTGCTTGGGATCCGTATCGGCCCGTTCGATCTGCTCCGGGCTCCTCAGACGAAAGAAGGCCTTGGTTTGTTTCCATTCCTCATCGATACTACGCCGGAAAAGATCGCGCTCCAGGATCAACCGCTCCTCCTGCGGTATCTCCTCCAGGGAGCCGCAGCGGCAATACAGATCGAACAATTTGGCGGCCCGGAAGGGAAACAGGGTTCCGCGCTTTAAAACCTGCACCTTGACGCCCATTTCGAACATGTCGGCCGACGGTGCCATGGTCACGTCGGCCTGGCAGGCGTCGGCCAGCATAGAGCGCACGACGGCCGAGGTGCCCGCTTCCAGACAGGCCTGATTGACGGACCCGGTCAGAACGTAAGCGGCGCCGAGCGCAAAGGCCGCCGACACGGCCGCCGGGGTGGCGATGCCGCCGCCAAGGCCGACACACAGGGGACGGTCGTAACCGAAGGCTGCGGCCAGCTGGTCCCTGAGCGCCAGCATGGTGGGCAGCAGGCAGATGGCGGGTTGATTGTCCGTGTGACCGCCGGAATCGGCTTCGGCCGTCATGGTCTCGGCCACCGGGATGGTCCGGGCCAGTTCGGCATCGGCCGCCGATATCATTCGGCGGTCCAGCAGGTGGCGCAGGATTTTTTCCGGCGGCGGCGAGAAGAATTTTTTAGCGACTTCGATGCGCGAGACCTTGGCGGTCACGTGATGGGGGCAGACGACGCGACCGTCGGCGGCGCGGTGAATCCCCTTCAAACGATAGTAGACCAAGGGGAGGGTGAGGTCCAGATAAGCCGAGGCACTGATGTGTCGGATGGCATGCTTCAGGTAGAGATCGACCGTGGCCGCTTCCAGGCCTGGCTCGTTCGGGCTGTGAATCAGATTGAATCCGAAGGGAAGATCGCTGATCCGCTGCTGCAGGTGCACGATCGCGGCTTCGACGTCGTCCAGGGCCAAACCGGCGGCACCGAAAAAACCGATCATACCGGCCCGTGCCGCAGTCTCGACCATATTGACCGAGGTGATGCCGTTGGCCATGGCGCCGATGACATAAGGGTAACGCAGGCGGAGGGAACGTTTGAAATAAGGATCACCGAAATCTTCGGGATTCAGCGCCGGGGCATACCCAAGCACCGGAAACCGGTCTGGCGTCGCCTCGGCGTCGGTTCGAACGGGCCCGAACGTCACCTGGCCGCCGCGGCCGATGCCCGGCTGTCCGTCGACTTCAACCACACACACCGGTTCTTTGACGCGCCTGATTGCGGCGCCGATGGCCTCGACGCCGATCTCCGGCAGCTGTTTTTCGGGGGTCCACCAGCCGATCGGGCGATTGGTGGCGGGGGGTGTCTGCATGGTGATCCGTCTTCTGCGCTGCGATGGTTGTGACCGCTGTGGTCCGCAGCGGCAGGCTCACAAAGTCGTTAAGCCCCTGCGCTCAAAGCCGACCCTATTACGTCGAACCACCGACAAGTGTCAAGCGGTTTAGACGGTGTCGGCCGATTCGGCGGGGTCCTGCGGCGGTCCGCCTGGCGATTGAAGCGGTCGTATGAACCGCTAAGTCCCGCAGAAGACCAATGGGCTTTGAAAACGGGCGTCCGCAAGGACGGTCGTCATTCGCGCGGGTGAAATTTCTGATGCAGGTGTTTGAGATGATCGCGGGCCACGTGGGTGTAAATCTGGGTCGTGGCGATGTCGGCATGGCCCAGCATGGTTTGCACCGCCCGCAAATCGGCGCCGCCTTCCAGTAGATGGCTGGCAAAGGAATGTCGCAGCGTGTGCGGCGTGATGACTTTACGAAGCCCTGCACGAAGGCCGTAGCGCTTGATCAGCTTCCAAAACCCCTGGCGGCTGAGCGGTTTTCCGGCCCGGGCGACAAAAAGGTAAACGCTGATGCTGCCCTTTAGAAGCGCCGCGCGTGCCCCAGCGGTGTAACGAATTATTTTTTGTTGAGCATACTGGCCGATCGGAACCACGCGTTCCTTGGCGCCTTTGCCCAAAACACGCACATAACCGGCGCTTAGGTTGACATCCTGCAGTTTCAGGCCGATCAGCTCCGAAACACGGAGGCCGGCGGCATACAGCAACTCCAGCATCGCCGCATCACGAGCGCCGGACGGGTTATTGGGCTCGGGTGCGTCGAGCAGGCTTTTGACCTCGTCGATCGTGAGAACGTCCGGCAGCCTCAGACCGCTTTTGGGCAGGTCGATCAGCCGCGACGGGTCACTGGCCAAGATCTCCTCCCGCGCGAGGAACCGGTAAAATCCCCTGATGGAAATCAAATGACGGGCGCGGGAGCGGGCATTCAGCCCGTCTGCGCGCATGGCAATCAAATACCTGAGGATCACCGGGGTGTCGCCTTCGGCGACCGGCCCATGTCCGCTAGCGGCCAGGAAGGCCATGTAGCGGACGAGATCGCGGCTGTAAGCGTCGATGGTTTGAGCCGCGAGGCCTTTTTCGACCAACAGGAAATTAAGATAGCGATCCACCAGATCGTCGTTAGATGCCTGCACAGTCCCGCCGTTTCCTTTGTCAGATTCGGTAAATGGCCGGATCGAGGCGGTTGAGCACCTCGGGGCCGTCCTCCCGCACCACAACCATGTTTTCGAGACGCACTCCGCCCCAGTCGTCCAGATAAATGCCGGGTTCGACCGTTGTCACCATTCCCGGTTCGAGAACGGTATCCTTCAAGGGACTGAGCCGCGGCGCTTCGTGAATGGCCAATCCGGTGCCGTGTCCCAGACCGTGACCAAACTTGCCGCCAAAGCCCTGCTCTTCGATGTAGGCGCGAGCAATGCCGTCTACCGTGCGTGAACTCACGCCGGCCTTGATCGCCTCAATGGCCCGGCGTTGGGCAACCAAGACGGTCCGAAAAACTTTTTCAAAGGTGGCGTCCGGTTTGCCGATCACGACCGTGCGGGAGATGTCGGAGCAATACCCATCGAGCCGGGCACCCCAGTCGAACAAAAGCGGCTCCCCGGCTCTGATGCGACGATCGCCGGGAATCGCATGCGGCAGTGCGCTGTTGGGGCCGGATGCCACAATGGTCGGAAAGGAGAGTCCTTCGGCACCGGCTTCGCGCATTCTTTTTTCCATGATCCAGGCCAGCTCTTTTTCCGTCAGGCCCGGTTTGATTTCTCCGATACACGCGGTGAAAGCGGTTTCGGCGAGCGACAGGGCTCGGCGCAGTGTTTCGATCTCCGTTTCCGCTTTCCTGATCCGCAGCCGCTCCACCAGGTCCTCGACCGGCTCCAGGGTCACTCCGAGACCGGCCTTGGCGATCGCGTCCAGCATTTTCCGGTACTGATGATACGACAGCCGCACGCTTTCGAAACCGAGGATTCTTGTGCCAAGGGTCTTCAAGAGGCCTGGCAGCTCTTCCGCTAGACTCTTTCGGGTGCAGACAATCTTGTAGAGGTGCGCTTCATTGCTGGCCTGCAGCTCGTAGCGCGTATCGGTCGCCAGGATCAGATCGGTTCGGGTGATGATCAGGGCCCCGGCCGATTCGTCGAACTGGGTGTCTTGTCCGGTGAAACCGCTCAGATAGCGGCGATTTTCGCCCGTGAGCACCAGCAGCGTATCGATTTGCGTCTCGGACATGCGCTCACGCAGGCGCTTGATTCGTTCCGCAATTAAACTTTCCACGACGATCTCCTTTTTTTCACCCGCTGCGGCAACCGATTTAAAGTGAGTATAACACATCACCGCCGCGGATCAAGCCAGCCTTGGTGGCACCGGCGGCAGGGTGTATTGACACAACGACGCGGCACTGATACAAAAAATAATCTTGTCGTCTACAACAGCACCCTGACGCCGTTACCCCAGAGACGGCCGGTCGGGCGCCCGTCAATCGCTCGCGGCCGGGTCGACACAGCCATGCCCAAGCCCAACCCCGATCCGTATGACCAGTACATCCGAGGGCTTATGGACATCAGCCGCGCCATCACCTCGGATCTTTACATCGAAGACATTCTCAAACTGATCGTGATGGTCACGGCCAAGGTTACCGGGGTCGAGATTTGCTCCCTGTGGCTGATCGACGAAACCGTCAGCCCGGTGAAGATCCGCCTGAAGGCCACCCAGGCCATCGATCCGGACTACGTCAAGGACCGCGCGCTCAATCTCAATGAGGGTGTCGTCGGACACGTTGCCGCCACCAAAAAGCCGCTGACGTCAGCGAACGTCCTGCGGGAGCCGCTTTTCAAGGAAAAGGAGATGGCTGCGAAACTCGGGCTGGTTGCCATGCTCAGCGTTCCGCTGCAGGTCAAGGACGGCAAGGTCATCGGGGTCTTCAACTGCTTTACCGCCGAAGCGCATACCTTCACACAGACCGAGGTCAACCTCATCACGACCGTGGCCAACCAGGCCGCGGTGGCGATCATGAACACCGAATTGATGGTTAAGACCCAGGTGATCCAGGAGGAGTTGGAAACCCGCAAGATGGTCGAAAGGGCCAAGGAAATCCTCATGAAACGGCGCAACAAGAACGGCGAGGAGGCCTATCGCTGGTTGCAGAAACGCAGTATGGACATGCGCACCTCCATGCGGCGGGTGGCCGAAGCCATTCTGCTGTCCGAAGAAATCGACTGACGCCAGGCCGGCGCTCAGCCGGCAACCGTTCTTAAAGTACCCCCCGGCGGCCGGCATGTTCGTCAAACGGCAGAACCATTCCTTTTTTTAAATATTCCGCTTGACAAGATAATTTAGTAAAACTAAAAGAAGCGTCAATTCAAAAAGAACGGGTTCGCACAACGGCGTGTGAACGCTAACGATCGGGTCCTGGACAAAGGCGTCTTTTTCACCCGGAAAAGACGCCTTTTTTTATTTTCACTTAAAATCCTGTTGAGGAGGACGCCATGAATTTGCAGCAACCCAATTCGAATGAGGCCCTGGAAACCAAGAACCGTTCCCGCAGTGTCGCCCCCCAATCCGGCATCTGCAGCCGCTGCGTCGACGGCTGTAAGGGCAACTGCGATCTGTTCAAGGCAACCTTCCGGGGACGCGAACTGCTCTATCCCACTCCCTTCGGCAAAGTCACGGCCGGGGCGGACAAAGATTATCCGGTGGATTACTCTCACCTGAACATCATGGGCTATGCGATCGGCGCTGAAGGGATCGAAGCCGATCCGGACCACGCGATTTTCCCCAAGGTCGATACGACCGCCTGGTACGGTGCTACCGAAAAGATCAAGATGCGGATTCCCATGTTTACCGGCGCGCTGGGCAGCACCGAAATCGCCCGGTCCAACTGGGAACACTTTGCCGTGGGGGCCGCCATCACCGGGATCAGCCTGGTTTGCGGTGAGAATGTCTGCGGCATCGATCCCGAGCTGAAGATCGACAGGCACGGCAAGGTGAAGGACTCTCCGGAAATGCGCCGCCGGGTGGAGCAGTACCGGCGTTTTCACGAAGGTTTCGGGGATATCATGGTCCAGTTGAACGTCGAGGACACCCGCCTGGGCGTAGCTGAATACGTCATCGAGAAACTGGGTGTCGACACGATCGAGCTCAAGTGGGGGCAGGGCGCCAAGTGCATCGGCGGTGAAATCAAGGTCGACTCCGTCGAGCGCGCCCTGGAACTCCAGAAGCGCGGGTACCTGGTCACCCCGTATCCGTCGGACGGATCCAACGTCAAGGCCTACAAGGACGGTGCCATCAAAGAATTCGAACGCCACTCCCGGATCGGTTTTCTCGATCAGAACGATTTCATGCGCGAGGTCGACCGGATCCGCAAACTGGGCGCCAAACGCGTCACCCTCAAGACCGGAGCGTATCCGATGCGCGAGCTGGCCATGGCGATCCGCTGGGCGTCGGATGCCAAGATCAGCCTGGTGACGATCGACGGCGCTCCGGGCGGTACCGGCATGAGCCCATGGCGCATGATGAGCGAGTGGGGGGTGCCGGCCATCTACCTGCATTCCATGGCGTATGACCTGTGTCTGCGGCTGGCAAAGAAGGGCGCCTGGGTGCCGGATATCGCCTTCGCGGGCGGTTTTTCTTCAGAAGACCACATCTTCAAGGCGCTGGCGCTAGGGGCGCCTTACTGCAAAGCGGTGTGCATGGGACGGGCGCTGATGATACCCGGGATGGTCGGCAAGAACATCGGCCGCTGGTTGAAGGGCGAAGACGGCGGCCTGCCGTCGACCGTGTCGAAATACGGCACCACCAAGGAAGAGATCTTCGTTTCCTACGCTGAGTTAAGAACCAAGTACGGCCAAGACATCGAGAAATTCCCCTTGGGGGCCATCGGTCTCTACAGCGCGGCGGAAAAGTTGCGGGTCGGCCTGCAGCAGCTCATGGCGGGTGCCCGCAAGTGGCGGCCGCACCTGATCACCCGCAAGGACCTGGCCGCCCTGACCGAAGAGTCGGCCCGCGTGACCGGCCTGCCCTACATCATGGATGCCTACAAGGAAGAGGCCCTGGCGGTCATCGACGCCTGATTGGCGCCCGCTGGATGATTTCACCGGTGCCGGCAGGCCATAGAAGCGCCTGCCGGTCCTACCCGGCGCAGTCCGAAGCGCGGTCGGTTTCGCGCCGGGTCATTTGATTTTCAGCCAGATCATTCGGGCGCTATCCGCTCCGGTATTCTTCCACTGGGTCGGGGTGTCGCTCGTCAGGTACACCGTGTCACCGGCCTTCATTTTCTCACGGCGGCCGCCGATCTCGACCTCTAGTTCTCCGGCGAGCAGGTAACCGAATTCCTCGCCCTTGTGAACGAAAAAATGGAAAGCAAGGCTCGTTCGGGCCGCGATCTCGATCAGGTAGGGCTCGGCTCTGGCCGCGGCGTCAACACCGGACAGCCGTTTGCCGAACAGGCTTTTCTTCGGCAGATTCGGGAAGTTGAAGACGACGGCATCGTCGGCCGTGAAAACCGACCGGCGGGCGCCAGCGGCTGCGTCCTTGAAGAAGGCGCCGACCTCGACCGACAGAACCTCGGCCATTTTGAACAATGCCGGCAGCGAGGGGTAGATCATGTTGCTTTCGACCTGGGAGATCGTGCTGGGGGTGACGCCCACCATTTTGGCCAGTTCGGTTTGCGACAGGCCCTGCCGGGTGCGCACCGCCTTCAGACGTCCGCCCAGATCGATCCGGCCCGCGGCGTGCGTCTCCGCATCAAAGGTCACCTCACGGTCCTTGGACCAGTAGGCAAAGGGTTTGTTGACCGTTTCCAGAGCGCGCTTTTCGGCCTTGAGGATGGTGAGCGCGGTTTTGCCCCTCTTGACGGAGAGTTCGATGACAACCTGGGCGATCTGGTTGATCCGGGCGCGCAGCCGCTGCGTGTGGGCCTGTTTTTCGATGATCCAGTAGGCGACCGTGTTCAGCTCGTAAAGCCGCGGGCAGGAATGAGAGTAGAAATTGACCACATGCTCCTCACCACCCCAGAGTTCCTGCATGCCGGTCAGGCTTTCGAAGACAAAGTAGACATCGCCTTGCAGCCCGTCGTGGACCCCGTAGACGGCGTCCATGACCTGGCGGCCGTTGCGGGGGTCGGCCACACGGATGATCTTGCACGCCCGCTCGGCCGATGGGTCGCGGTAAAATCTTAAGAATACATCCGCGCCGGCGCCCTTGCCGTAGGTGAAGCAGTCCAGGATCGTCAGGTGGACGCTGTCTACCAAAGCGCCCAGTTTATCCAGCAGGTTCTTCGGAGAACGATCGAAGCTGACATAGATCAAGGGTTTTTCCCGAGCTTGGGAAGCCAGGATGAAATTGAGACAAAATGCGTCGGCCAGGCTGCCGGCGTCATCGTACCACACGACGTTGTCACCGATATGGAGTCCGCCGAGCAACCGGTCCAGATGGTCGATGCCGGTCGCCACCGGCAGGCTGTTCTTTTCCATGGGATCTTAACTCCGCACATAAGGGTCCAAGATGGCGGCGATGGGTGTCGGGAAGACATCAGAGGTTTCCGGCCAGGGCGAGCTGGTTCGTCGGAAGACTGATCTTCAGCCGTGGTTGGATCAGATCGTGACGGCTGCGGACGAAAGGTACATACACCAGCAGATGGCGCTGCGGCTGGACGGTGATGGTCGACAGTCGCGGATAAAAAACCTTGCGGGGTTTGACAAATGCCGCCAGGATGATTTTGAGGCTGTCGGCTGCATCTGCGATCGACACTGTCACGGGATGGAGTTCAGCGCCGGGCAGACCCGCTGACGGCTGATCCTGAGGCTGGGCCAGCGTCATCATGGCGGCAAGGGCCAGATACGTCTGGGGGCGGATCTTGAAGGCCGGGCTCCAGAAGAGAAACGGAACCGCATGCCGGCCGGCTCGGGGCACGATCGGCAAATTGGCGGTCCTGACCAGATCGGTGTAGGTGTCGAGTCGGATTCCGCCGATCGCGGCCCGAATCCGCCAGAAGGGGAGGTAGAGGACCGGTTCGCGGCTCTCGGACATCAGCGGCAGATGGCCGACATTCAGTCGCTCCAAACGGTTCTGGTCCGGTTTCCAGGCCGAATCGCAGTTGCGGCAGTGCAGCACGAGCGTGTCCCGCGCACCGTCCAAGTCCCACCCGCAGGCAGGGCAAAGGACCGAGAGAAAGTTCAGGGACCAATCGGAAGGCCCGGCGGCGGAAAGGGCCTGATCGATATCCGACGGCAACCCTTCCCCGATCGGTTCGTTCAGGACCGCATCGTGGAGGCGGTCGGCGACGTAGAAGGGCGTGTAGACCAGGCTCAGGTGTTCACCGACGTGCGTCTGGTGAAAAATAGGTTTCGGCAGCGGAACATTAAAGTTCTGCTTGAAGGCTTGCATGGCCTGATCGAGTGGAAGCCGGACGGGCAAGAAGCGGCCCTCTGTTTCCGGTGTCACAAACCGCAACGTGAGGGCCTGGCTTCTGAAACCGAGGGAGACCGGAAAATCGCGCAACAGCGCCGCCTGGTGGCTGAGATCGATGAATTTGTGGCGCACGCCGTCAGATACGCAGGAAAACAGCATGCCCTTGAAACGCCAGTAGGGAAAGTAGAAGAGTTCCCGGCCCGGCGGTGCGGTGCCCGGCAACACATACCGGAAGCCGGTGTCGGCCGACAGGTAGGATCTGACCCGACAGAATGCGCAGGTGAACAGGCGATCGGTTTCGGTCGATACGGCCGGGGCCCCGCACTGCGGGCAACGATGGTCGATGAGAAGCTTAGAGTTTTTCACCGCACTTATTGCAATAAATCGAATCGGCCAGGTTTTCAGCCCCGCACTTGGTGCAGGTCCGCGGCAGGGGCTGGTCCGCAACCGCATGACCGCACCGCGGGCAGAACCTGGCCCCCGGGGTCAAGTTTTTAGCGCATTTTTGACACTGATCGAAGACGACCTGCTGGTGGCCGCAGTGCGGGCAGAACTTGGCGTCGATCGGAACCGGATGGCGGCATTCCGGACACGTCGAGACGGCAGGGTCGGATTCGGCCGGTCGCCGGAGGGCATCACCGGCAAAATACTGGGCAAACATGGCCGGCAGCATCAACCCGAGACCGGCGCCCATACCGTCGGCGGCACCGGATGAGCCTTCGGATTGGGCGGCCTTTTCCATTGCCATGGCCGCTTTCATCTGCATCAGTTTGTTCATGTCCTGAAAGGCGCCCATGCGGCTGCGGTCGTCGATGGCCTGCTGCACCTCGGGCGGCGGGGTGATGGCGTTGATGTACAGGTGGGTCAAGCGGATCCCGAAGTGGCTGAAATCTTGACGTAACTGATCGGCGAGGCCCTCGGAAAGCTCAGCATAGCGCGACGGCAGATTCAGGATCGAGTCGAGGCTGGCGCCCATCAGGTCGTTGAAGCGCGACACGATCACCCGGTTGAGGTACTCTTCGATTTCAGCGGTCGTGAGCATTCCCTTGGTGCCGACCAGGGTGTTGATGAACAGGACCGGCTGAACCACCTGGAAGTTAAAGACACCGAAGGCCCGCAGTCGCACCAGTCCCAGTTCCGAATCCTTGAAGGCCACCGGGTCCCGGGTGCCCCATTTCAGGTTGGTGAACACCTTCAGGTTGACCAGATAGACCTCGGCCCTCAGCGGGCTGCTCATGGCCCAGGGCAGACTGGCGATTTTGGTCAGAATCGGAATGTTGGCCGTCTTGAGGGTGTGGCGGCCCGGCCCGAAAGCTCCGACCGCTTTGCCGCGGTAGAAAAAGATGCCGGCCTGGCTTTCCCGCACGGTCAGCTGCGCCCCGTATTTGATTTCAGCGGAGCCTGCCTGCGGAATCCGGTGAACGAGTTCCTGCCCGCTTTCGTCGAACCATTCGATATTCTCTAAAAAGATGAGATTGTTGCCGGTCATGGTGGCGTGATCTCCAATTTCGCAGTCGGTGGGGCGTGCCCCGTTACCTGTTGATGAAGTGCATCACTTTTTCAGCTGATACGTCAGCACGGCCCGGTTGTGATCCGCCAGATTCTTCGAAAACTGGTGGGTGCCGTCCTTTTTGGAAACAAAATACAGGAAGGGCGTATCGGCCGGATAGAGCGCTGCTTCGATGGCGGCCCGCCCCGGACTGGCGATCGGACCGGGCGGAAGGCCGCTGATCTGATAGGTATTGTAAGGTGTCGGTGTCGTCAGATGTTTGCGGGTCAGGTTGCCGTCAAAATCGTCGATTCCGTAGATGACCGTCGGATCGGTCTCAAGACGCATTCCGCGCCGCAGGCGGTTGTGAAACACCGCCGAGATGATCGGCCGTTCGGCCGGCGCGCCGGTTTCCTTTTCGATGATCGAGGCCAGGGTGAGCACCTGGTGAACCGAAAGGCCGATCTCGGTCGCTCGGTTTTTCCAGGTTTCCGTGAATGCGGCGTGCAGAAGCTCGAGCATGACCCCAATTATCTCCCGTGCTGCGGTGTTCTTGGGAAACAGGTAGGTGTCGGGGAACAGATACCCCTCGAAACTCGCCGCATCGATTCCATTTTTACGCAGGAAATCGGCATCGCTGGCCGCACTGAGAAACTCCGCGCGGGTCACCAGTCCGGCGGTTTCGACAATAGCGGCGATCTGTTTCAGGTTCGATCCCTCCGGCACGGTGAATCGGTAGAGCCGCACCTTGCCGCTCACCAGCACCTCCAGGATGTCGCCGGGCGACATGTCTGCCGACAGCCTGTATTCTCCGGCCTGGACCTGTTTGTCCCGCCCCTGCAGCCGACCCAGAATCCGGAATTTTAACGGGTGCTCGATCAGTTTCTGGGCCAGCAATACCTGCGTGGCCTGCCGAAAGTTCTGCCCTTTTTCAATCGTGACGATCTTGCTGTCCGTTTGACCGCCGGCGCCGGCCGGGGTGGCCGCATACCGCAGCAGATCGTCATAAGCAAGCCATGCCGCCGCCGCGATCACAAGTCCGGAAACGAGAATGAGGACGGACCATTTTTTCTTCACCCTTTTTTATTCCCCCCGGGGTTCAGCATGCCATTTTCATTGTATTTCAAGCCGGGGCGACTTGTCAAAGATCGGCTGCATCTTTCCGCTGGCGCGCTCGGACCCGGGGTTGTGAATCTGGCTTGATTTTTTTAGTCTTTACGGCTATTTTTCTTCTGGCCGGACAAAAGTGGGCCACTGCCCGCTGCGGATGCCATCCGGAAGATTTCGGTCGGATGGCGCATGAACTGTTTACCGAAGGACGGGAGAGAAGGCTCGCCATGGCAAAACCAAAACTCAAACATCACCTCATCAACCGCGACTGGTGCAAGGGGTGCGGTATCTGCGTCGAATTTTGCCCCAAGCACGTGCTGGAACTCGACGAGGCGGAGCTGGCGGTCGCCGTCCGTTTAGAGGACTGCATCTGCTGCCGGCTCTGCGAGATGCGGTGTCCGGATCTGGCCATCGACATTGAAACCGAATAGGCGCAAAACATGAACGAAAACATCAAATTCGTCCAGGGCAATGAGGCGGTTGCCGAGGCCGCCCTGTATGCGGGCCTGAGTTTCTATGCCGGCTACCCCATCACACCGTCCTCCGAAATCGCGGAAGTTTTGGCCAGACGCCTACCCGAAATCCGCGGCAAGTTCATCCAGATGGAAGATGAAATCGCTTCTTTGTGTGCCATCATCGGAGCTTCGTTGACCGGCCACAAGGTGATGACCGCCACCAGCGGTCCCGGTTTTTCGCTGATGCAGGAGGCCCTGGGCTACGCCATCATGACCGAGATCCCGTGCGTGATCGTCAATGTCATGCGCGGCGGGCCGTCGACCGGTATTCCGACCCACGGCAGCCAGGCGGACGTGAACCAGGCGCGTTGGGGAACCCACGGCGATCACGCCATCGTCGCCCTGACGGCCTCCACGCACCAGGACATCTTCGAGGTGACGGTCACCGCCTTCAATCTGGCCGAAACGTATCGGACGCCGGTGATACTGCTCTTCGACGAGGTCGTGGCGCACATGCGCGAACGGCTCGTCATTCCTGAAAAAGGTGAACTGCCCCTGGTGGAAAGGCTCAGGACCTCCGTCAAGGAGGGGGTCGACTACCATCCGTATCTGCCGCGCGAAGACGGCAGGCTCCCCATGTCGGATTTCGGCGGGGTCCATCGCTACAACGTCACCGGTCTTTATCACGACATGTGGGGCTTTCCGTCGAGCGAACCGCGGGTGGTGCACGGACTGATCCGGCACCTGGTCGACAAACTGGAGAACCGCATCAACAAGCTGGCCCGGTACAAGGAATTCTTCCTGGAAGACGCTCAGATCATCTTGATTTCCTATGGATCTGCCGCGCGTTCGGCGCTGCACGTCGTGACCAACCGACGGCTCAGGGGCGTACGGCTGGGCCTCCTGGAACTGCAGACCCTGTGGCCTTTTCCCGCCGAGATCATTCGGGAGAAATGCGCCGGCGCCAGAGCCGTGGTCGTGGTCGAGCACAACATGGGACAGGTCATGCAGTCGGTGAAGATGGCGGTCGACCAGCCCGACAATGTTTTTCTGGCCAATCGCATCGACGGCACCTTCATCAGTCCCACCGACATTCAGAATATCCTGCGCTTGATTCAGGGAAAGGGAGTCTGAAGCATGTCCAGCAAGACCTATCTCAGGGAACGGTTTTTCCCCCACCTCTGGTGTCCGGGTTGCGGTCACGGGATCATCCTCAACGGGTTGCTCAGGGCGGTCGAGCAGTTGAAACTGAGCCGAAACGAGATCGTCATGGTATCCGGAATCGGTTGTTCGGCCCGGATTTCGGGTTATGTGGACTTTCACACCCTGCACACGCTCCACGGCCGGGCGCTGGCTTTCGCCACCGGCGTGAAGATAAGCCGTCCGGAATTGAAACTGATCGTTCCGATGGGTGACGGCGACGCCCTGGCCATCGGCGGCAACCACTTCATCCATGCCGCACGGCGCAATATCGATATAACGGCCATCGTCATGAACAACCGCATCTATGGGATGACCGGCGGACAGTTTTCTCCGCTTTCCGGCTGCGGCATCAATGCCTCCACCGCCCCCTTCGCCAATATCGACCCGGCCTTCGATGTGGTCGAGTTGGCCAGAGCCGCCGGGGCGAGTTTTGTGGCCCGGACAACGACGTACCACGTCAAACAGGTCACCGATTTCCTCAAACAGGCGATCGTGCACAAGGGTTTCGCGGTCGTGGAAATCCTGACCCAGTGTCCGACCCATTTCGGGCGCAAGAACAAGGAGGGTGGTGCCGTGGAGATGCTCAGGCGCTACCAGCAGACCACCACCCCGATCGGCTCCAAAGCCAAACAGGATAATCCGGACCTGATCGAAAGAGGCGTATTCGTTCAGAAAGAACTGCCGGAATACTGCGATCAATATGAGTTGGTCATCGAACGGGCCACGAGGGGACGGTAACCATGGAAAGGTGCAGAATGGTGTTTTCGGGTTCCGGCGGCCAGGGCGTCATCACCGCCGCGATCATCATTGCCGAGGCGGCGGTCATTTACGAAGGCCTCAACGCGGTGCAGTCCCAGACCTATGGCGCGGCGGCCAGGGGCGGCGCCACCCGCAGCGATGTCATCGTATCGGATTCGGTCATCCATTTTCCCAAGGTTATTCAGCCCAACGTGCTGGTCTGCCTCACTCAGGAAGCCTACAGCTCTTTCTTTCCCATCATCCGTCCCGGGGGGCTGCTCTTGACCGACACGCGCTATGTCAAAACCGAAAAAAAGGTCGATGCGCGGCAGGTCGAGCTGCCCATGTACCGGTCGGTGGTCGAAAAGATCGGCAAACCGATCGTTTTCAACATCTGCATGCTGGGAGCAGTGGTCAGCCTGACGCAGCTCGTCAAACCCGAATCGATCATGCGGGTTCTGGAAAGTCGGATTCCGGCCGGGTTCCTCGATATGAACCGCCGGGCCCTCGATTTAGGGATTGAACTGGGAATGGGGCGCACAGCCTAAGGGCTCACTCAGCTTGACGACGCGCTGTCCGGCGGACCGTCGGCATCCCAAACGGCGGATCCTCAAAAGCGTTTGCCGGATGTCGCAGCCATCGATGAGCCGGAGCTAAAGACTTCTCACCGCTCTGACATAGAAGTTGGCGCTGAAATCCTGCCAGGCGACGAAACCCATGTCGGTGCTGACATACCAGGCGGCCGTGAACGAGCGCCGGTCGCAGCTCCACAGCCAGATGCGGCTCTGATCGAATATCGGTGCGATGCAGTCTTCGTCGGCCCGCGGAACATCTCTCAACAGGGTGATGAGTTCGTCGAGCGTGGGCAGGCGCCAGTCTGCTTGCCCGGCAAAGCGTGCGGTGTTCAGGCGGTCGATATACGCCCAGGCCTTTTGCCATTGGATCGGAAACGGCGAGCCGGCCTGCTGCCACATGCGCCGGGAGGCGTCGTCGGTCACCGTCTCTTCTCCGGAGCGCTCGAAGATATGGGCACGGTGCACGCGCGGCCGCCGAAGCCTGTCGATAGGGAAGCGCTCTGCCGCGTGTTTTGGATCGACTTTGATGCAGCGGGTGCGCGGCGGGGCGGAAACGAATGCGATTTGCGCCCCTCGGGGCTGCTTTGCGGCCTCACGCAGACGGCAGAGGCGTTCCTTTTGCATCTGCCAGGACCGCGCGAGAGTTTCCAAGGCCGTCATCATTTCCGGCGCCGATGAAAAGCGGTCCTGTGCACGGCGTGCGGTCGCCCTGCGAATGAAGCCGTCCCAAGTGGCATCCAGGTCGGAATTGAACCGGGCGACCGGCCGGTAGCCGTTTGTCGGCAGAACGCCGGTCAACAGCCGATAGAAGGTGATCCCCACAGAAAAGAGATCGGCGCTGGCAACGACCCGATCCGGGTCGGTTTCCTGCTCCGGCGCGGCATACCAGGCCGAACCGACCTTGAGACTCGGCGGGCCGGCGAACCTTTCGCCATGCAGCTTCGAGAGGCCGAAATCGCAGATTTTGACGGTGTCCTGATCGGTGATCAGCAGGTTGGCCGGCTTGATGTCCCGGTGAACGATGCCGGCATGGTGCAGACAGGCCAGACCCTGCAGCGTCTGGCGGGTGTAATGGACCGCCTTTTCCACGCTCAAGGGGCGCGAGGGTTCGTCGGGACGGCTGCCTTCACCGATCATCACCCGCAGGTTGTTCACGTAATAGGCCATCAGGTAAAACGGACGGCCGTCGGCTTCTTCATAGTCGACGATCTCGACGATGTTGGGGTGTCTCAGGCCGGCCATGGTGACGGCTTCGGCCAAGAACATCGCCCGGATGGCCTCCATTCCCATCAGCCTGACCAGAAGCGGGTCCGGGTCCAGGTATTTGAGCGCGGCGATCTTGCCGATAACCGGATGCTCGACCT
>JBFYWB010000118.1:0-5232 GCA_041299015.1 Deltaproteobacteria bacterium
CCGACCGGCCTATCCGCCGACAGCGGTCTTCATGCTGTCGAAGTGCTGGGCAGCCGATTGGAAAATGATGTAATCGATAAACTGTTCGGCGGTCACCTCACCGCCAAAGGCGGGCATGCTCCCCTTGCGGTCGAGTTCGTCCTCGGTCAGCCCGGAAACGAACGCGGCCAGTTCGGCACCGTTTTTTCGCAGCAGTTCCAAGGCTTTGGTCTTGGTGTAATCCGAATGCTTTTGGGCGTTCTTTTTGGACATCGCATTGACCTGATCCATGGTAAGCTGGGGCAAATCCTCACCCTTGACGATCATGCCGAGCATTCCGGAAATCGCAAAATGACCCGCGCCCAGGTGGCACGCGGTGACGCCCACGGTCCATTCTTCCCATTCACAGACTCTTTTCCAGTCATCGTCGGATAGATTTTCCACAAATGCCATCACATCATCTTTAAATGTTTCGATTCGTGCGGACATGTCTTTGGCTCGCCGGTTCATTTTTTCCTCCTATAATACGAAAATAAGGTGGGTGCCGGAGCCCGGATAACCGATCAGTTTTTCACGTAGTAGCCGTATTCCTTGGCATTGACATTGTTTCGCTTCTCCCAACCGATGGTCGAGGTCGGCGTAGGACCGTAGTCGTGGCCCGGCCAGATGATGGTATCGTCCGGCAGTTGCATCAGGCGGCGGATGGATCTGCCCAGAGTGGGGCGATCGCCGCCGGACAGGTCGGTGCGGCCGCTGTCACCGACAAACAGGGTGTCGCCCGTAAAGAGGTTTCCTTGCGCATGGAGGCAAATGCCGCCGGGGGTGTGGCCGGGAGTGTGAATGACATCGAAGGTGATCTCGCCCAATTGCAGGGTGTTTTCATTCTCCAGGAAAACATCGGCCGCGGGGTATCCAGCGGCATCGAGCGCATGGATCATGATTTTGGCCCCGGTCAGGGACTTCAACTCCGCATTGCCGGCGGTGTGATCACCATGGGCGTGGGTATTGACGATGGTTTCGATTACAAGGCCTTGTTTTTCAGCCGCGGACACAATCTGGTCAACGTCATGGCCGGGATCGATCACCAGGGCTTTGCGGGACTTTTCGCAGCCGACGATGTAGCAGAAGTTGTCCATGTATCCGATGTCGAGCTGTTTGATGATCATCGCTTACCCTCCCGAGATGTATACCTGCGAAATGTATACCTGATAGATGACGCCAATCTGGTTCCAACCTGTTTCACTGTGTGCATCAGCGTTGTTTTTTTCAAGACGTTTCCCCTTTCTCTTCGCCGATCAGGAGCCCCGTCAGCAAGGTCCCCCCGATGGCCAGGCATTCCATATCGAGGTAGCATTCTGCAGACTGCCGGAACAGGACCGAAGACTGGGCCGGAAACTCGTCGTCGCGGTCATTGAAGCGAAGATAGACGGGGATGCGGGGCAGAAAGTCGAAGGCGACGGCGAGATCGAAAGACGGCTCCTCCAGAATGCGTCCTCCGATGCGGCGGCAGGCATCTTCGATCGCGGTAAGCTTACCCGCGAAGCCGGTTTCGATAACTTTGTTCGTGTTCGTCGCAAAATAGCCGATCAGCGGTGCGGCGTCTCTGAAGTCGCGGTAGGTCACCCATCCGCCCGGCGCAGGCACCGCGGCCGGGCACTGCAGAATGTAGCGGCAGAGCACGACACTCGCCGCGAAATTGGCCTTTTGCCCGCCTGCGTCGAAGACCCCTTCATTCGAAACCCGGTGGGGGATTCCGTACAGCGGAAGAACCAGCGTCCCTTCGCGGGCTGTTGCGCCCAGCGTTTCTGCCCGCGACACCAAATCGATGGCGCCGATTTGCGTCAAATAGTCCTCCAGGGTGGTGTCGAAAACCGCTGCTCTTCGCATGGCGTTCTCCTTCGGGGCGTCGCCGCACGATGGTGGCGATGCCCCGCGACCCGGCTTAGGGTTCGGGATCCTCGTTTTTCAACCGCTCGATCTGCTCAAGGACGGTATCGTACTCGTCCTCGAGGGCCAGCAGGTCCATCATCACGGGTGGCTTGACCGAGTGGGCCGGGAGCCTCTTCTTGGTTTCGGCGATCTCCCGGTCGAGCGCGTCGAGTCTTTGCCGGAGCTCTTCTATCGTTTTCATCGTGGCGGCCTTCCATCCGCTTTTCGGCGCCGGCTTTAAAAATCATTTTCCAGCACGATACGATGGCCGGGCTTGCCGGTCCGCAGCTTTTCAATCGCGTCGTTGACCGTGGACATCGGAAACGCTTCGGTCACCGGTTCTATGCCGTGCCGGGCTGCAAATTCGAGCATCGACGCCATGGTGGCGGGACTGCCCAGCGGCGAACCGCCGAATGATCTCTGCCCGATAATCATGGGGAAAACGGTGGCGTTGACGGAAAGGGGCGGCCCCGACGATATGCAGTTTGCCCTTGGAGCTCAGTGCTGCGATGTAAGCATCCCAATCGAGCGCCACGTTGACCGTCACCAGAATCATGTCGAAACGGCCGGCCAGCTTTGCGAGTGCCCCTTTACAAACGAAATGAATGCCATTAGTTTGCTTCACACAACTTAATGCTCCTCCTTTCGGATGCAAGCCTTACGGCAGAATCGGCCTTTACGCTTTCAATCGAGTAGAGGGTCCGAAATGACACAATACGCCCTGCTCATTGTTTTGTGGATCGCCTGGTGCACGCTGCACAGCACTCTCGTCAGTCTTTCGCTCACCGAACCTCTCCGCACGCGGTTTCCGTATGCCTCGCGGTATTATCGAATCGTCTATAATACCGTGTCCGTGCTGACCCTCGCGCCGGTGCTGCTCTACACCTTTTCCCTTCGCGGAACGCCGATTTTTTCCTGGCAGGGACCGTGGCGGTTCGTCCAGATTGCTCTGACGGTCACGGCCCTGACTTTTTTCCTCGCTGGCGCCCGGCACTACGACCTTTTCCAGTTCCTGGGGCTTCGACAATTAAAGGACGAGAAGGCCTGCAGCGTGTTGACGGACGACTGTTCATTGGACACCTCCGGCATTCTGGGTTTGGTCCGCCACCCCTGGTACACCGGGGGTATTCTCATCATATGGTCCCGCCCCCTCGACACGAGCGCAATCCTGACAAACCTTGTTCTCACCGGGTATTTTGTGGTGGGGACACGACTCGAGGAGCGGAAGTTGACAGCGCAATTCGGACAGGAATATGCCGACTACCAGCAACGGGTCTCGATGTTTCTGCCGGTCAAATGGATGGATAGACACTTGCGGGAAAAAACCTGAGAAATTCTGATCGTGCTATCGATTTTCGCGGAATAACGAAGACACATGAAAGATAACCCCCCCGATCAAACCGGGCAGGGACGTTTTATTGGACGGCCGCGATCGGGCCTTTGTCCTGTTGGTGGGCACGGGCTTCTTTTGCCGGGAATGCAGCGGCGACCGGAAGACGACCCGTGAACCGCGGATGGCCGTGCCGCATCCGCGAGACATGGCCGCGGGCGTCTGCCCGACCGTCGACCCTGAAAGACGGGACTCATGCCGACATTCAGGATAAAAGGCGACACCATCGAATTGATAAAACTGCTCAAGGCCACAGGCTTGTGCAGCACCGGCGGAATAGCCAAAATCGCGACGGCCGAAGGGCGCGTAAAGGTCGACAACCAAACGGAACTGCGCAAAAGGTGTAAAATACGCAAAGGCCAGGTGGTTGAATTCGAGGGGAGTGTTATAGAGGTGGTCTAACGGGGCGGAAACGCCGCCGATACGAATCCTCCCGGGAAAATTCATCCTTCACGGTACAATCGATCGTCAACTGTTTTTGATCCAGAGCCAAACCACCGCGGCTAATGATGCCGCCAGGCAAATCAGCAAAAACCAGGATTCAGCCATACCTTATCTTCCTCATATAACTCGATTTATGCCATAATTTACCTATCTTATATAAACCCGCGCGTGTCAAGGTATTTTATTACAGGGGTGAGTCGCCGGTCAGGTTAAAATTAGACGGAAATTTGACAAGCTATAATTGGACGGGATATAGGGGGATATAATGGACGAAGGGGAAAAGTTGACAAAACTCGTTAACCTTGTCACTGACAACCATGGCCCGGAAATCCCGCATTGATGCCCCGGGGGCACTTCACCATGTCATCGTTCGCGATATCGAACGCCGGTCAATTTTTTTCGATGGCCGTGATTATCAGAATTTTCCTGAACGCCTCGGCCATATTTTAACCGACTCCGCGACCCGCTGCTATGCCCGGGCGTTGATCAAGAACCCCGTTCACCTGCTCGTTAGAACCGGTATGGCGCCCATATCCGTGGTCATGCGGCGACTGCTGACCGGCTATGCCCAGCAGTTCAATCGAAGACGCTGTCAATGATGTGCTGAATTTGTTTTGACAATCCTTGCTTGAGGCGAAGATGGCAATTATGTCAACTTTTCACCATTGTCCCATTATTCTCCCCCGGCTTATAGAATTGTTATCCGATGCTTTCTTAAAAACTCTGGAGGAAAAAGTATGCAAGCGCGTGGACCACTCATGATAGAACACCGCCTGATCGAAAATATGATCGCGTTGATCAAACGGGAGTTAAAACAAATCGAAACAACAAACCAGGTCGATCCGCTGATTATAGACAAGGTTGTCGATTTTATACGGGTATATGCCGATCGTACTCATCACGGAAAAGAAGAAGACATCCTTTTTAAAAAACTTGAAAATAAGAATATGTCTGATCAGGACAAACAACTCATGGAAGACCTGATTGCCGAACATCTCCTGGGTCGAAAGACGACAAAAGAACTGGTCGAAGCCAACGCAAGATATCGAAGTGGAGATAAGCCGGCCCTAACGATCGTTGCCGCCAAGCTCCACTTGCTGGCAGATTTCTATCCGAAACATATCGTGAAAGAGGATAAAGTCTTTTTTCCAGCATATGGAAAGTATTTCACTGAACAGGAAGATCAGTTGATGCTAAAGGAGTTTTGGGAATTCGACAGAAAAATGATACATGAAAAATACAGATCGGTCATACAAGAACTTGAAGGGTGATACGCGATCAGCGAACCAGTAAGTGCAGCAGAGAAGCCGCGTTGGCGTAATTGGCGTGTATGGATAAAACCGCGGCTGTCAATCCGATTTTCCTGGGGCACGCCGCATCGATCGCGGCGTAAATGTCGGCTCCCGTAACGCCCGATCTATTATTTTGATCTCCTTCATCTGCCGGTGTTTCGCCTTGACAATCCTGTGGAAATCGTTAAAATCCGGGTA
>JBFYWB010000086.1:0-11673 GCA_041299015.1 Deltaproteobacteria bacterium
GCCACCACCACCAGCGGCCCCCGCGTCGGGATGTTATGCAGATCCCGCGGGCTGAGGTCGTAGCTGACCCCTATCGCCGTCAAAACACTTTGAAAGATCTCGTGCGGCCCTCTGCACCAACCCAGCGTTTCATGGTAGTCCGCATAGCACCGGTTCAAGCGGTCGAGATACAGTAAAGGCTCGATAGCCGGCTGAATCAATTCCATCATTCGGCGCATACCCCCTGAATCGAATCCGGACTTCAGATCGACCAGTTTCGGCGCCTGTGGCGATAAATGACGGCAAACACAAGAATCGGCGTGAGCTTCATTCATAGCGTTTCATCCCTTTCAGTTGAATCGGTTCTTAGACGACAGGGGGTATCGCGGCTCGGTCGACGCCATAACCGCGCCATCCGATCGGATGAAAATATTTTGCGTTGTTTTGATGAGTATACCGACAGGATTACGTAAGAAATCGGTTAACTTTTTCGGGCCGCCACCTCATCGGCACGAACCCTCAAAAAATACTCCGCTCCTCATATTATTCTAACGATTTGCGATTAATCTGCTTCTGTCCGGGCAGTTATTTCTAGCCTTGTTACTGCAGGAGACTCGTTTGAAATATTGAAATTTTCCGGCGCAAACAAATCGGAGCACCACATACCAGGCAACATGAAAGCCCTCTTCATCAGTCGGCAAAACCGCAGTTTCCGCCAAATGAAGGACGCACATGGAAAATAGATCCACCTTCTACGGATTAACGGAGCGAAAAAGAAGGGATAAAGAGTTGCGCTTGAATTCGGCAATCGAACACCTGCGCGATATTACACCCGCCAAAACGGCAGAGGCAGAAAACCGAAGACTAAATGAGCAGTTGCTGCAGACGCACAAGATGGAATCATTGAGCACGCTGGCGGGTGGTATTGCCCACGATTTTAACAATCTGTTGATGGGCATCCAAGGTCACGTTTCGCTTATGTCGGTCGACATGGACCCCTTCAACCGCGACGCTGAAAATATCAAAGCTATTGAAAAGTATATCCAAAGTGCGACCGATCTGACCAAACAGCTTCTGGGCCTTGCCCGCGGAGGAAAATACGAGGCCAAACCCATCAATTTGAATGCCTTGGTTCGCGACAGTGCGGCCCTGTTCGGCCGCACGAGAAAAGAGCTGCAGATTCATACCAACACGATGCCCGGCCCTTTAACCGTGGAGGCCGACAAACGGCAGATTGAAAGAGTCTTGACCAACATTTATATAAACGCATGTCAGGCCATGCCCGATGGCGGTGAGCTGTATTTGGAAACCACGATCGTAGAAATGAATGCTGCCGACTGCAAGCCTTATCAGGTCGCAGCCGGCCGGTATGCAAAGGTTTCGATAACCGATAGCGGCATCGGCATGAACGCGGCGACCCTTCGGCGGATTTTCGATCCGTTTTTCACAACCAAGAAAAAGGGCCGCGGTACAGGCTTGGGATTGGCATCTGCATATGGCATCATCAGAAACCACTCCGGGTTCATCACGGTTCACAGCGAAGTCGGACGAGGGACCACCTTCAACATCTATCTGCCCGCATCAGACAAGGAGGTTGACCAGGATGTTCCCGCGAAAAAAGTTCTTTTAAAAGGATCCGAGACCGTCTTGCTGGTCGATGATGAAGAAATGATTCATCACGTCTGCACGGCCATGCTGGAGACTATGGGCTATCTGGTTGTTGCCGCAAGAAGTGGGAAGCAGGCAGTCGATGCGGTGCGACAAAACATGCCCGGCATCGATTTGGTGATCCTTGATCTGACGATGCCGGGGATGGATGGCGGCCAAACATTTGACTGTATTCGTGAAATACAGCCGGCGATGCCTGTGATCTTATCCAGCGGTTACGCCGTCAACGGTCAGGTCAAGAAAATCATGCAAAAGGGGTGCAACGGGTTTATCCAAAAACCATTCAATTTTTCGGAATTATCTCAGAAAGTTCGAGAAACACTGGATGGGGTTAAGGATAACGCTTCCACATAAGTATCCTCTGCAACATTGCCTTTCGTTTTCATGACCAATTGTGAGTGTGATAGCCGGTGAATAGGTCTTTAATGACTCTTTTTATTGACAACTCCAATATGACAATGTTAGCGAAGCATTAGCGCTGATCCGCAAAGTGCCGGGTCTCCTGGTCCATCCACCCACATCATTCCGATACGCTGTTTCCTGACCCGCGGGCAAGCGCCGATCGGGCCGCTAACCGGCCGTTTCAGGTTGATCATTACCTGTCAAGTGTTCAATTCCAAAAGGAGGTGCTACATGGCACTGTTTGACAACGGTTTCAAAATGGGAGGTTCCCTGGTCGTCGGTGCCGGCGTGGTTCTTCTGGCACCCATCGTCGTGCCGGTTCTGGCCAGTGTCCTGCGACCGATTGCCAAGGCCGCGATAAAAGGCGTTCTGCTGGCATACGGCAAGGCGAAGGAATCCGTCGCCGAAACCATGGAAACCATCGAGGACCTGGCCGTCGAGGCCAAGTCCGAACTGGCGGAGTCGACCGAGAAGCCGGCAAAAACAAAAAAAGCGGCTGCCGCTGCGGCCAAGTAAAAGAAGATCGCCAGAAATGCTGCCGCAGGCCATCGTCAGCCACCGCACAGCGGAACGGCTGCGGATCAAGATACCGTCCCGGAAGAAAAACGACGCCTTTTTTTCGGAGGTCAAACAATCCTTTGACCGCGATCTGAAGTGCCGCCTTGTCCAAATCAATGCCCTCACGGGAAGCATTCTGATCGTGGATTCCGGTATCGACCTGGAAACCTTGGCGGACCACGCTTCCCGAGAAGGGCTCTTCACACTGGAACCCCGGCCGGCCCCGCTGCAACCTATTGGGCAAGCGGTATTCGCCCCGGTTGCGGCACTTAACCGGAGGATCAGCGGATTCACCGCCGGGGCTGTCGACTTTCCCGGGCTTGTCTTTGTGGTTCTCTGCGCGTTTGGACTTTACGAAATCCTCAGAGGCAACGTCAAACCGCCGCCGTGGTACACCGCCTTCTGGTATGCCTTCGGGATCTTCACCAAGTCCATGGTCGATGAGGCTTACAGCAAGAAGTGATACGCTGACACGGCTGTCAACCTCAACACGGTTTGTCTTCCGCGCGGTCGGTCCCCGGGGCGCATCGTTAGCGTGGTGCCCCTGCGCATAATCCATGCAGCGGAAAAGCGCCATTTTTCATCCAGTCGGTTTCGTCCGATAAACCGGTCGCCGGTATCCACCGCTGCTGCGGGATCTTTTCCCCACCCCCCGCCGACGCCGAGCGGACAGGCCGTGACACAGTCATGCCAATGGGCGTCAGCACCGCGCGAGCCTTTCAAGCGAAGCAAGATGGTTGAAGCGATCCACACGGCTGTGAGAGGCAGGGCCCGTTACCGGGTGGAAGGACTTCACCGATGCGCGCCGTTCAAGCAATGGCTTGAACTCCGGCTTGCCAATGAAACGAACATCACCCGGGTTTCGGCCAGCACCCTGACCGGCAACGTCTTGGTCTGCTTCAATTCAGGCTGCTCCCACCAGTCCATTGCCGTCCTGATTGAAGACCTGCTGCAGGAAGGCAATGCCACCTTCGGACCGGCCGACCGGCCGGCTGACAGCGACACCGCCAGCAACGACAATGGCGACCGCAGCCGCGACGCCCACCTGCTAGGCCTCATCAAACGCCTCCTGTTTCCACACGATGACGCCATGAATCACCCTTGGCACACCCGCCCCAGGGATGCCGTGTTGGAGGATCTCGGCGTAAAACGCGACACCGGACTCGAGGTGCAGGACATCGTTACGCGCCGGACGCAGTTCGGGAGCAACGCACTGCCCACCACCAGAGAGCGCTCGGGATGGGAAGTTTTCCTGGACCAGTTGAATTCCCTACCGGTTTATCTGCTGGGTGCGGCAGCCGGCATTTCCTTTCTCACCGGCGGGCTGATTGACGGGGCCGTGGTTCTGGGAGTAGTGCTGGCCAACGCCGCCATCGGCTATATCACCGAGAAAAAAGCGGAAAAGGCCATCGAATCGCTCAATAGGCTCGTGCATCCCGAAGCGGAGGTGCTGCGCAGCGGCTCGGCGACCGAAATCGATGTGCAGGAGGTGGTACGCGGCGATATACTGATCCTCAAGCCCGGCAGCTGCGTTGCCGCCGACGCCCGGGTGATCCGTTGCTCACGCCTGAGTGTCGACGAATCCATGCTCACCGGCGAAAGCCTGCCGGTGGACAAAACCCATCGCACCCTCAGGCGCGACAACACGCCGCTGGCCGAACGCCGTAACATGGTATTCGCCGGGACGCAGGTCACCGGCGGCGAAGGTCTGGCAGTTGTCGTAGCGGTCGGCCGATACACGGAAATAGGCCGCCTTCAGAGTTTGATGGCGGAAACCGTCAGCCCCAAGACACCCATCGAACGGCAGTTGGAAAAAACCGGCGACCACCTGGTGGTTTTATTTCTAGTGATCTGCGCCCTGGTGATGCTGGTCGGATTTTTGCGCGGCTTCGGACTGCTGCAAATGCTGCGTATGGCCATCTCGCTGGCCGCTTCAGCGGTGCCGGAAGGCCTGCCGGCCGCGGCCACCGTCAATCTGGCCCTCGGCATCACGCGCATGCGGGAACATCACGTCCTGATCCGGAACCTTAAGGCCGTTGAAACTCTCGGGGCCGTGCAAACCATCTGCCTGGACAAGACCGGCACGATCACCTGCAACCGGATGAGCGTTGCCCGCATTTTTGCCGACGGCCGGCATCTGTTCATCCGGAACGGACGCATTCACGATGGCGTGGGGGAAGTCGTTGTGATAGAGAACCGGGTGTATTTCCAGCTGCTGATGGTCTGCGCCCTGTGCAGCGAAGTCAAGCTCGGCGATGAGGAAGACATGCGGCTGTCCGGTTCCGCAACGGAGATCGCGCTCGTGCACCTGGCACTGGATGCGGGCTTGAACGTGCGGACCCTGCGCAGCGACTATCGTTTTCGAGAAGTCAACCATCGATCCGAGCAACGGCTGTACATGAGCACCCGGCACAGCAGCCCCGATGGCCGACTGTTTGTCGCCGTAAAGGGCAGTCCGCCGGAAATCATGGCCCTGTGCGACTGGCAGTTCCGGGACGGCCAGGTCATTCCTTTCACGGCGCCGGCAAAGCTGGAGGTTCAGATCCAGAACGAAGCCATGGCGAATGCCGCCCTGCGCGTCCTGGGTTTCGCCGGCACCGTCTTCGAACCAAAGCCGCGATCCGCAACCGCGGAGCGGCTTGTCTGGCTCGGTCTGATAGGGTTGTCGGATCCGATCCGCGAAGGTGTGCGGGAGCTCATCGGCGCCTTTCACGACGCCGGCATCGAGACGGTCATGATTACCGGCGATCAAAGCACCACCGCGTATGCCATCGCCCGCGAACTGGACCTGTCCCACGGCGGTCCGCTTGACATCCTGGACTCCACCGAACTGCAGACCATGCCGCCGGAAACCATCGAGGCGCTGGTCAAGCGGGTCAAGGTCTACTCGCGGGTCAGCCCCGCGGACAAGCTCAAAATCGTCAGGGCGCTTCAGGCGGTAGGGCAAACAGTGGCCATGACCGGTGACGGCATCAACGACGGCCCGGCCCTTAAGGCCGCCGACATCGGCATCGCCATGGGGCGTAGCGGCACCGATGTGGCCCGCCAGACCGCCGACATCGTCCTGGAGCGGGACAACCTCGAAACCCTGATATCCGCCGTGAAGGACGGCCGCGCCACCTATCGCAATATTCGAAAGTCGGTCCGCTTCTTTCTGTCCACCAACCTGAGCGAAATCGTGGTCATGTCGACGGCGCTGTCGCTTGGTCTCGGTTTCCCTCTGAATGTCATGCAGCTGTTGTGGATCAATATCATCTCCGACATTTTTCCCGGCATCGCCTTGTCGATGGAAACGCCGGAGCCTGACGTTCTCAAACAGAAGCCCAGAGCGGCGCAGGCCCCGCTGTTCTCGGGCGCCGACTACCGCAGCATGGTGGTCGAGTCGGCCCTGATCAGCTTAGCGTCCCTGGCCGCCTTCACCTACGGCCTGGCCCGGTACGGCCCCGGCGCCCGCGCGGCATCTCTATCCTTTCAGAGCCTGACCGTCGCCCAGTTGCTGCACGCGTTCAGCTGCCGGTCGGAATCGCGCCAAACACCGTGGGCACAGAAACGCGCGCGTAATCCTTACCTCGATCTCGCGGTCGGCGGTTCACTCGCCTTGCAGTTGTTGACCGTTGTGCTGCCGCCCCTGCGGCAATTTTTGGGGTTGACGCCCCTTGGCGCGGTGGATATCGCGGTGGCGGCGGGCAGTGCCCTGCTGTCGCTGACCGCCAACGAACTTTGCAAACCAGCCGGCATCAAAGGGTGAAGAAATGATCCAGGACTTCATGTTCACCTCCGAATCGGTTACCGAAGGCCACCCGGACAAACTGTGCGATCAGATCAGCGATGCCGTCATCGACCATTTTCTGTCCCAGGATCCCTGTTCACGGGTTCGGGCCGAATGCGCCGTATCCGGCGCCATCGTTTTCATCGCGGCACGCTTCGCATCGACCGCCAACATCGATTTCTCCCGCATCGCCCGCAAGGTGATCATGGAAATCGGCTACGAACGACCGGATTTCAACGCCCGCACGTGCAGCATCCTGACCTCACCCCAGGCCCTTCCCGTCGGCAGTTACGGTCAGTTCAACGAGCAGAAACTGACCGAAGCGCAAATCGACACCGTCCGGGTTAAAAACCAGGTCACCGTCTTCGGGTATGCCAGCGATCAGACCGCCGAACTGATGCCGCTACCCATAGCGCTCGCCCGCAAGCTCGCCCGGCGGCTCGACGAAGTGCGGCATGCGCAGTTGCTGCCCTATCTCATGCCGGACGGCAAGGTCCAGGTCGGAATTGGATTCAAGCACCGACGCCCCAAAAGCATTCACAGTGTCACCATTACCGCCGAACAGCGCGTGGCCGAAAAGCCTAGCCTGCGACGCCTGCGGGGCGATATCATCGAGACGGTGATCGAGCCGGTTTTCAAAGCGGAGTCGCTTGGCCCCGACCGCAAGACCCGCATCATGGTCAATCCCGACGGCCCTTTTCTGGGCGGCCCCACTCATCACTCCGGCCTGACGGGGCGCAAGAACGCCGTCGACACGTACGGTGAATACGCCCGGTTGAGTGAAAAAGCGCTCAGCGGCAAGGACATGCTGCGCATCGACCGGGTCGGGGCCTATGCCGCCCGTCACGCCGCAAAAAACGTGGTGGCTGCCGGATTGGCCGCCGAGTGCGAGGTGATGCTCAGCTATTCCATCGGCCTGACCCAACCGGTTTCTCTGCAGGCCGAGACGTTCGGCACCGGAAAAAAACCCGATGACCAGATCGCCGAGCTGATTTCCGCCCATTTCGACTTTCGACTAGCCGGCATTCTCAAGAAATTTCAGCTGCGCTATCTGCCGGCACGCCACCCCGAAGGCTTCTATCGCAAACTGGCTGCCTACGGGCATGTCGGCCGCACCGACATCGATCTGCCCTGGGAACACGTCGACGAGGTGAATGCGCTCAAATCCTGACCCTTTCTCAAAAAACCGACGATTCCGACAGTGGGGATTTCGGCTGCAACACGTAAACACGCATCCGATTGGGGAAGTGTTGATGCGGGAAAATGAGGAAAAATGGCGGCGTAGCCCCGTTTCATAAATTCGGGGTACCCGAATTTATTAGATCAGGACCGCCAGAAGCCCTAAACCGTTGGATTCAAGCGTTTTGCTGATGGCCCAATTGATCATGGCTTTACCGACCGCCTGGGTAACCCGTGTGGCAGCGACATAATCGTCGGCCGCGTTGACCAGACGGTGATCCGTTTCAAGATAGCCATGCTCACGGAGCACCGCCAGCAAATGGTCGGCGGAAATCCGTTCGGGATCGTAGGTAATGGTGACGCTTCCGGTCAATGCATTGGCCCGGACCTTCTCGATGCCTTCCCTGAATTCGAACAGGCTTTCCACCTTTCCGGCCTCATGATTCAGGTGCTTGATTGAGGGAATTTTGACACGCAGCCTTCCGGGAATATTGTGGAGATAAACATTCATTGGGATTTATCCGCCTCCTTGGGGAGCTTCAAGAAAGTCCGGCACATTGGGTATTGGGAGCACCGGAAACGTATGCAATCGGCTTCACGCATGAAAACGTGCATCGTTTTACCGCATTGTGGGCAAATGGGACGTCGAGCGACATTCTTCCAAGACGAGTCGCATACAAACTGTCGGTTGCATATCAGGCAGATATAGCGCTTTTTGCCGGTGGCAATCCTGCCGTAGCGGTAAACCGCATCGGACTGGCAGTGCGGGCATTTGACGCTGTGAGGTTTCAATCATCGTTCCGGACAGCTACTGGGATTGTGATTCGGCAGGGATCTTACTGTCGTTTCGTTAGGATTTGATTAAGTTCACATTAGAATTTTATGCAACGGCGGCGAATTACCAAGCCCTGACGGTTGCCTTCAGGGTTCGCCTTCTGCGCATGAAATGTACGGCACCGAGAGTGAAGACCGCGGAAAACGCCGGTAAATAGAAAATCGAATAGGGAATCACCATAAAGCACAGGTAAACTTTGCGGAAACCCGAGATAAGCGGCATGACGAATGGCAGGGAGATAAGCGTCAGGGCCAAGCGAAAGAAGAGCATGTCCTTTAACAAATCAAATCCGTACTTCAGGTTGGTAAGCTTAAGACTGACAAAAACCGTCTCGATTCGGTTTATCGATATGAAGTAATCGAAAATTTGGTCCCAGAGAAACACATCTCTGCCGGTTTCAAACACCGCAGCGGCCAGAAGGACACTATAGGAAAAAACAAAAAACAGATGCAGTGGATTTCTGAGCCAGATTTTGTAGTATTTACAAAAGCACTGGAACCCTCCCGAACTCCACCGAATTTTCTGCCGGTACCATCCCTTTACTTCAGCCGGGACATAGGTTCGGACGGGAATAAAGCTCTGTTCGACCTTCCAGCCTTTTTCATTTAACTTAAAGGCCAGGTCCATGTCCTCGGTGATGGCATTCAGAGAGAAACCGCCGGCCTCCAGAAAGGCCTTTTTTTTGATGACGATAAATCCCCCCCATAGGGAAATGGCCGAAAACAGATTGTAAGCGCCCTGAATGAAGGCAAGCATGTTGTATTCGATGTGCTGCATCAGAGGGATGATCCCCTTGTTCTGGGGAGCATAGGGGCAGCTGACCGCGCCGACTTCGTCGCTCCGAAGCCGGGCAAACGCATCCACGAGCGACTTCTTGTTGAGTATCACATCCGCATCGACAAAAACGACAATGCCGTGCCGGGTAAAATGGACGTGCGCGTTTAGCGATGCCGCCTTACCGATATTTTGCCTGTTCCGCACCAGCCGGAATCGGTATTTCCGCTGAAGTTGCCGAAGAAGTTCCCTGCTGCCGTCAAAGCTGCAATCGTCGACCACCACGACGTCCGCATTCGATCCGGCAGTTTCATATATGCTCGCCAGGGCCTGCCCGACATGTCGGGCATTATTGAAGCATGGAACCAGAAAGGACGCCGCAGGGATAGCCGGCAAGTCCCTTTTTTTCCTACGGTCGATGAAAACCAGGCAGGCTGAGGTTGCAAAAACCAGGCTGAAGATGATGAACGGCAGGTTGAAGATCATCAATGCGGCCCAATCCGGTCCTCGCCTTCGATCCGCACCAGTCCCTGACCGCCGTCGATACCGATTCGAGTGCCCTCGGGAATCCTGCGAGTGGCGTTGCGGACACCGATCACGGCCGGAATGCGCAATTCGCGGGCGACGATCGAGCAGTGATTCAGGAGCCCCCCCTCTTCGACCACCAGTCCGCCCGCCAGGCTTAGGATGGGCGTCCAGCCGGGATCGGTATTCTCGGCCACCAGGATATCGCCCGGACGGATGTCGGCCCGCGAAGGATCACGAACGATCCGCGCCGGCCCGCTCGCCTGACCGGCACTGGTGCCGATGCCCCGGATAACGCCGGCGACGGTGGTGAAGGTTTCGGCCGGCCGGCCGTCTACGAGAAACGAGCTTGGCGGCCCGGCCTGCAGAAAACGACCCCGCCGCGTGTCGGCCAATTTGCGCGCATCTTCCAGAGACTCGCTGCCGGCCGCGCACCGCTCCAATTCCGCCGGCTTCAGGAATAGGACCGCGTCCCCCAAACCGGTGTGCCCGCCCAATTCCAGGAGCGCTTTGCGCACCTCGAACAGCGCCTCGTCGAGCAGAAAGCGCAGTTCCTCCCGCAGGTCCAGAAATTTGCGGGTCATCGCCAGCAAAATCCCCGACAGCCGGTCGCGCCCGGAAAAACGATCGCCGCCCGCGGCCGAATCGCCGTCGGTCGCTGCGATGTGGTTCGCAGCCACTGCGGGGTTGGTCTGCCGTCGCGCCAGTGCCTGCAGAATGCCGAGGACCTCCTCCGGGTTTTCCGCCCAGCGCTTGATAAAGAGCGTGCGGTGCCGCGACCGGCAGCCGTAACGGGCCAGAAACCGATCCAGCTCGATCCTGAATCGCACCGGTAGCCGCCGCAATATCGCTTCGGGATCTTGGGTCTGAAAGAGCGCCAAAAGTTCAGGGTCGCTTCGGATCCGACCCGCCAAATCGCGGAAGCGCCGCTCGATGTCGATGGTGACGTTGTTGCCACCCCGGCTGATTCGGGCCAGAAAAGCGGCGTGGGATGCCCCCCGACAGTCGACCATCAGCCAGCGCAGCAGCAGAGTGAACAGGGTAGCGAACCCGTAGGGCCACTGATTCCAGATCTGGATCTGAAGGAACACATTCAGCGCGCTGCGCAGTTTTTGCAAGCTTTGCCTGAAGGTGTTGCCGGTCATGGCCCGCACGCCGGAAAGCCGGCGGCGGATGGCCGCCCTTCGGCGCCGTGCCAGCCAAAGGCAGACCATCGGGTTGACCTCGGGCTGAAACACCGGCAGGAACAGGGCCCGCAACAAGGTCGCTGTCAGTCGCAAAGCTCCCGGCGCGGCAATGGCGTCGATCTCGCTGTCGTTCGGAAACAGGGCCCGTAGGTCCGCGGTCCGCAACCGACGCGGCAAACAGGCGACCACCGGTCGAATGCTGGCGCAGTTCAGGTAAAGGTGTCCGTCGATCACCGCCAGCGTCGGGGAAACCACCGGTATGCCGACGATTTTCAGGACGCGCGAAAAGTTGAAGCATGGTTCGTTTTGCAGCATGACATCGGCCATAAAGGGGGTCAGCCGATCGGCCCACAGGTCGTTGACGATCCGGCGGGTCCAGATTCCCGGCGGTGCGGTCAGGGCCTCCTCCGCGATGGTGGTGATCCGTCGGTACTGCAGCAGCCATAGATTACGGTCGCCGTCGATGGCCCACTCGATGTCCAGCGGTCTCTCTGCGACGGTTTTCTCGAGACGACGCAGCAAGGCAGCCACCCGGCGCCAGTCGGATTCCACCAGCAAGAGATCGCCGCGGCCCACCGGGGAAGGATCGGCATCCGAGGGCAGTTCGATCCGCAGGCGCCCGTCACCGCCGACAAATGCGCGCTGCGGAGAAACCTGACCGTTGACCAGGGACTCACCCGAACCGATGATGCCCTCGATGACGATCTCATCGCGAGCCGGGTTCAACGGATGGCGCCCAAAGGCAACCCCGGCTGCGGCGGCATGCACCATGCGCTGCAGCACCACGCCCATCAGCG
>JBFYWB010000043.1:0-45774 GCA_041299015.1 Deltaproteobacteria bacterium
TGGTCAGGTTGGATGAATACAGTGCTTCGCGTCGCAGAAGGGTACCGATATCGCCGGTCTGGAGGCATTGTTCGGCCTCCTTAACACTACAGCGAAACATTAATGTTATGTAGTTTTGCCAGTCTGACCCTTCTTTTTCTATGCGACGTATAGGCAACCAGATTACGTTGAAGATGATATTCAACAATTTCCATTGCTCCCCGCATACTCAGAGATCTGAGCGGAAGCACTATTGATAGGAGTCTGCGGACCAGGGGAACCGTCAGCAACGGAGTTTTTTTTAAAGTGCAATCTCATCCGAAGCATAAAATGCAGTGCCAAAAACACATATGTCATATGCCGATGCCAGGCGGGCCAGGAACGATGTTCATAGCAGTCCATGCCGACCTGTCCCTTGCCCTCCTGAAAGCACTGCTCTATCGGCCAGCGCATGGCGGAAGCTTTAACCATTTCTAAAAGGGAAATTTCTTTGGGCGCATTGCTGATGGCGTACTTGATCTCTCCGTCGGTGTTTTGGCGAAAAAACGCCCATTGCTGATCACCTGCCGGCAATCCGTCGCGAGACAAATAGACTCGAATGCGGGCCACTTTTGCAATGATCGGCCCTTTGGCGCCTTCGGCGACAACGACCGGTTTCCAGGCAAGTCGGCCAGACTTGGCGATTTGAGATGCGCTTCGCGGCTTGGGTTGCCCGGACAAGATTCCGACTTTGCCGGGGCGACGGCCGCGGCCCTTATATGGCGGAAGACCAAGCTTTGGTTTTTTGGTAAACATACGGGTATCGGACTTGATGGCGGCAAAGTAATAAAGTTCCTTGGGCAGCGCGTTTAAGAAATCAATATCGCTGCCGAAAGCGGCGTCGGCGCCGACCCACTTGGCTGGGAAACAGCCGCTTGCCACAGCTTCGTTGATTAGTTTAAGAGCGATCTGCTGTTTGGTCTCGAAAACCAGATCATCGGGAACCAGATTAAACCTGCGCCGCTCTTCTTGTTCTTTGGAAAACCAGCTTCGAGGCATATAAAGCCGGCAGTTGAGCAGACCGTAGCCCTTATCGCTTGAGTAGCCGAGGAAGACGCCGGACTGGCAGTTTTCAACCTTTCCGGCGGCGCCGCAATACTGCCGGGCTACGCCGACCGACTCCTTGCCCTTTTTGGCAAAATCGCTGGGATCGATGGTGATCATCCCCTCAGGGGATGCGATCAGCTCCGCCAGCGTCTGCTGATGAGTCCGTTGCATGGCCACATGATTCCAACGAAAGTTCTTCATGAACATCTGCAGGGAGCGGACCGATTTTTTGTCGAGAAACTCAAGGGCGATCGGTTCCGCGGATTTGGCCTCGGCATTGCTCATGAGACCGGACAGATAGGCCAAGCCCAAGCGGTGATGTTCGATGCGGCCAAAGGCGTCATGAAAGAGTTGATGAAAGCTGACAAGCTCTTTTGCCATCGCTTCGATATCGTCCTTATCGAGATTCAAATCGGCCGCAAGTTGCGGGTGCCATTGGCAGTGTTGTAAAAGCATGACCAGCGCCTCCACTTTGGTTTTGGTTGGTGGAGGGCGATCAACGGCGGGGGCGGGCTTTTGTCGGCAATCGATGATAGCTCTGAAGTCGGGCTCTACAACATAAAGGTAAATCTCCTTTGGATAACCGTGATAGCGGTAGCCCTTGCCCTGTTTGGTGCTGCCGTGCGTGTGTCCGATGTGCAGCCAGTTTGAGGCCTTATAGCACGTGCCTTTAAAGTAACGGCTATCGACGAAGGTCTCCAGCAGCAGTAATTGGTGCTTGAAATGTCGGCGCCAGTCCGCGGCCAGGCGCGCAATATTTAATGCCATCACATGCGAGGCCAGGTTGGGGATTTGAACCCAGGGCATGATCAAAAAGCGGCTGTTGGCGGCAACCTGAGAGAGGTGCCGTTTTCTTTGCGCCTGTGACCAGCCGACAAAACAATCCCTTGGGGCCAGTTTTAATGCCGGGGCGCTCCAGGACAGGGCCGCTACCGGCCGATCCTCTAAAAAAGCAAAGTACTTGAGCCGGTGACCCAAAAGCCGCTGATGACTCAGGTAGTGGTGCCGGCTGACCCATCGGTCCCATAAGGGCTCCCAATCAGACCCACTGACCACCGCGAGCCTGGCCGGAGAAAAATCGCTCAATTCTCCGACAATTGGTTCTGTTGTGATAACAGCCGGCAGGGGCGGCAGACTATCACTTTGTTTTTTGGACCGTTCCATGGCAGATATGGTGTTGCCGTTGACAGGGCGCAGGTCGGCGGCAGCGCTAGAAGCCGCTATTAAGCCGACGGATGTATAACGCTTTGAGCCGTAACCCCCACAAATCGCCCTGTTATATTGCAGCATACACAATCCTTTGGAACATGTCTATAGGAAATTTCGCTGTAGTGCTATTCATATTTTCTTTAACGCAATCCCCGCCTTGGTCTTTTTGACAGAAAATTTTTCACCGACAGCGATCCCAAGACCCTCCGCCATCTCTTTTGGAATGATAACGCTCCCACGTTTTCCGACCGTAACCTGATTGGCATCAATAGGAGCCGCACCGCCGCGTCCACCAGCAATCTCGGGAATTTTGCCTGCTTCCATTTGAGCTCTCGCATATGCTAAAGTCAATTGGTTGGAGGTCTTGATATTCAATTTTTTCATTATTTCGGCTCTGGGCACCTTTTCCTCAACCATTTTAATCAGCTTTTCACCATCGATTGATTTCTTTTTCGCCACCATTGGGAATCTCCTTCAATTAAGTTTATGATGTTGAATAAAAAAATTAAGGTGCCATTTAGAATATTTTTTGGTAAAGATCAACATTTTAATTCAAACACATATTTCTGAATTTGTTTGTTTTCGGTATCCGTTTAAATTGGGAACCGCTGTTCGTTTTATTAAATTTCATTTGCATTGAAAAATTTTGAGACGGATCTAATGACATGCAAAAAATGACCGGTCTTTTAAATAAGGCGTTCGTATCATTTCTCCTTATTGCCCTGATTCTTCTATCGAGTTTTTCAATTCGCAGCGGCTATTGCAAGGAACACCAAGACAGCAGGGCTCTTGATGAAAAGGTTGAAAAATTCCTGGAGGCCCGCAAAGGCACATGGCAGGATTGGAACATCCCGTATTCCGATGGTAAAATCCTGTATGCTCTGGTCCTTAAGAATAATTACAAGAAAGCGCTGGAAATCGGGACCTCAACGGGACTTTCGGCAATCTGGATCGCGTGGGCTCTTAGCAAAACTGGGGGAAAACTCGTAACGATCGAATTTGATGAAGACCGGTACAAAAGAGCCCTTGCCAATTTTAAAGAAGCGGGACTATCTGAATATATCGATGCCAGGCTTGCTGACGCCCATGAGCTGGTGGAAAAACTCGAGGGTCCCTTTGATTTTGTCTTTGCCGATGCGGACAAGGACTGGTCCAAGAATTACTTCACGGCGCTCGCACCGAAACTTGCAGTCGGCGGCTGCTTTACGGCGCACAATGCAAGAAACACGGGGATGAGGGGCATCAGGGAATTTTTAGATTATGTGAAGGGCTTGCCCAATTTCAAGACCACCATCGATACCACCAGCAGCTCCGGGATTTCGATCAGCTACAAGATGGCAGGGGATTAAAAGGCGTGATAGAAATGGTTCAAAAAATAATTGGCGTAATCCTTGGTGTTGCAGCAGTCGGTCTCTTTATTTTGAAATTCAAGAACACACCGCTCTGCCGCCCCTGAATCATACTGGCAATTGCTGGCGGCGTAGGTTACGCTGCTTATTGGATTCTGAAACGTTTCATATAAGGAAAATCCAGTCACGACATGTTCATCTTTCTCGACACGGAAACCACCGGAAACGGTCCCGCTGATCGCCTTTGCCAAATCGCTTTTAAATCTAAAGAGGGCGATGCGGTCAATGTCAACGAGCTCTTTAATCCGGGCATGCCCATAACCATCGATGCCATGACCGTCCATCACATCACAAATGAGATGGTTTAGGACAAACCTGCATTTCAAAACAGCGACACGTGGAAACAGCTCCAGGATCTGGTGAACTCGGATAGCAATGTCATGGTCGCCCTCAACGCTGCATTTGACGTTGATATGCTAAAAAAAGAGGGTATAGAGCCAAAGAGCGTGATCTGCACCCTGAAGCTCGCCCGTTATTTCGACAAGGACTGCGTGATACCAAGGTACGGGCTCCAATATCTGAGGTATTATTTGTGTCTTAATATAGTCGCCATCCCGCACACCGCACTGGGGGATATCCTGGTCTTGGAAGCGCTGTTTAATTGGATTCACTCCAAAGCCGCCAAAGAATTCGGAGATGATTTCGTCGGCAGGATGATCGAGGTCTCAAAAAATCCGGTACTCTATCGCAGGATGCCCTTTGGAAAACACAAGGGATTGAAAATGGAGGAAGTGCCGGTTGATTATCTGCAGTGGCTTTCCGGGACCGATCTTGAAGAGGATCTGAGATATACGATTTAACAGTATCTGAATTTTTAGACAATCGTTGGTCGGTACTATAAAAATGGATTAAAGCTGGTCCGCATGAAAAAGAAGGAATGGGTCGTTTATCTGGTTCGTTGCGTTGATGAGTCACTGTATTGCGGAATTACCAACGATATCGAAAGGCGGTTGGTTGCCCATAATTCCGGAAAGGGTGCCAAATACACCAAATCTCGAATGCCAGTCGAGATGGCAGGTGTTAGTTCGAAGATGACCAAGAGCGAGGCCCTTAAATTCGAGCGTCATATAAAACAGATTCCAACTGGAAAGAAAGTTTTTGAATTAACCCAAAAGAACCCTCTATGAAATGCCCTTTCTGTCTCAATCCGATCGCTGATTCCAACCCGGGCAAATAAATCTGCAAGAACTGTCACGCCGAATTTGAGATCGACGACAGAGGGGAATGTGAGGTTGCCAATCCGGACAACTTGAGGTTGCCGATAAACGGGATCGTCTGCAGAATCTGTGGACTGGTTCAAGGGGAGGGTAGGCATAGATGCGCGGGTATTGTGGAGCAGCGTTGCCTGCCAATTTTCATTGATGATAATGATAATAAGGCTGAAAGCTAACACTCAATGACAATTCTTGCCGGTGTTGACGGTTGCAGCTTCGGATGGCTTTGCATAACAAAAGACCTTGAAAACGGCACCCTCAAATCAATGATATTAAAGTCAGCTGCCGAGTTGTTTGCTCTGACGCCGACTCCAGCCGTCTACGCAATCGATATCCCAATTGGACTGACGGATTCCGGCCCTCGTCAATGTGATATTCAGGCAAGACGCCTTCTTGGTGCACGTCGCGGTACAAGCGTTTTTCCGGCACCAATCAGACCTGTGCTAAATGTAGAAAAGTCGAAAGGAAGCTGACAAAATTCATCGGTCAATCGATGGAAGAGGGGTCAACGTGTTTTCCTGGAATTTGTATCCCAGAATTCTTGACGTTGATGTTGAGCTTCAGAAAAATTCGAATTTGCGAGATAGGGTTTTAGGATGGGAATTTGGTATTGAGGAAGAGGGCTTTTTAATGCAATTTGGTATCGATTCCGTTTGAGAAAATTTTTCCAAATGCTAAAGCGTGGAACAAGGGAGTGACATCCCAGAAGGGACCAGAGGTCAATGGCACAAAAGGAAAAAGGTCGGGCCACTATTCGCATTGCCGCTTTGCTGATCCTGGCTTCCGCTGTTTTTGAGATCTTGAATTTCAATTCTGCCGTGGCGCTTTTTGGAGCCGTGCGAGTCGGGGCCGCAGCACTATTATACCATTTCGTGTTCGCTGCGCTCTATGTCCTCACCGGCATCGGAATGTGGGCAGCGAGACAATGGGGATACTGGGCCTTTATGGCAACGACAGCGTTTTACACGATTGACAAGATTCAACTGATGTTGTTTCCACAGGCTTTTTACGACTATATCATTCAGCAGTTGACGGTGACACGCGAAATCGTCGAAATGGTACCCAAAGAGCAGCTTATTCGATATTTCATCATAGCGTATATAGTCATTTTACTGTGCTGGTGGGGATTTGCGCTCTACATACACATGAGGCGAAACTATTTCCAAGAAAAGCTCCCGGCCTAATCAGTGAATGGGCGGTTAACTTTCAAGAATGCCGATAATGTCTGAAAAATTCATAAGCGAACCCATTAACCCTATAACCGAAACGGCTGATGGGGCCCGGGCGAAAGATAAAGCTGCCGGCGAGGGCGTCAATCAGGACGATGTCCCCCGGCCCGAAGACGGCTGGGAGATCGTTGGGCGGATCAAGAAACCGTAGGATCCATTGAGGCTGCGTCCTTAAAGGGGAGGTCAATAAGGTCAAGAGTGGGCGGCACGGTAACGCTCACCGGTTCGCGATTGAGGGCCTTGAGGACTGTCTCGTAGCGTTTTTGCAGGTCATCGCGGTCGTCTTTCGCTGAGAGCCTGTCTTTACACCCCCGAACCACCATGAGGGCATGGCGCATCAGCGCGTCACGGTCTGCCTTCCGGTGTGTCTGACCGGCAACGGTGGCGATGGCCTCCAGCAGATGGATCGAAACCGCGGCAACAGACTGGGAGTTCTGCCGTATCATGTTGAAGGACGCATCCGCCATTCCCTCGAAAGTAAACGGTTTGCAGATGACGCGCAGTCGGCTCTGTTCGTCGTAGCGGTGGGAGGCAGGCATTTTTCGGTTGGCCAGTTGGCAAAGGATGGCGCCAAGCCAATCGATGCAGATATTGGCGGTGACAGGATCGTTGATGCCGGGTGAGAGGGCGCGAACGGCGATTTCAACCAGTTGGCTGATGGCGTATTCGGCATCCTGCTCCAACGTTCGTTCCGATCCTAAAATGAAGACGTCGTTGATTTTCTCCGAGAGTTTATCGTCAACCGCTTCTCCGGGCCAAACGGTCACCAGGACATTGCCGCGGGTGATGAAATTTCCCGGACGGTAACCGAGGTGTATGAGAAGGTTTTTTTCGACGGCGATCCGCATCAACCCGTCGTTGTCTACGGCCTGGAGATAACCGCTCCTTTCAGCCCTCACCTGGCACGCGTCGCGGTCGCATGACGTTGGAATTTCATAATCGCGACGTATTTGTCCCTGTGACGGATCTTCCTCGCGGCCGAGCCTCTCCGGAAAAATTCGATCCACGGCCTTGTCCAGGTCGCGGCGCACTTGGGCAATAATGTGTTGCGCCTGAATCGATTCCGAGACGCTGTGAATGAAGTAGATCAAAACCCCCAGACTTAAGAGGGACATCACGATGGCAAAGGTAACGGAAAAGCCCGGTACGAACCGTGTTTCCACGCCCGCATCGACGGTGCGAAGCCAATATTCATAGAATGGCAATTATTTTTTTTTATTCAAGCCGATAGTCATTTTTTTTAGTGATCTGGACAATTTCCCCCATAATGATTACCCATACCCATGATCGGACGCTTACCCGTATCACTCGTATGAACTCTTCGAAACACTACCAAGGAGCGGGCCATGGGAATAGAGGTTGGCGGCATCTTCGGATTCATTATTCTGATTGCCGATATCTGGGCGATCGTCAGCATCTTCCAGAGTCGCGCCAGCACGGCGAAGAAAGTATTCTGGATTATCCTCGTGTTGGTTCTTCCCGTCATCGGATTCATACTATGGCTGCTGGCGGGTCCGAAAACGGCAAAGGGTCTCTAATGCGTTTGTCCGGATAACTTAGCTGTTCACGAAAATTACGGGAAAGCGGGTAAACAAATATACCTTTTGGCGATACGCTCTTTTTGTATTCGGTTACAAGGCTGTAACCTTCGGTTGTCCTAATGGGAATTCTCCATCCCACCGCTTGATTTAAGGAAATTAAGAGTACCCGGTAAGACATGATCTCCATAGACCAGGTATCGAATTTGAGCCCCGAACAAACGGGTGGCTTTGATATAATAAAACCGCTCGATCTCCCGCCAGAGGAGCGAATCTTTCTTAGAGCTGACGCGAATATTCTGTGTGAATACGATGGATATTAATTGATCGATCAGAAGGTCCACGTCATCATCGAAAAAATCAATGCTATCGTCAATTGGCGCACCAGTCCTGATGGGCTGATACTGCTGAGTAAATACGTTTAGTTTAGCGTTTTGATAGTGCAGTCTGACGAAATACATTCCACCTTCTGCCCAATAGATTCCATAATATTCATGGCTTCAGCGTGTCATTTCTGCCCTGCAAAATCAATATATAGTAGCTTTCCAATTATATTTCAAACCGCCTTGGCTGAACAAATGGGATTCAGCGGTGCAGATTTCGCCAGAGAGCTGAAGTTGACGCCCTCCGCGATATCATTTTATCCATAGGACTTAGCGGTTTCCACCATGGCCTGTATGTTTTGGGGAGGGCAGATAGCCGGTATGATACAGCCGCCACTCACCATCAACCCCCCGTCTCGACCAGCCTTATCGATCACCTCCCGGGTTGCTTCTCTCACTTCCTCAGGGCTGCCCATTGCGAGGAGACTCGTGCTGACATTTCCCATCAGGCAGTATCGCAGCCCCAGTAATTTGCGCGCCGCTTCAAAATCTACCCCCTCATCAAGACTCAAGCAATTCACTCCGGTTTCGGCGAAACTTTCGAGCCGATCGGAATTGTCACCGCATACGTGCATGATGGTTTTTATCCCGGTAGGTTTGACGAGGTTGACCAGGCGTGAGGTGAGTGGCTTCCCCCACTGTTCCCAATGTCTTTTGGAAATAGCGTCCCCAGAGCTGCTCGGGTCGGAGATGAAAAGGATGTCCACGCCTGTGCTGATTATGGCCACCGCATAGACAATGAGACTGCTCAAAGCAATTTCGCAAAGCTTGCGAAGAGAGTCAGGCGCCTTGTACAGGTCCCGCATCGCGTTCTCGGAACCCCGCAGCATGGATACATGCCTGAAGGGGGCCTGTATGTAACCGATAACCGGAACTTCGTGTTTAAAACGATTTTTCAGTCGCCGCATTCCTTCCAGGATAAGACTCAGCCTTTGATTGTGATACGGATCGAATAGCTTCAAACGAGATAAATCAGTTGCGTAGTTTTGTACCGCTGGGATTTCCACTGACGGCGGGTGACCACGGGAAATTTTGAGAACCGATCCCATGGCCTCGGATTCGGAATGACAGGCGAACATATCCCAAACGCAATCATAGCCGAACTTATCGACAGCATAAGTTTGGGCATAGACATGCCTTTCAACACTATCAAGTTCATCTATCAAATCGAAACCGGCCTGTTGGCTGCACCATTCACGTGCCATAAGTACAACGGGAGGATAGTCTGGCCGTTTACCGTTCAGCACACCCATAACCCTCTCGTAGGCATTCATATGATCCACCGTATTCTCCCTTATCGGCTGCGCCCTTTGGTTGAATCTTCAAAGGCTGTTTGAGAGATATCTTACAATTTTAACGTTACAACAAAATCACCTTCTTGCCATAACCATAACCAACAGTAATTACGTTAGAATTGCTGATTTAATATCATATGTTTACCTCGGGCTGTGCCCATATGTCAAACCCTTTCACCGAAAAGGGGCTAAACCATAACGGTGACCAGCACCGCTGTAATCTTGATCGTTCGCCACGAGACGCACTCGAATAGCCTCCGCTGAGCGTTCAAACCATCCGTCAGTTCCAGCGCTTCCCGATCATCTGATCTGCAGTTCAGAATACGCGCCAGATGCCTTCGAACACGTCGTCGTCTTTCGCGGTCCGACTTCCACGTCGTGGGCACGTCGAGCAGATTCACGAATACGTCATTGAGGAGCTTCTCTGGCCGATCATTAAACGTCACGAAGGATGGGCCTGGTTCCGAAATTGACCGTTTGGGGATGGAACCGACCGAAGCGGTTGACAGGGAACGATTCCGGCATGTCGCAAGCCCCCGAAAAAGACTGGACAATTTCGATCGGCGGGATTTACATTTGCACCCATTCTGGATATACAACCCGGGACGGGCCGCGCCTTCGGATTCACCGGATGCGCTGATCGGGGTTCGACGGCGCGGCCCACCGGACTTCGTAACCGCCAGACGAGTGATTTATGGAAGCAGCAGCGCACCGGAACAGCCGCAGCCTATGGCGCATCATCCAGCGGTCACCCCTTTTCGACGTCACCCAGTTCGTGATCCTCGTGCTGGCGATCGTCTGGTTTTTCGCCAGCGGGACCGATCGGCTGGGATACAACTGGCAGTGGTATCAGGTCCCGCAGTACATTTTCACCCACGACGACGCCGGTTTCCGCGGCGGCCCCCTGTGGGAGGGCCTGATGGTGACAATCCGCATCTCGGGCATCAGCCTGGTGCTGGCGTTCGCCATCGGGCTGAGCACCAGCCTTTTCCGCCTCTCCCACTCTTTTGTGGCGCAATCCGTCGCCAGGCTTTACCTGGAGATCATCCGCAACACGCCCCTTTTGATTCAGCTGTTTTTCATCTACTTCGTCGTCGGGCCGGTCCTGGGCATCGACCGTACGGTTTCGGCCATCCTCACCCTGAGTCTTTTCGAAGGCGCCTACGCCTCGGAAATCTTTCGCGCCGGCATCGTATCGATTCGCCGCGGGCAATGGGAGGCGGCCTACAGCCTGGGGCTCGGCACCTTCGACACGTACTGCAACGTCATCCTGCCCCAGGCGGTCCGGCGGATTCTGCCGCCACTGACCAGCCAGGCGATTTCCCTGGTCAAAGACTCGGCCCTGGTCAGCACGATCGCCATCTACGATCTGACCATGCAGGCCCAGGCGGTCATCGCCGAGACCTTTCTCACTTTCGAGCTCTGGTTCACCGTGGCGGGGATGTATTTGGCGGTCACCGTGACCCTGTCGATCATCGTCAACTACATGGAGCGGCGTTTCAGGGTGATCACCTGACCCGGCAACACGGAGGCGCGGAATGGCGATTGGGGACGCGGGAGACGATATTATCGTCGTCGAGAACATCAGCAAGATCTTTGCCAACGGCATAAAGGCACTGGTGGATTTCAGCACCCGGGTTCGCCGCGGGGAAGTGCAGGTGGTCATCGGGCCGTCGGGTTCCGGCAAATCCACATTTCTGCGCTGCCTCAACGGATTGGAAGAAATCGACGCCGGTTCCATCGTCATCGACGGCATCCCTCTGGACGACGACAAGAAAAACCGGCTGGAAATCCGCAAGGAGGTCGGGATGGTCTTTCAGCAGTTCAATCTCTTCCCGCACCTGACGGTCCTGGAAAATGTCAACCTGGCTCAGCGCCGGGTGCGGAAGAAATCCAAGCCGGAAGCGTCGGCCATGTCCATGGACCTGCTGAGGAAGGTCGGGCTGGAACAAAGGGGTCACAATTATCCCAACCAGCTCTCCGGCGGTCAGCAGCAACGGGTGGCCATCGCCCGGGCCCTGGCCATGATGCCCAAGGTGATGCTGTTCGACGAAGCCACCAGTGCCCTGGATCCGGAGATGATCGGAGAGGTCCTGGATGTCATGAAGGATCTGGCCCGGGAGGGGATGACCATGGTTTGCGTGACGCATGAGATGGGATTCGCCCGCGAGGTGAGCGACCGGGTCATTTTCATGGAAGACGGAAAAATCGTCGAGGTCGGCGCGGCTGAAAACTTTTTCACCGCGCCGGAAAAAGAGCGCACCCGGAACTTTCTAAATCAGATCCTGTAGACGTCCTGGCCGGCAGCGGCAGTTACGTGAACATTGCGAATCAATCAAAGGAGGAGACGATGAAGAACAGACTGAAGAAGATGACGACTCTGGCGCTGGTGCTCGGACTGTGCCTGGCCGGAAATGCCTTCGCCGGCAAGCTCCAGACCGAGCTGACCCAGGAAAGTACCCTCGAGCAGGTTTTGAAAAGCGGGGTTCTGCGCGTGGGGATGGACACCTTCGTCCCCTGGGCCATGAAAGACAAGACCGGCAATTTCATCGGTTTCGAGATCGAAGTGGCCAAGCAGCTGGCCGAAGACATGGGCGTGAAAGTCGAATTCGTGCCCACAAAATGGGCCGGCATCATCCCGGCCCTTTTGACCGGAAAGTTCGATGTGATCATCGGCGGCATGGGGATTCAGACCAAACGCGCCCTCAAGGTCAACTTCACCATTCCCTACGACTACTCGGGCATGTCCATGGTGGCGCATCGGAAGAAAGCGGCGGGTTGGAGCTCGACGGAGGATTTCAACAAGCCGGAGGTGGAACTGGCGATAAAGATCGGTACCACCGCGGTGGCGGCGGCCAAGAAGTTCATGCCCCAGGCCAAGCTGCGGCTTTTCGAGGACGAGGCCCAAGCCTACCAGGAGCTGCGCAACGGCAACGTGCACGCCTTGGTCGGTTCGGCCCCGCGACCGGCCTTCGAGGCGGCCCAATATCCCGACACGCTCTTTTTGCCGATGAAAGAGACCATCACCAAGGAGCCGATCGCGTTTGTCCTGCGCAAAGGCGATTTCGACACCCTGGTCTTCTTCAACAGCTGGATTCAGAGCAAGCGCGACGAGGGCTGGCTCCAGGAAAAACATGACTACTGGTTCAACACCCGCGACTGGGCGAACCTGGTGGAATGATGATCATCCGTGGCCGCCGGCCGCCCAGCGGGTGGCCGGCGGCTCTTGTCCGACAAGTGCATTTCCAAACAGCGGTGGCAGGCAGATCGGGTGTTCCGTCGAAAGACACGCATACGCAAGCTGGATGTGGTCGTAACCGCCCTCATTCTGGCCCTGGCGGCCTTTGTCGTCTACCGGTTGACCATGAGTCTCAACTACAGGTGGAACTGGTCGATCATTCCCCAGTACCTCTACTACTTCGATGACGGCGAGGGCCGCTGGAAGGCCAATGTGTTGATGCAGGGCCTGTTCACGACCATCCGCCTGAGCGTCTGGTCCACCCTGTTGGCCCTGCTCTTCGGACTGGTCGCCGGGATCCTTCGCACCACGCCGCGGCTTTTCAATCGTCTGGTCGCGCGCACCTATGTGGAATTGATCCGCAACGTGCCCCCGCTGGTCTTGACGTTCATCTTCTATTTCTTCGTCAGCGATCAGATCATGCCCTTTTTGGGCGTCGACGACTTCATCCGGTCCCGCTCCGTCGGCACCCAAAAGGTTCTCGGTCACCTGTTCGCAACGCCGGAGCTCATGACGGCCTTTCTTTCCGGCGTTTTCACCATCGCGATTTTCCAGGGCGCCTATATCACCGAAATCGTGCGCGCCGGTATCCAGTCCATAAACAGGGGGCAGTGGGAGGCCTCTTACGCATTGGGGCTTTCATGGCGACAGCAGATGGCCGACATCATCCTGCCCCAGGCCCTGCGGCGGGTGCTGCCGCCGCTGGCCAACGAATTCATCAACACCCTGAAATATTCCGCCATCGTCTCGGTGATTTCCATTCAGGAACTCACCTTCCAGGGCATGCAGGTGATGGCCGCCACCAACGTCACCATCGAGGTCTGGCTGACCATCACCGCCATGTACCTGGTCATGTGCCTGATGCTTTCCATCGCCGTCCACTGGCTGGAGGGCCGCATGGCCCGCAGCGAGGCGTAATCGCCGGGTGCCGTCGAAAAGACTGTTGAAGACCGTGGTTCATTTTACCTTTCTCCCAGACATCATGTTAGCGCGATGTCGCATCATTACAGGAGTGAAGCATGTCGCTGGAAGAGTTGAGCAAACGGGTTGAAACCGGTGAGAAGGAAGCGAGCCAGGAGATGGCCCGCGAACTGTTGGCCGGCGGGGCCGATCCCCTGGAAATTCTGAACCGCATGAACGAGACCATGAAGAGGGTCGGCGAGCGGTTCGCCGTACTGGACATCTTTCTGCCGGAGGTAATGTTGGCCGGGGAGGCCCTGACCGCCGTGGTGGACGTCGTGAAGCCGCACCTCGCGGAGACGACCGGGGTGATGACCAAGGGCAGGGTGGTCATCGGCGTCGTCAAGGGCGACCTGCATGAGATCGGCAAAAATATCGTCAAGCTGATGCTGGAAACCAACGGCTTCGAGGTCAAGGACCTGGGCTACGATGTGGATTCGTTGGTCTTCATCAAGGCCGCCGAAGAAATCGGGGCCGATTTCATCGGCGCTTCCTCTCTGATGACCACCACCATGCCGGGCCAGCAGGAGATCATCGAATTTTTGAAGGACAAAGGGATGCGCGACAAATACAAGGTGGTGATCGGCGGGGCACCCACATCGCAGCTGTGGGCGGACAAAATCGGTGCCGATCTGTATTGCGAGGACGCCAACAGCGCGGTTCGAAAAATGGCCGCCGTGCTGTAAATGGGTTGCGGCGACGGACCAGGCCCGCCCGGCACACCGGACGGCGGCGACGGCGCCAAGCACAGCCAACGGATGGTGCCGTTTACCGACGGCGGGTGTGCCGCAACCGCATGAAAACTAAGGGCTCACTCAAAAATGACTTCACATTTTGGACGCCGATGCATCCCGTCTGGCCGCGTTGCGAAAACTCGGAATATCCAGATATTCCTGCGTTTTCGCGCCTTGCCAGGCGGGCGCCTCAACGCCCAAAATTGCGAATTTATTTTTTCGTGAACCCTGATGACGACCGCGTCGGTAGACGCGCTACACAGGAGGATGAGCATGACCACAGCGTATCGGTTATGGGAAATATTGGAGCGGTCCAAGACAGGCCCCCACATGGAGGAAAACGACTTCCTGCCCAAGCTGTTCACCCCGACCCTCAGGAAGCTGATCAAGCAGTACGAGATACGATACGATCCGGCCACGCCGGTGCCGGCGGACGACGACATGGCGGACCGGATCTGGCAGGCGGCCTGGGAACTGTTCCGGGACGTTGGGGTTTACAACACGAGCTCGCACCGGATGATCAGGGTCAGCGACGAGGAAATCAGGGAAGCGCTGTACATCGCCAAGGACCGCTATTGGGTCGGGGAGGGAAAGGACGCCAAGCTCTGGAAGCACCGCACGGTGGAAGACACCGAGCCGCCGTTTTGCATCTTCAGCCCGGACATCACCGTGGACGAGCACCTGCACCACTCCATGTGCGCCGCCTACCTCAAGGAGCCGCTTATAGACGGCTTCTGCGCACCGATCCTGGAGACGACCATCGGGCAATTGATCGAGTCCGGCGGTCCGACCGAAATCAGCGGCTGCATCCAGCACATCTTCAACATGCGCGCCGCGGCAAGACAGCTCGGACGGCCCGGCACGTTTTTCGTGGCCGTGGGCACCGCCGAACACGATGCGGGCCAGATTGCGGTCTCGGATGAAACCTGGGGCGTCCGCCCATCCGACGCCCGCCTGGTGGGATCCTTGACGGAGTTCAAAACGGCCGACACCCTTCTCAATCGATCGGTGCACTACGCCCAGTACGGCTGCTACACGGGCAGCCTGACCGGCCCCATATACGGCGGCTGGTGCGGCGGTTCGGAAGGGATCGCCGTGTCCCTGGTGGCATACAGCCTCAAGGGCCTCCTGATCCACGGGGCCATCTTCAACCAGCATTTTCCCTTTCACCTCAACTACGGCTCCAACACGACCCGGGAACTGCTGTGGCCGATTTCCATGGCCGGCCAGGCGCTGGCGCGCAACAGCAAGCTGCTGTACACCTCGAACGGGTTTGCCAATGCCGGACCCATGACCGAAATGCTCTTTCGGGAAACCGCCTGCCACGCACTGGTGAGCACCGTCTGCGGCTGGCACCTCTGGGAGATGGCCTCGGCCCGCAACAAATACCGCAACCGTGCCACCCCCCTGGAGGCCCGCTTGGGAATGGAGGTCGGCCACGCCGCGGCCTATATGGGCATGACCCGCGAGCAGGCCAACGAGATCGCCCTGAAGTTGCTGGCCGCCTACGAAGATCAGGCCGCGACGGCCCCCAAAGGGAAGGAATATCCGGAATGCTACGATGTTCAAAAGGCCGTGCCCACCCAGGAGCATTTCGACATGTACCGGCGCATTAAGGACGAAATCGCCGCCCTCGGTGTGGAATTTCCGTTTTAGTCCGGCGGCAGTTTTTCGATGCGCACCGGGACCGCTTTGAGCAGCGGAAATCCGCTGATGGGGTCATTGATGTCGTCGTAGGTGAGGAGATTCACCCGCCACTGCTCCCAGCCGTGGTAGATTTCCACCACGCCCCGCCGCAGTTCGCCGGGGTGCTTTATGGCGACGCGGATGACCAGTTCGCCCACCTCCGACACCACCCGCACCTTGTCGCCGTTCGCGATGCCCAGCTCGGCGGCGTCGTCGGGGTGGATCTCCATTTCCGCTTCGGGATGCACGTTGCGAAAGCGGGGGATGTTCTGGTGACGGGAGTGGTAAAAGAGGGATTTGCGCGCGCCGGTGGTCAGGACGAAGGGAAACTCGTCTTTCCCCAACTGGAGGTGATAGGGGGGCGTGTACACCGGTATTTCCGGCAGACCGAGGTTTTTGAGATAGGCGGAGGCGAACTCGAGCTTGCCCGAGGGGGTGGGGAAATCAAGGTAATGGTGCTTCCCGAAGGCGGGCGGTTTGTAGATATAGCCTTCGGGGTGGCGTTGCAGCTCTTCGACCGTCAGCCCCGTGGGTTCCAAAAGCCACTGGTTGACCGCCCTCTCGTCGGGCCAGGGGAAATACTGCGGGCCGAACCCCAGGCGGTGCGCCAGGTCGCGCCACAGGAAGTACTCGTTGCGGACGCCGTCGACCTCGATCACCCGGGTCGTGATGTTGACCAGCTGCCGTTTGGGGTTGAGGTGGATTTCCTCGCGCTCCAGAAAGGTGGCGGCCGGGATCACGTAGTGGGCCAGGCGGGCGGTCGGGGTCAGGAAGAAATCGCTGACCACCAGAAGATCGAGGCTGGCCAAGGCGTTTTCCACCTTGCGGGTGTTGGGGTGGGTGACCGCCGGATTGGCGGCGGCGATCAGCAGGCCTTTGAAGGGATAGGCGCCGTCTCCGAGCATGTAGTCCATGGCGGTCATGCTGTGGCATTCGCGGCGCACCTCATAGAGGACCGGGAACCGTTCGGCGCCGATGGGCCGATCGTCCGCCGGCAATGCCAGCTCGTCATACAGGCACAGGGATCGCTGTCCGAGGGGCTCCGGACGAAACAGGCCGCAGGCCTGGCCCAGGTTGCCGCACAGGCACGAGAGGATCGCCAGGGCGCGCACGCAGTTGACGCCGTTTTCGTGGTGCTCGAGGCCCGCCCCGGGAAAGATGCTGATGCGGGGACGGTTTTTGACGATCAGCCGGGCGATGTCCCGCACCACATGGCTGAATATGCCACTCGTCCGCTCGACGAACTCGGGCGTGAAGCGCTTGGCGTAGGCGGCGATCTTTTCAAAGCCCACGCTGAAACGTTCCACCAGGTCGACATCGTAGTTGCGGGTTTCGATCAGATAGTTGATCAGTCCCCAGATCAGGGCGCCGTCGGTTCCGGGCAGGGGTTGGGCGAAGATGTCGGCATAGCAGGCGATTGGGTTGAGCCGGGGGTCGATCACCACCAGTTTGGCGCCTTTCTGGCGGGCGTCCGCGAATTCGCGCATGAAAGGCGGGTGGCACATGGGCGGGTTGGTGCCGAAGAGCAAAATCGTTTTGGCCTGGTCGAATTCGGGAAAGGCGTTCCAGAAGCCGCACACGAGGTGGTATCCCAAATAGCGGCCGTTGAAGCAGGCCGAATCGTTGGAAAAGTAATTGGGGGAACCGAAGGCATGGATGAAACGCCGGGCGTACTCCTCCTGCTGCAGGAATCCCAGGCCCTCCCCCTTCCAGACGCCGATGCTGCGCGCGCCGTATTCGTTTTTGAGGGACGCCATACGGCCGCTGATTTCGTCCAGGGCCTGGTCGAGCGAAATCTCTTTGAAACCGCCGCTTGGCATGCGCTTCAGGGGGGTCAGTATGCGATCCTTGTGATAAAAGAGATCGATTGCGGCGGCGCCGCGGGGGCACATGCGCCCCTGATTCACGGGATGGCCGTCGAAAGGCGTAATGTCGGCGATGATGCCGCCGTTGAGGTGAACGTTGACGGCGCAGCGGGTGTCGCACATGCGGCACAGCGTCGGGACGACGCCGTTCGGCACGATGGCGCGGGTTTTCATTGCCGATGCTCGCCCCTGCTGAACAGCGTGGTGTTGATCATGGTTCTGTCGATCTTGCGGCGCTTGATGGCCGCGAGGGCGTTGACATCACCGTAGTGAAGCGCACCGGACATGCAATTCATGACGCATCGCGGCAGTCCCTGGCAGAGGTTGCATTTGGCGGCCACGCGCCGGTTCTTTTCGAAATGGATGCAGCCGAAGGGACAGGCGTTGACGCACATCTTGCAGCCGATGCAGACGGTTTCGTCCACCAGCACCGCCCGGGTGGCGGGATCGCGCCTGATCGCCGCTGTGGGACACACGTTGAGGCAGGCGGCGTTTTCACACTGAAGGCAGGTCAGGGTGAAAATGGTGCGGTCATCCATGTCGATATGGACCCAGATGCTGGTGTTTTCGCGTTTGAACCCCCCGGAGCCCTGGAATGAACAGACCCTTTCGCAGTTGCGGCAGGCGAGGCAACGATCCTGTTCGATGAAAACGACCTTCATGGTGCGGCTCCTTCGAGTAAATCAGATCTTAATATAGATCAATTTGTGACCTTCTGACAACGCCTATCTGTATTCCCGGGCGCCGGCGCCCGGAGTCGCATTTCCGGAGCAAGAGACCGCGACGGCATCCGAGGGAATCGGCCCTTGCCGTTCCCCGGCGGATGGTTTTCGAAGCGAAAAACCGCGCAGCCGTTTATCTCGGCGGACAGTGATCGGAATTGCAGTGAGACCTTGCGCTGCAGGGCCATATTGACGATGGGGACCGATTTCTGGTGAGATTCGCGGATTTTAACCGAATGGGAGATGTGGGATTTCAGAATCGGCAGCCCCTTGTCGGGGGATATTGTGGACGAGGGTGAAAAGTCGACAAAAGCCGTTAATCATGTCGTTGAAAACCATGAACCGGAAATCCCGCCTTGATACCCCGGGGGCACTTCACCATATCCTTTTTGTGCGAAGAGAAACCGAATTTGCTGGAGCTGGTTCGATACATTCATTTGAATCCGATCCGTGCGCGAGTTGTCAAAGATTTTAAGGAATTAAGATCGTACCCAAGATGCGGGCATGCGGTTTTGTTGGGAACAAAGGGGGCAATGGTGACGTTCGTTCAGAAAAAGCTTTACATGTGCACACGCTTATGAAAATTAAAACCTGTTTGGAGCTCAAGGGCCGCAGCGTCCAATGATGTGACGCACAGATGAGATGAGAGGAGGGCCCCATGATCAGGATGCTTGGCCTTTTTGCTATGCTGCTGTGCACTTCGGCATGTGTTTCGGTATTGCCGTCACAGTTTGTCGCCGGTGACTTCGACGGCTCGAAACCGATGCTCTGCACGGTGATTGCGGCGAGCGAGTGCATCGCAGGGGAAGGGTGCCAGGCGGTGACTCCCGAGGAGATCAACCTGCCGCGATTTCTGTGGATTAACGTTGAGAAAAAGACGATCCAGAGCACGAAGAGTGCTGAGGATGCTCGGGTGAGCCGAATCGAGGGGGTCAAGCGGTTTGACAGCAAGCTGATCCTTCAGGGGGCGGAGGACGGAAGGGAGGGGGTGCGTGATGGTTTCGGCTGGAGCCTTGCCGTCATGGAGGATACCGGTCAGGTGGTGCTGACCGCCTCCGGGGACCGCTTTGCCGTGGTCGCTTTCGGCACCTGCACGCTCTATTGAGGGGAATCGATTCGGCTTCCTTTCTTCTGTCCGCACGCGCGGAGGGGTTTACCCAGCCCTTACTTTGTTGGGGGCCTTTGGGATAACGCTTGTCCGGCATCGGAGCACCGGCTACCGTAAATATTTGCATACACATAGGAAAACTCGCACCCTAAAAAGAAGATCTGACAGGCCACGAAAATCCACAGCATCAAAATCATCACACTGCCGATCACCCCATAGGACAAGAATTTGCTGAAGATGGAGACAACGCTGCTTGTGGCGAACTGCTGCAACCCGACCAGCAACAGCGCTGTCATCAGGGCTCCCAGCCAGACATCCCGCCATTGGGGCCGGACGGTGGGCAGCACTTTGAAAAGAACGCAAAGAGCCAGGCTGAGGATAAAAAGGGACGAGCTGACCCGAAGCCATTGGGTCAGTTGCAGTTCGTCCACCTGCTGGATGAAGGCAAAGTTTTCTTGAAAGTGGTTTACCAGCTCGAGGACGGCCCGGATAAATATGTTTGCCACCAGGGACGTCAGCAGCAGCAAGGCTGTGGCCAGCACGAGCAGATAAGCGAAGAGTTTGTTGACGATGAAAAATAGCACCATTTTGGGGATTGAGCCCGCTTCGGAGATGCGGGCGGGGGATTCCCAGATTTTGTTCACCGACTGCCGGAGAATCGCAAAAAGAGTGCTGGCGGTAAAAAAGAGCAGGCTGAAGCCCACAATCCCGGCGCCCACACTGTTCTCATTGAGTGCGATGATCGTGTCGACCACCATGTCGTGCACGGCCGGTGGCAGGTCCCGCACTATCAGCTTCTGAATGTACTGAAACGCCTCCGTCTCCGGGCCGATCAGGACCCCGAGGATGCTGAGGATCACCAGCAGCAACGGGAAAAGGGAGAACAGTGCGTAGTAGGAAAGAGCGGCGGCCATGCCGGGGCAGTTGTCGCGGTCCCACTTCAGCCCGGTTTGAATCAGCAGTTGCAACGGTTTCGAGGGCAGCACGGTGGAACGCAGGTACGGCCACACAGTGGTCTGAATGTATCGTATCATCGGGTTGTAGGGTGCGCCATTAGGCACAAGTATTTCTTGGGTGCTGGGGGCGAATATGGGGCCGGAAGTTGGACATGGCGGTTTTCAATCTTACGGCCGGTTGCACTACCTTGTTCGGCTGGTGATCATGCTCATCCAGCGCTCCCTGCGGCACAGGGAGTCGAAAGACTTATGGGTGTTGGACTCAACCACCGTGGTCGATACGCACTTTGCGTCCTTTTGCGATGTTTTCCTGTTCGGCATGCCGCAGCAGCTTTCAGGTAAGGTAGTCCTCTCGAACCGGCGAGAAAACCTCGACGGCTACCGAATCCTCAAGCGCCTCGGCGCAGTGTCGTGTCCCTCCGGATATGTTCCAGTTGTCACCGGTTTCTGCCTCAAGCCGGGCAATTTTGAGACGTCGATACCATCCGGGACAAAGGGCGTCAACCCTCAACTGAAAATGGCCCTCTTCTGTGGCGAGAGCCATTCGGTCGGATTGTTTCGCCGCCCTAAAAAATGACGGCTGAACGGAAGGGTTGCTTATTTGCGGAAACAAAAATTTTTTGGACTGATCTTTAAATCCGGTCAGGCAGGTGGTGGAAGGTGCGCATATCTCAGACCGCTAAGGGGCAAGCAGAAATTTTCGAATGCTATTTTTTAAGGATTCCCAATAGCCTGACGCCGACTCCGGATGCCGTGGCGCGGACGACTTCGGCCCTGAGCATGAGTCCTTTGTCGAATTTCGTGCCGGGGACAATAAGATTTATCCGGCCGCCGGTGTCTAGACCGGTTTTGGTTTCGATGAAAAGGCCATTTTTACTGATGTTGGTGATAGTGCCTTCACAGCATCGCTCGGGCGAGCTGAAAATCACCGTTTTAGCGGCCGGCTTGCGGGGAAATTTTCGCGATTCCCGGCCATCTTCCATCATGAGTTTCAGGTATCGCGGTATGTCGTAAAAGTATCGTTCCTCATCCCGGGAATACGCTCCGATAGAGTCGAGGTGCTGGGCGCCATAACCATACGTGAAATCCGAATAATAGAGATCCTTACACCATTTTACCTTTACGCGATGGCATTCGTGTTCGGCAGGAGATTCGACATAGGGCGAGCCGACTATGCCCAGGTAGATGATGGTGCCGGGTGGAATCAACGCGTTCGATTTGAAGCACAGACCGCCGCTGCTGTAGTTGACGATACGGGCGCTTGTCAGGGCGATTGAATCGAGAGATTCGATAACCGCGCCGGCGCTGTAGTCAATGCGGTCGTTTTTTCTTTTGTTGCGGTGGCTGGTGAAGTGAATTGTGTTCTCCTCAAACTGCAGCTGCGCGTTCATGATGAATCCCGCCCTCTGTTTTGCGTTTACGGTTAGGTACCCTCACTTGCCAGTTCCACGAGGCCCGATGGACATTTTTTAAAGAACACACAAGCAGAAAATATGCCAAATCGATACGAGGTTGCTCGGCAGACAAAATATAATGATTTTACAAACCGTTAAGGGGGGTTTCCTGAAAATGAGCCTGATGGTGTTGCTTGTAGAATGGGTTATACCGCGCGGTCGTTTTGGGTAAAATCACGCAGGCTTTAAAAAGGGAGGGGTGCGTCAGTGAGCGTACCGCTAGGACGTCAAACAATCTGTCCGTGGAAAGGCTGGTATTGGGTTCGGTATTTTTTCGTGAATTCTAAAGACCGAACAGGTTTACAAATTCATTGATGTCGTCGACGAGTTTAACGCCGATGCCGTAGCGCACGAAGACAACCATACCGGTCAGTTTTCGGCACCATCGCACCTGGCCGTAATATTTGCGAAGGTCCTCCGGTGCCGCGGCACCCGAGTCATAATTCTTCATATGGATGATGAGCCCTGATCGCAGCCGTGGGGCGGTTTCGGCTTCGATGTACATTCCGGAGCTGCTGAAGTTCAAGAGGATGCCGGGAAATATGGCGTGCGAGCCGCCCTCCTGAACCATGACCGGTGACTCGATCTCAACCCTTGCGTGAGTCCGGTCGGTGAGTTGCATCGTCTCGCGCGACCATTTCGGCCGGAACGTCTTATTGGTTTTGTCGCCTTTGAACCCTTGTTTTCCCAGAAAATTCTGAATCGCCTGATTGACAAGCCGGGCCTTTTGTCTGAACCGATTCGGCTGCGGCTCATCGGGTTGACGCGGCTTGCCGGTTCGTCGTTCGATTATTTTTCGTCTTTCAGGCCCGAAATACGAGGGCGGATCAACTCGTCTCCGGTCGATCCCCGTTCTTTTCTCCTTGAGACCGGTTGAATTCATGTGATGTCGATTCATTTCGTCGCTCACCTTGGTATACGCCTGTCGGCCCGATAACCGGCCGTTGCCGTTTCGGCCTACGACCATCGCGCTTCCGTGCGGCGGTGGTGGCGTCAGGCCCGGCGCTTACCGATCGGTTGCGGCCCCATGTGCCGAAGCCATACTGAGAAAACCCAAAAAAGTCAATGCTGACCGTGACGCCCATTTTCGATAGCACACTTTTTGTTAAAAAAAGCCTGAAAATGTGACATATCGGCAGGTTATGCATGAAAATACCTACACTTAGCCGATCCCCACGCTCTTCATTGGTCCTGAGACGAATTCAAACCGTTACGCCACGGCCGACTCTGGCGGGTTTTCTTCATATCTATTTGATACTAAATGAAAATATATCATATTGACTGCAACGGGGTATTTTGCTGCAGCGCAGGCATCAACAGGGCCCTGACGTCCCGGGCTGCCTGACGGGACCGGCCGGGATGCAGGGGAAACCAGTCATTTAGAGGTTCTGGTTGATGCCATATTATGGAAAAATTACAAAAAATACAATTGGTTATAATGTTGGCACGACGATTGCTGAAATTGGGAACGTATGTGAACCACAACAGCAAAGGCGAGACACATGAAAATACTGGTTGTCGACGACAACAAGGCCGTGGCGAAATGCCTTAAAGATATTCTGCAACACGACTCTCACCGGGTCCAGACCGCCGAAAACGGGGAGGACGGCTACGCAAAGTACCTCCAATTCGGGCCGGATCTGATCATCACGGACATCGAAATGCCGCTGAAAGACGGATTCGCGCTAATGAACGACGTTCGGTCCCATGATCCGACAATCAAGACCATTTACATGAGCGGAGCCCTGGAATTCTTCAACACAGAAATCGAAGCCGAAAAAAAGTGCTATGCCGTCGACCAGCTCAACAAGCCCTTTACCCTTCAGGAACTGTGGCGCGCCTTGACACAGTGCCAGGCTTAGCGCCGATTCTTAATCCCCGACGTCATTACCGCCGGCAGGGGCGGTGGTAATGACGTCTTCAGCCGCCTGATGCACGAATCCCTATAGAACCGCACACCGCTGCGGGAAAAAAGGGCCCACGGCCGCCGCCGGTCCTTTTCTCTGCTCTCCGCAACATACCGCGCATATACCACTGAAGGTGTTTCCCAGGGCTGGAAACCAAGTTGACATTGTGAAGCTGAAAATATATGGAAAACCAGGTGGGCGCTCTCTTTTCCGCAATCGGCCGGTGGGTTCGATGAAAACGGGGGGCAGTCGATCGGGTTGCGATATAGCCGCCGCCGTCATTCGGCACATCGGGGGGACTCCACCCGCCGGGATGAATTCCCAACGGTCTTTGACCGGATGATGAGATGCTGCTTCAAGGGGAGGTGCGACATGATCATCAAGCAGGCGGACCTCTTTTACGGTCTGAACCACAACTTCATCAAGGACCTCATATCGATTGCCTCAAGAACTTCCTGTGGCGAAGGCGATATCGTTTTTCGGTCCGGAGAACCGGCCACCCATTTTTTTATTCTGATTAAGGGGTGCGTGCGGCTGCGGTATGGTCACGCCGGTCGCGAGGTCTTTACGAGCTGCCGAATCGGCGAGATCTTCGGATGGTCGAGCCTCATCGGACGGCAGGCCTACTCGGCCTCGGCCGAATGTCTCGAACCGGCCGCCCTGCTCAAGATCGACCGGCAACAATTTCAATCGATTCTGGAGAAGGATCTCACCAGCGGATTGCTTTTTTTCAAACAACTGGCCGCAGCGCTGGGCAGCCGCCTGATTCAACTCTACGAGCGCGAAACGCAGACTGAACAGACAGCGGCACCTTCACTTACAGAGGCGGCGACATGACTCCGCAAAACATCCAAGACGTCCTGGCAGCATGCGAATTCTTCAAGGGTTTCGGCAAGGCCGACATCGAGAAAATAGCGGCGATTTGCGAGGCCAGGAACTGCGCGGCCGGCAGCATTCTTTTTCAGCAGGGTGACTGCGGCGAGCATCTTTTTATCATTTCCGACGGACTGGTGCACCTGGAACGCTCGATGTCGATCGGCAACCGCAAAGGGAATGTCGTCATCGAAACACTCGGCAAGAATCGGGTGCTGGGCTGCTGGTCAACGCTGTTAGACGAGCCTCACATCATCATGTCGACGGCCGTCTGCCAGCGGCCGACGAAGGTGATCGTCATGCAGGGGGCTCGCCTGCGCCAGGTGATGGCCAGCAACATCGCGCTGGGGTTCAATATTCTCGAACGGCTTTGTTTTTTGCTGCGGGACCGCATTCAGGCCGCATATGGCGCTATGGACAAAATTTAATGTGCCCCTCCCGGGGCCGTTAACCGCGGCATGCGTAAATCGAAGATCCGATCACCGTTTAGGAGTCCCCATGGATGTTGAACTCAGCGCCGAAGAAGTGCGAACCCTCGACGACCTGAGAAGCCAGTTGACCCGATTCAAAAAGAAACGCGGCGAACTGATTCCCATTCTCCAGATGGTTCAGGCAAGACTCGCCTACCTGCCGCCGGAGACCATTGAAATGGTCGCCGATTATCTGGAGGTTGCCCCTGCCGAAGTTTACGGTGTGGCCACCTTCTACAACCAGTTCCGGTTCAACCCGCCCGGAAAGAATCCGATCAAGGTCTGTCTGGGAACCGCTTGCCACGTCAAGGGTGCTGACATCATCCTCGAGAATTTCGAACGCAAGCTCGAAATCAAAGAGGGTGACACCACACCGGACCGTGAATTCAGCATCGAGCGGGTGGCCTGCGTCGGGTGTTGCGCACTGGCACCGGTGGCACTGGTCGCTGATACGGTTCATGGTCACATGGCACCGAGCAAGGTCGAAGGGCTCATCATGAGGGTCGCCATCGAAAAAGAGGTCAAATTACGCGCCGAACAAAAAAATGAAGCCAACTAATCCTGAGATATCCAACGCGCACTTTCGGGCAATACAGGCCGAGGCGCGACAACGAAAAGCGGTTTTTGACGAGGCGCCGGTGCCGAAAATCCACATCGGCATGGCCACCTGCGGCATCGCCGCCGGTGCTCTTGAAACCCGCGACGCCTTCGAACAGGCGCTGGCGGAAAGAGGTATCGATGCCCGCATCCACCTTGTCGGCTGTGTCGGTCACTGTTACGCCGAGCCGGTCGTTGTGATCGACCACCCGGCTTCGGGATTTCCGCCCATTTTCTATCCCGAGGTCAACCCCGGCAAGGCCACGATGCTGACCAAGCTCTTTCTGGAAGGCGGTGACCCGCGGCTTGAGCATATCCTCGGCGCCACCGTGGCCAACGATCTAATTCCCTCGGTCATGGAGTTTCCCCGCTTCAACCAGGAAAAGCGGGTCGTCATGGAAAAATGCGGCCGCATCGATCCCGAGGATATTTATGACTATCTCGCCGAGGGCGGTTACGGCTCCTTGGCGACGGCTCTCGAGGTGTCTGCGCAGGAAATCGTTGCGGAAATCAAGCGCTCCGGTCTGAGAGGGCGGGGCGGCGCCGGTTTTCCCACCGGAACCAAATGGGAGTTGGCTCGCCGGGCCGCCGGTGATGACAAGATCGTCATCTGCAACGCCGATGAAGGCGATCCCGGTGCTTACATGGATCGTACGCTGCTGGAGAGCAACCCCCACCAAGTCATAGAAGGCATGGTCATCTGCGCCTGGGGCGTCGGCGCCCGACAAGGGCTCGTCTATGTAAGGGCCGAGTATCCCCTTGCCGTCAAGATCATCCGCAAGGCCATCGCGCAGGCCAGGGAGCTGGGGCTATTGGGACCGGGCATCCTCGGCACTGGATTCGATTTCGATATCGGTGTTTTCGAGGGTTCGGGAGCCTTTGTGTGCGGCGAAGAAACGGCGCTGATTCAGTCGGTCGAAGGCCGGCGGGGAATGCCGCTGCATCGACCACCCTATCCGATCGATGCCGGCCTGAACGGCAACCCGACGGTCATCAACAACGTCAAGACCCTGGCTTCGGTACCGCCCATCATTGCAAACGGTGCCGATTGGTACCGGGGCATCGGCAGCACCAACAGCCCCGGGACCGCGATTTTTTCGGTTGTCGGCAATGTGACCCATCCCGGCCTGGTGGAAATCCCGATGGGGGTGTCGCTACGGACGCTGATTTTCGATATCTGCGGCGGGATACCGAACAAGAAGAAGTTCAAGGCGGTTCAGATCGGCGGGCCATCCGGCGGCTGCCTTTCCGAGGACTTTCTGGATACGCCGATCGACTTCGACTCGCTGACCGCAGCCGGCGCCATGATGGGTTCGGGCGGGATGGTGGTCATGGACCAAGACACCTGTCTGGTGGATGTCGCCCGCTACTTCCTCGACTTTACCCAGAAAGAGTCCTGCGGCAAGTGCACCTTCTGCCGGATCGGCACCCACCACCTCTTGGAGATTTTGAAGCGCTTGACGGAAGGGCAGGGGCAGCCGGCAGATATTCAGCGGCTGCAGCAGTTGAGCGAGGACATAAAGCAGGGGTCTTTATGCGGTCTCGGCAAGACGGCTCCGAACCCGGTACTCACTTCGCTCAAATATTTTGCGGACGATTATACCGCCCACATTGAGCAAAAGCGATGCCCGGCATTGATGTGCCGGCCGCTGATCGCTTTTTATATCGATCTTGACCGATGCGCACGGGGCTGCGATGTCTGCGAGGGATGCTGTCCGGTGAACGCGGTGTTTACCACCGGCAACCGCAAAAAGGGGATCGACCAGTCGCTGTGCGTCAAATGCGGCGAGTGCAAGGTGGCCTGTCCGCCGGAGTACCAGGCCGTAATGAAAGTGTCACCGCCGCATCTGGCGCCAATCGTCGAGCGACCACCGGAGCCACCCAAAGACAACACTTAGGGGCCTGCATTCGGCAGGCCCGGGGAAACCGCCGCTATGGTGTCGATTCTGGTCGACCAAAAAAGGATCGCAGTGCCGGAAGGCACTTTACTGCTCAAGGCCTGCCTGGACAACGGCATCACCATTCCCAACCTGTGTTACCTGGAAGTGAACGATGCGCAATCGACTTCCTGTCGACTGTGCTTCGTGGAGATCGACGGTATCGACCACCCGGTGGCTTCCTGCAGTGTGCCGGTGCAGGCGGCGATGGTGGTCAGAACCGATACGCCTGCGGTCCGGCGTCTGCAGAGAACTGCGTTGCAACTGCTCCTCTCGGTGCACGACGTCGATTGCAAAAACTGCCCTGCCCATCGTAAATGCGCCCTCCAAAATCTATCCCGATTCCTCAAGGTTGGCTTGAAACCCAAAGGACTCCAGCGGCGCCTCAAAGAACCGGCGATCGACAGTCGCCACCCCTGCCTCGATTATTACCCCAATCGGTGCGTCTTGTGCGGTCGGTGTGTCACCGTCTGCCGTTTGGCCGGCGATCGACCGGAATTGACCTTTGCGAAACGGGGCTTCGACACGGTCATCGGTTTTTTCGGCCGGACCGATTCGGCCCGCTGTGATTGTGCGACCTGCCGGGCCTGTATCGACACCTGTCCGGTCGGCGCCTTGATCCTCAAAGACTGGCTGATGAAGTAGGGCCTACTTAAGAATTAGCGTCACCTTTTTTACACCGAAGCAGTTTGTCCGGCTGCGGTGCAAAAAGGCTTTGTATTCAATTACTTAAGTGTTTTTCGCCATTCCGGCCGCAAGCCGCAACGCCCGAAAAGGGAAATGGATGCAAAGAGACCGGACCTTCTTTCGGAAAGTACCGTGCGCGGCATCCCGGGATCGTGCTTGCCGGTCACTTTCCCCCGGCGGAAGCAAGTGAACGCGCCGGATCCCTATCGCCGCATCGCCGGCTTTTACGACGCCCTCTTGGAACCGGTGCTTCGCGGTCTGAGGAGAGTCAGCGAAAGGCAGCTGCCCCCGCTGAAAAACAAACGGGTGCTCGATATCGGTTGCGGCACCGGTTCTTTTCTGCGCCGTTGCGCCCGCAGCGGCGCCGTGGTTTTCGGAATCGACCGGTCACCCGCCATGTTGGCAAAGGCCAGGGTAAAACTCGACGGCGGCGCCGGTCTGAGCCTCGGCGATGCGGCGCGGATGCCCTTCCGCGAAAGGGTCTTCGACCTGATAGCCGTCAGCATGGCCTTGCACGAAATGGACCCGGCCACACGATCCGCGGTGGTTGCAGAAACGCGGCGACTGCTCGCGATCGGAGGACAGCTGCTGGTTGTCGATTATCACCCCGGACCGGTCCATTTTCCGTTCGGTTTCATCCTCAGGCTTCTCGGATTCTGCACCGAAATGCTCGCCGGCGGCGAGCATTTCCATAACTATCGAGAATTCATCGCCGGCAACGGTCTGGCGGCGCTGGTAAGGGCCCATCGCCTTCGGATCGTGCATCAGGTGCCGGTTTGGCAGGGCCTCATTGCCGTGTCCGTGCTGGTTTTCACGGAGTGAATGCCGCCGGGCTCCCGCCTGCAACCCTGATCAGCGGCAAGCGACACACAAATCCCAAATTACCGGTCAACAGACGGGTTGATCACGGCGGAGCCGGTATCGATAGAATGGGTTAAAGATCCAGATGTTGATTTTAAATCTCATTGACACACAATATATTGTATGATATTCGAATATACACCTCTTTAATTAACCGTGGTTGCGACCACGCTTTTCCGTTCACAGGCGGCGGAGAACGCTTGCCGGTGAGTGTTCAGCGGTCGTTGTCCGCCCCAAATACGTGCCCACCAGCGGCCGCCGCCGTTGCCGGACGATCGGGAGAGAAGAAATGTCTCACCAGGGAAAGGTTTTGATTACGACAGACGGCCGATTTGATTTAAACGAATATCGCTGGGACGATGACCGCTTTGCCGATCTGCTGACCCGGCAGAATGCCCTCAACAGCCAACAGGCCATGACCATCAGTCGTTTTCTGCGCGAGGAGATCGCTCGTATGGATCAGGACACCATCAGCTCAGCCGTCATCGAGAAGCTCATTGGCGCTAAGATGAACGAGTATGGGTTGCGATCGATCCCCTCGATCCATCTCGACAGATCGATTTTTGTCAAAAACGAACTGGTTTTGTCCGACAATGCCCGGACGGTCCTGGAACGACGCTATTTGAAAAAAGACAGCGCGGGCAACGTGATCGAGAGACCGCAGGACATGTTTCGCAGGGTGGCCCACCACATCGCGCGTGCCGAGGAAAAATATTCCGACGGCCAAGAGGCCGAGAAAATGGAGGCGCTGTTCTACCAGATGATGACGGAATTCTTCTTTCTGCCGAACTCGCCCACCCTGATGAATGCCGGGCGGCGTCTGGGTCAGTTGGCGGCCTGTTTCGTCCTGCCGGTCGATGACAGTTTGGACGGGATCTTTTCGGCCCTGAAAAATGCGGCTTTGATCCACAAATCCGGGGGCGGGACCGGTTTTTCCTTTTCACGCCTGCGGCCCAAGGATAGCCGGGTCGGCAGTACCGGCGGGGTGGCGTCGGGACCGGTCTCATTCATGAAAATCTTCAACACCGCCACCGAACAGGTCAAGCAGGGCGGTACCCGGCGCGGGGCCAACATGGCGATTTTGCGCGTCGACCACCCGGACATTCTCGATTTCATCACCTGCAAGAAACACCATCATGATCTGAACAACTTCAATATTTCGGTGGGGGTTACCGACGCCTTCATGGAAGCGGTCAAGAGGTTGGCCCCCTATGACCTGATCGATCCCAAGGAAAAACAGAAAGTCGGCGAACTGAACGCGGCCGAAGTCTATCTCCACTTGGTGGAGCAGGCCTGGGAAAACGGGGATCCGGGAATTGTATTTCTCGATCGCGTCAACCGCGACAATCCCACCCCGGGTCTGGGTGAAATCGAAAGCACCAATCCCTGCGGAGAGCAGCCCCTGTTGCCCTTCGAGGCCTGCAACCTCGGCTCTATCAACCTGGCGAAATTCGTCCAGATTGCGGACGGAAATCCGGTCATCGACTACGCAAGACTCAAGGAGATCGTCTGGCTGGCGGTCCGTTTCCTGGACGACACGATCGACATGTCCCGCTATCCGCTGCCGGAAATCACCGCAATGGTGGAGGGCAACCGCAAGATCGGATTGGGGGTGATGGGCTTTGCCGACATGCTGTATCAGATGGGCCTGCGCTATAACTCTGATGAAGCGCTTCAACTGGCTGAGGATGTCATGGCCTTCATCCAGCTGCAGTCCCATGAGGCCTCACGGGAACTCGCCGGAAAGAGAGGGACCTTCAAGAATTTCGACAAGAGCGTCTTCGGAAACAAAAAGGGCTGCCGGTACAGGAATGCGACGATCACCACCATTGCGCCCACCGGCACCCTGAGCATAATCGCCGGGTGCTCCAGCGGCATCGAACCGCTTTTCGCCCTGAGCTTTGTCAGGCGCGTCATGGACAACGACGAATTGCTCGAAGTCAACCCGTATTTTGAACAGGCTGCCAAGGAACGCGGATTTTTCAGCTCAGAACTCATGAACCGGATTGCCGGTAAGGGAAGCATCGCTGAAATGGAGGATATTCCCGAAGACGTTCGGCGGATCTTCGTGACCGCTCATGACGTTGAGCCACAATGGCACGTGCGGATGCAAGCCGCTTTCCAGAAGTACACCGACAATGCCGTCTCGAAGACCGTCAATCTGCCGCGCGACGCTTCTCCCGGAGATGTTCTCAAAGTTTACAACCTGGCGTATGAACTCGGATGCAAGGGCATCACGATTTATCGCGACGGCAGCAAAGAGAATCAGGTGCTCTCTTTCTCCGAGAAAGACAAGAAAGGCAGCAGCGGGTTCATGACGGCCGTCAAGGAGCGACCCGAAACCCTCGAGGGGTTCACCACCAAAATCAAGACCGGCCTCGGTCAGCTCTACGTTACGGTGACGGAGTTTGACGGACAACCCTTCGAGGTGTTCGCCACAATCGGCAAATCAGGCCGATCGACGACCGCCAAGACCGAAGCCATCGGCCGTCTGGTTTCACTGGCGCTCAGAGCCGGAGTAAAGGTGAGCGCCATCGTGGACCAGTTGAAGGGAATCGGTGGGGAGCACCCTGTCTTTCAGCAGGGCGGCCTGGTACTCTCGATCCCGGATGCCATTGCCAGGGTCCTGGAAAAACGGTATTTGGCCGAAACCACCGCCGGCGGACGGGCAAACCGAAAAAACGCCCTGCTGGGGGAGACTTGCCCCGAGTGCGGTCAGACGATCAGTTTCGAGGAAGGCTGCATGATTTGCCATTTCTGCGGGTACAATAAGTGCGGTTAACCGCGGCCGCTTAGTGAAGTAGGGTGCGCGGAAGAGCTGACAGAAATTTTCAGTGTCAAGGTTCACCCGAGAATCGTTTACCACAGAGGGTAGGATCGGCCAATTCAGCCCTCTGTGGTTGTGATGGTGAGGGGGCCACCGCCGAGTGTCGGCCCCTGCCGGTGAGGGGCGGTCTTTAGTCGCAGCTCGCGTTTTTCTTGGCCCAGGTGATGCCGTCGCAATCGCCGAGATCACAGGCTTTGCTAAGGTCGGGGCAGGCCATATCGTCTTTATTCAATGCGTGGTGAGCCAAGCCGCGATTCAAGTAGGCCAGAGCGTATGACGCATCGAGAGACAGCGCCGCAGAGTAGTCTTCGATCGCCATTTGGAAGTTGCGCTGATCGAAGTAGATATTGCCCCGATTGTTGAACGCCTTCGCGAGGTTCGGGTTCAGGCTGATGGCTTTGTTGTAATCCTGAATCGCAAGGGCGTATTGCTTCATTTCCCGGTAGGCGTTGCCGCGGTTGTTGTATGCTTCGGCAAAATCCGGGTCCTCCTGGATTGCATTCTCGAGAAAAACAACCGCTTTCTGCACGTCCACGTATTGAGCGTCTCTCCACAGGGCGGCCGCCCGCGTGTTCCAGTCTGCGTCTTTCAAAGGATCGGGGGCCGCTTTCTTTTGCTCGGCGACGGTTTTCTGGGGTTTTGGGGCCCGATGATTCTTGAAATCCCTGGAGGCCTGTTTTTTCGCGGGACCGGAGACCACAAGACCTGATTGGCCGGCCCAGGGAATCGACTGGAGCATGTGGACCGGTTCGGTGGCATACACCAGCGCGCCGCCCACGATCATACAGATCGTCCACAGGAGCATCGATTTGGTCATGTGCAGTCGCCGTGACCTGAGCCAGCCCCAAACAAACGTATAGACGCCGCCGGTGAGCAATCCGAGCAGGCCGGGCAGGACGCCGCCTTCCTTGAAGGATTTGACCAGAACCAAAAACAACATGATGGCAGCGCCGAGAAGTGCCAGTGCGCATAGGACAGTGTTGACCAGAGCGGTGTTGATAAGATCCATGATGTCCCCTCTTGATACGGTTGATCAGTCGAAAGACCGGCCGCCTCGTCTCTTCGGTTAGACCATCTTGCAGCCTGATCCGCGGCCCCCCGTCTTTACTCCCCACGCCGGATCCGTTTCGCATTTGATCGCCCGGAGACGCCGGCCGCGAAACGATCCCGATTCACCATTCTTCAGGTCGGCATCGCGCATTCTCTGACGAAATCAAAAAAGGAAGGCCAAAGCCGGTCAGCCGATGATTGGCCTTATAGATTAATTCTACCATTTACTTCTCTCAAAATCAAGCTGAGCGAAAGTGAACCGGCGTTTCGGCGGCGCCGGCTGACTGTCCGGGCTTTGCGCCTAAGGCATATGACCGCAGAAAGTATAACCGGTCTCGATGAAGAATTGTCAATCCAATCGCACCGCCGTGGTTTCGCGGGCGGCGAAGCAGCAATGGTTCCTTATTTTATCGGCGATATTCGTGCGGCGCAGGGAAAGAGGGCGCTGTCCCCCTGGGTTGCCGCCATCGTTCAACAGGACGTTCGGAAAGGTTGCTTTTTGTCGTAAAATAGCCTATAATCCGTTGTTATTGATACTAATCGGTACCTTCACCCACCGCACGGGGCCCGCATGCTTCAAAAAGTATATGTCACCAACGACCAGATGATCACCTTCACATGTCCGGCATGCCGCCAACCTCGCGTGGTCAGGGTAGCCGATCACAAAAAATTGGAAACGGCCGACAAACTGCGCGTTACCTGCAGGCATTGCGGCCACAAGTATCCGGTATTGATCGAGAGACGACGTCAGTATCGCAAGGCGGTGAATTTCTCGGGGACTTACACCCACTACGTTAACGGTAAACCCATGGGCAAAGGCTTCATGAGGGTGGTTGATTTGTCGCGTACCGGATTGAAACTCAAGATGAACGAGAAGGGTGGGTTTGGTTACGGGGATAAGCTTCAAATCGAGTTCCGCCTGGATGACCTCAACCATTCCCTGGTCAAAAAAGAGGTCGAAATCAAGAAGATATTTGAAGCCGAGCTGGGGGTTGCGTTCACTTCCTCGCACCCCTCCGATCCATCGGACCGGGCGCTGGGCTTTTACATGTTCGGCTGAAAGACTCGCTAAGCGGTTACCGCAGGAAATCAAGCGGAATCGGTCACGAAAAACGAAAGGCGGGAGCGCATAGGCCCCCGCCTTTCGTTGTCTGGTAGGCGGTACTGGATTTGAACCAGTGACTTCTACCGTGTGAAGGTAGCACTCTCCCGCTGAGTTAACCGCCCGAATCTGTCAGCCGTCGACCCGTTCCTTCAATTCTTTGCCGACTTTGAAAAACGGCAGTTTCTTGGAGGGCACGTTGATTTGGGTACCGGTCTTCGGATTGCGTCCCGTGTAAGGTTTGTAATGGTTGACCGTAAAACTTCCGAACCCCCTGATTTCAACCCGTTCGCCTTTCATCAGGGTGTCCTCGATCATCTCGAAAAACAGTTCCGTCACTCTTTCAGCGTCTTTGCGGCTCAGGTCCGCCTCCTCCTTTAACACACCGATCATGTCCGACCTGTTCATGAACTCTCCTGAGGGCGCTTGGTTTACCGAAACCCTGCAGCGGCAACCGAAAGAGAAAAACGGGTTAACTCATAGAGGGTTATCGGTGTTGAAGTCAAGGAGTTTTTCGGTAATTTTGCAGAGTGACCCGATCAGCCGCCTAAGTGTTTGATATCAAATGGACGATCAATCATGCGCGCGGGCAATGGCGGCTGCCGGCGACGGTATCGGCCGGCTCGGCGCTCCCAGCGGATTCGGTCGCTTCCGCGGCGCTGTCCGTATTGCCGGCCGGCTCTATTGGTTCGTCCGACGGCGATTCTTCAGGTTCGAGTTCCGATTCCGCTGTCGCTCCCGGCGCATCGTCTTCGATGAGGATATTGGAGCGATCGGCCAAGGTCTGACCCATTTCCTCTATTTCCTGCGGGGTCGGCAAATCCTTGAGGTCTTTCAGATCGAATACTTCCAGAAACCGTTTGGTGGTGGCGTAAATCAGTGGGCGTCCCGGGATTTCCCTGCGTCCGAGAACCCTGATCAGGTTGCGCTCGAGCAGCACCCGGATGACGCCGCCGCAGTCTACGCCGCGGATGTACTCCACATCGCTACGGATCACCGGCTGCTTGTAGGCGATGATCGCCAGGGTTTCGAGGGCGGCTTTGCTGAGCCGCGGCGCCCGCGGTTGAACCAGCTTGGTGATCCATTCGCTGAACTCAGGCCGGGTGCGAAACTGATAGCCGCCGGCGATCTCCTTGAGCTGGAACCCTCCCTGACGGACTTCATACTCCTGAGCGAGCAGGTGCAATGCACCGCGAATATCGTTTGCGGTTGCCGGGCTGAGAACGGTTTTCAACCGCTCGATGCTCAGAGGCTCATCGCTGACGAACAGTAGGCTTTCGATGATGCTTTTCAGGTTTTCCATCAGTCGTAGAACAATCGGATCAGTCCAGTTTGAGCGTGCTGCGCCAGGCGGACCAGGCAGAGCTTGACCATTTCCAGTATGGCCAGAAAGGTGATGATAACGTCGCTTTTTGTCGGTTGGCCCGCAAACAGTTCCTCGAAGGTCAGAGATTTTTTCTCTTCAAACAGGTCGACCAGTTCCGATATGCGGTCTTTGACGGAAATGCTGTCGGAGGTCAGCTCCAGACGGTCTTCGGCGGAGATGTTTTTCAGGATATGTTGAAAGGCATCGATCAGTTCGAACAAGCCGATTCTGATGAAGCCTTCGTCCCGGGGCACAATGTCGCGGGCTTCCACCGGTTGACGCACGAAGGTATCCTCGCCGAGCAAGGCCCGGCGCGACAGTTCCTCGGCGGCTGATTTCAACCGCAGGTATTCGGCCAGTGGTCGGGCGATTTCCATCCGCGGATCTTCGTCGTCCTCTTCAGCCGCAACCGTGGGCAGCAGCATTCTCGATTTAATCTGGGTCAAAGTTGCCGCCATGACCAGAAAATCGCCGGCAAAATCGATATTCATCGATTCGAGCCACCCCAGGTAGGCCAGATACTGTTCGGTGATCATGGCAATGGGGATGTCATAGATGTCGACTTCGTTCTTTCGGATCAAATGGACCAGAAGGTCCATCGGTCCTTCGAAGATGTCGGTCAGTTTTACCTGATACAGCTCGTTTTCCATAGGCTGCGCGTCGGGGCTGTGGTTGCGGCGATCCGCCTGCAAGCGTTAGCGGATGCGGCCGCGGCACGATTTGCGCCCGGGCATGGTTCCACTAAAGAAATGGATCGGCTCCGGCTAGACCTTCACGGCATCTCTGACCTCTTCCATCGTCGCGCGGGCGACGGTGCGGGCGCGTTCGCTGCCGGCGTGCATGATCTCTTCGACCAACTCCGGCCGGCGCTCATAAAAGTGTCGCCGGTCGTGAATCGGTTCAAGGGCCTTGATCAGGTTGTCACTCATGATTTTCTTGCACTCGACGCACCCGATGCGGGCCGTACGGCACTGGCGATCGATGTCGGCCACTGTGGCCGGATCGGTATACAGCTTGTGAAAGCTGAAAACATTGCACACGTCGGGGTCGCCGGGATCGCTGCGTCGCGCCCGCTGTGGGTCGGTGATCATCTGGGCCACTTTGGTAGCGATTTCGGCGGGTCGATCCGACAGATAGATGGCGTTGTTGTAGCTCTTGCTCATTTTACGCCGGTCGGTGCCGAGGATTTTGGGGGTCTCGGTCAGCAGAGCCTCGGGCTCGGGAAAAACCTCACCGTAGAGAAAATTGAAACGCCGCGCGATTTCGCGCGTGATCTCCACGTGCGGGACCTGATCGATCCCGACCGGAACACCGGCCGGTTTGTACATGATGATGTCGGCGGCCTGCAGCACCGGATAGCCCAGAAAACCAAAGGTCGACAAATCCTTGTTGCTCAACTGGACGATCTGGTCCTTGTAGGTGGGGTTGCGCTCGAGCCAGGGGACCGGTGTTATCATGGCGAGCAGCAGGTAGAGTTCGGCATGTTCCTTTACCCGCGACTGCACGAACAGCGTGCTCTTTTCGGGCGAAAGGCCGACGCTCAGCCAATCGATCATCATTTCGCGGATAAATCCCTTGATATGGTCCGGTTTTTCGTAGTCGCTGGTAAGGGCGTGCCAGTCGGCAATAAAGAAAAAACAGTCGTAGCTGGTCTGCATCTCGACCCAGTTGGTCAGGGCACCCAACAGATTGCCGAGATGAAGGGGACCGGTCGGCCGCATGCCGCTGAGGATCCTCTTTTTTTCAGTCATATCCGCGCTCCCGTGCGGACACCGTCCGGCATTTTTCGTTTGAACCAGTCGGTGTCGCGATGCTTTAACCGCTTAAGCCCAATCGTTAGCGATGGCCCCGGCGAGGGCCATGCGGGTGGGTAAATGAACATGAAAGCGCCGGCCTCACTCACGACGAAAAAAGCGCAGAGGAAAGAATACGCTTTTTTCCTTTGCCGTTGAGCGGACCTCGCTTGCCGCCTCGGCCTCATGGACCGCCTTCGGGGCGGACCGGCGCCAGGGTTTGCTGCAGGTATTGACGCACAAAGTGAATTTCGTCGTTTTTGGTCATCAGCCGGCCGTTCAATTTGGCACTCAAGACGGCCTGCAGAATTTCGCGGTAGATCGGGCCCGGTTGCAACCCCATTTTTTTGAGATCCTCACCCTTCAAGACCACCGTGACGTAGCGCAGTCCGGTAATGAACTGCGAAATGGCGCGCTTGACGTTTTCCCGATCGGTCGAGGCCATCATGTAAAGGACCAGCTCGGTTTTGAACGCAGAAAGTTCATTGTAAAGGGTGCTGTTTTTTACCGGTTGATTACGCTCCAGCCAAGCCAGGCATCTCTCGGCCGCAACCCGTTCGGTAACGAACAGTTTGCGATAGCGGGGTGCCAGTTCAAAGCGACGGCAGATCTCTGCAGTGACAGTGGCGTCACAGGCGCCGATGATCGCCAGGAAATAAACGGACCACTTCATATAGGATTCTTCGATAAAAAGCAAATCATACCAGGCGAGGACTTTTTTAACGCCGGTGAACAGGGCGGTCATTTCCTTGGTCAGCGTGATCGACGGGTGGATGACCTTCAAGAGGTCGTATTCATGCAGCCGGACGATCGCCGGTGTCGGGTTTTCCTCCGCCAGGAGCTGACGCAGTTCGGCAAAAACCCTTTTCCCGCTCAGGCGGCGAAAAAAATCCATTTTAACGGCATTGGTGATCAAGCCGGAGGTCAGTTTGCCGATTGTAAACCCGAAGCGCTGTTCGAAACGGATGGCGCGAAACACGCGCGTCGGGTCTTCGACAAAGCTCAGGTTGTGGAGCACGCGGATCATTTTTTCCTTGATGTCCTTCTGCGCGGCGAAGAAGTCGATCAGAATACCGAATTTATTGGAATTTAGCTGAATGGCCAGGGTGTTGACGGTAAAATCCCGCCGGAAAAGATCGAGCTTGATCGAGCTCATTTCGACAATCGGCAGGGCTGCCGGAAAGCTGTAGTACTCCATGCGCGCCGAAGCCACATCGACTTTGAACCCATCCGGGAAAATGACCACCGCAGTGCCGAACTTGGCGTGCGTGTGAACGCGGGCCCCCGTCTTTTGGGCGAATTTTCGGGCAAAGGTGATGCCATCGCCTTCGACGACGATGTCGATATCCTCGTTGGCACGATACAGGAAGAGGTCGCGCACGAATCCGCCGACGACATAAACCGGCTCTTCGATCTCGTCCGCCACGCGACCGATTCCGTGCAGCATTTCCAGTATCCTTGCCGGAAGGCGCTCCTGAATGAACTTCAGCACATTGCGGGTGCGGGCATGCACCGCGCGGGACGGCTGGTCGGCCGATTTTCCGTTTTCCTGGGCGTGTCTGCGAACCAGGATGTTGAGCAGGTCGGTACGGGTAATGACGCCCAGGGTTTGGCCATTTTCGACGACCGGCAGAACCCGCTGCTTGTTTTCGATTATTTTGTTCTGAATCTCCGTCAGGGTTGCCTGCGGCCCGACGGTCACCAGTTCCGAAGACATGTATTCGCTCACCGCCACATGATCCAGTTTGTGGAAAAGGGCCTTTTCAATCACCTGGCGGGTGATGAAGCCGACCGGCGGTCCGCTGCTCTCGTGTCCGCCGCCGGCGTTGGTCACCAGCAGGGCATTGATGTTGTAGCGTGTCAGAAGATCGCCGGCCTCGCGGCAGGAAACCCCGGCGGCGACCGTGATTGCCGGTGCGGACATCAAGTCCCGGGCCAGCCGGCGGGATTGAATGTTTTTATACAACAGATCGACCAGAATGTGCTCGACCTGCGCGATGGTCTTGCCCTTGACGGTGGCGGCGGCGGCATAGGTGTGGCCGCCGCCGCCGAATTCCTCAAGAATGGCGGCGGCGTCGACCTCTATGACGCGGCTGCGGGCCGTTATATAGATCTTGTTGTCCATGAGCGCTATGGCAAAAATGGCCTCCAGGTTCTCCATTTTGACCATTTTGTGAACGAGGAAGGCGAAATCAGGCACGAACTTATCGGTCGTTACCACCGTGACGACCACCTCGATACCGGAAATGGTATAGCGGGTTGCGGCCTGGATCATTTCGTTGAGCAGGCTGACCTGCTCCGGGCTGATTTCCCGTGAAAGCAGGTTCGCGACGATATTCAGGTTCGCCCCCTTGGACAATAAAAAAGCAGCGGCTTTGAAATCCTCTTGAGTGGTCGATGGAAAGGTGAATGATCCGGTGTCCTCGTACAGGCCGAGGCACATGATCGTGGCCTCGTCGGGGCTGATCGCGATTTTTTTCTCCGCGATGATACCCGCAAGGATGGTCACGGTGGCGCCGGTCAACCGCAGGACTTCGTAATCACCTTTTATGTCGTTGGATTTGTTCGGATGATGGTCATAGATGTGAATTTCGACCCCTTCGCGCTGCAACAAATCGGAAAGTTTACCGATGCGGTGCGGTTGGCGCGTGTCGACCAGGACCAGGCGGTTGATCCGGTCGAGTTCGACATCCTTGATGTCGAGCATGTTAAAAAGGTAGGCCATCGAACTCACGAAGAAATTGCGTAAATTTTTTTCCTGTGAGCCCGGGAAGACGACCTTGGCGTCGGGATAAATTTTCTGGGCTGCCAGCATCGACGCCACGGCATCGAAATCGGCATTGATGTGGGTGGTGATAACGGTCAAATCCATGCGATGCATTCCGGAAGGGTTAATATGCAGCTTAAAGGATTAGAGTTACACATACCCCCGCCTTTATCAAGGCTTAGAAAAGGTTGAGCCCGTTAAACCCGTTGAGCCGGTTAGGCCCGTTTAGCCGGCTCAAACGGCTCAACGGGCAAAACTGAATCGCCGGCCAAATCAGTATTGTGGTCTGATTTACATTATGTTACAATGTATCTCATTATTGAGGTCAAAAAGAGTCGTTTTGCGGATAAAGGGGGAATCGACTTATGCCGGTTTACGTTTGGCAGGGCAAAAACGCGCGCGGCGAGAAAAAGAAAGGCGAAATGGAGTCGTCTTCGGTAGAGATCGTCCGGACCAGTCTCAGGCGGATGAAGATCGAGCCGACCAAGATCAAGACCAAACCGAAGGATCTTTTCGAGAACGTCGCTTTTCTGCAACCGAAAGTCAAACAACACGATATCATCCTGTTCGCCCGGCAGTTCTCCACCATGATCGATGCCGGCCTACCCATCATCCAATGCCTGGAAATCCTCTATGGACAGCAGGAGAATGCCACCTTCAAGAAGATGCTGAAAAGTATCAAGGAGTCGGTTGAAGGCGGCGCCACGTTGGCCGAGTCGCTGAAAAAATTTCCCCAACAGTTCGACGACCTTTTCGTGAACATGGTGGCGGCCGGCGAGGCCGGCGGTATTCTGGACACAATTTTACGCCGGCTTTCGGTCTACATGGAAAAGGCCGCCAAGCTGAAGGCCCAAGTCAAGGGGGCCATGACCTACCCGATTGTGACCTTGATCATTGCCGGCATCGTATTGGCGGTCATCCTCGTGTTCGTCATCCCGGTTTTTCAGGAAATGTTCGCCGATTTCGGCAGTGAACTGCCCGCGTTCACGCAACTGGTCATCGATGTCAGCAACTTTGCCAAGAAAAACATCATCTGGATCGTGATTGGCCTGATCCTATTCATCTTCGCGTTCAAAAAGGTACACGGCACCGAAAAAGGGCGCGCGCTGGTCGATGAGATGGTCTTGAAACTGCCTGTGTTCGGCGTTCTGATCCGCAAGGTGGCCGTGGCGAAGTTTACCCGTACCATGAGTACCATGCTCTCCAGCGGGGTTGCGATATTGGAGGCACTCGATATCGTGGCCAAGACCGCCGGCAACAAGACTATCGAAAAAGCGGTCTACAGCGTGCGGGCCGATATTGCCGAAGGGCGCACAATGGCCGACCCGCTCCAGGAGAGCGGCGTTTTTCCATCGATGGTCTGCCAGATGATCGCGGTCGGTGAATCCACCGGAGCTCTGGACTCCATGTTGGAAAAGATCGCCGTTTTCTACGACGACGAGGTCGATCAGGCCGTGGAAAACTTGACGTCTCTGATCGAACCTTTCATGCTCGTTTTTCTCGGCGTGACGATCGGCGGTCTCGTCATCGCCATGTATCTGCCGATATTCAAAATGGCCGGTACCATCGGCGGCTGAAGCGACCGGTTCATCTTTGCGCAACGCCGCTATCCCTCCCCCGCAGCCGTTTGCGGTCAGAAAAGCCTTGGCCGTGACAGGAACCACCTGTTAAAGTGCCTGCCATGCAAAATTTACCCGTCCCCCTGGCTTCGAAGCGTAACGAGGATATGCGCCTCAAGTTGAAGTGGTTGATGTTGGCGCGGGTCCTGTTCACCACTCTTTTACTCGGCTCCACGGTCGTCCTTCAGCTCGGCGTGGCGGCCTCGCCGCTGGCCCCCGGCCTGCTGGTGCTCTATGGCCTGATTGCCAGCATATTCTGCATGTCTTTTTTTTACACCCTGCTCCTCGGCCGGGTTGGAAACGTGGCGGCCTTTACCTACGTCCAGATCGGTTTGGACACCGTTATCGTATCCTTGATCATCTATGTGACGGGCAACTATTCGAGCATTTTTTCCTTTCTCTACCTGGTGGTCATCATCTACTCGAGCATGCTGCTCTACCGCAGCGGCAGTATGGTCATTTCGATGCTGTGCAGCGCCCAGTATGCTTTCCTGGTCATATTGGAATACAATGGCGTCTTGAAACCCTTCGCACTCGAAGACGGTCTGCTGGCAGGGATCGGGGATTTCAACCAGGTCTTCTACAAAATCCTGATAACGATTTTCGGCTGTTTTGCGGTGGCTTTTTTAAGCAGCCTTTTGGCCGAACAGGCGCGTAAATCACGCAAGGAACTCTGGGCTATGGAGGACCAGGTCCGCCGGGTCGAAAAAATGGCGGCCGTCGGTGAAATGGCGGCCGGACTGGCGCATGAAATCAAGAACCCGCTGGCCTCGATGACCGGTTCAATTCAAATCCTGCGTGACGGGGTGCGTCTCGATCCCGATCACGCCCGCCTCATGCATATCGTTTTGCGGGAAGCCGACCGTCTCAGCGCGCTGGTGAACAATTTTCTGCTCTTTGCGCGCCCACCGGCCGGCAAGATCGAACGGATCGCATTGGACAAGGCCGTCGGCGAAACCGTGGAGTTGTTCGAAAGAGACCGCAGCTGTCGCGGCCGGATTTCCATCCGCAAGGATTTCAAAGCGGGCCTGCTCGTTGAGATGGACCAGGTTCATCTGCACCAAGTATTATGGAACCTCCTGCTGAATGCATCCGAGGCCATCAACGGCAGCGGAACAATCGCCATCCGTCTCTACCCCACCAAGTTGCAGGGGGCCTGCGTCGAGGTCAGCGATGACGGCTGCGGCATGTCGAACGACACCATCAAATCGATTTTCGATCCCTTTTTCACCACCAAACCCAACGGCACGGGATTGGGGCTTTCGATCGTCCACAGTATTATCGAATCTTATGGCAGTCGTCTCGAAGTCGGCAGCCGGCTCGGCGCCGGAACGACCTTTTCCTTCTGCCTGAAACGGATCGACCCGTCGACCGGGGCTTGACACCCAGCCTGTTTTACGATACCAATTCCCACTTGTCCCTTTATAATCTTCTGGGCCGCGGGCCGCTGCATACGGGCGAAAACGCTCTGCCTCCCAGATCGGCATCGACCGCGGACCGCGGTCGAACGCAATCGATCGAATAACCCGGACCCGCAGGCTCCGGCGTTGCAGGAAAGACATGAATACGGAGAAGACGAGCGCTATTCTTGAAAATCGGCGCAGCAAAATCAACGCATTGCGGAAACAGGGAGTAGCCGTTTACCCCAATGATGTCAAGGTGCTCCATACGGTAGCGGATATCGTCGGGCAGCTGCGCGAAACGAATGCCGACCTCGGCGAGGGCGGCCCGAAGTTTGCTGCCGCCGGTCGCATGATGGCCGTCAACCGCTTTGGCAAGGCCGCTTTCGTGCGCTTCAGAGACCGCACCGGACAGATGCAGGCCTATATTCGCAAAGACAAGGTCGGCGACCGAACCTACGAACTCTTCAAACAGCTGGATATTGGCGACATCATCGGGCTGTCCGGCACCATGTTCAAGACCAAGACCGGCGAGTGGACGCTTCTGGTCGAGACCTTCGATCTGCTCTGCAAGTCGATTCGTCCTCTGCCGGAAAAATTTCACGGCCTCAAGGATCCCGAAAAGCGCTATCGCCAGCGCTATGTCGACCTGATCATGAACGCCGATGTGCGGGAGATTTTTTTACGGAGATCTCAAACCATTCAGGCGGTTCGCGAGTTTTTTCTGCAGCGCGACTTTCTGGAAGTCGAAACGCCGATGATGCAGCCGATTCCGGGCGGCGCCGAGGCCGCGCCGTTCAAAACCTACCACAACGCGCTCGGCATGAACTTGTACCTGCGCATTGCCCCGGAGCTGTATCTGAAACGGTTGGTCGTCGGCGGACTCGACCGGGTATTCGAGATCAATCGCAACTTCAGAAATGAAGGCATTTCCACCCAGCACAACCCGGAATTCACGATGCTCGAATTCTACCAGGCTTACGCCACCTACGAAGACCTGATGGCTTTAACCGAGCAGTTGGTGGCCGAACTGGTCGTTAAGATCTGCGGTTCGACATCTATTTCCTACCAAGGGCACACCATCGAATTCGGTGGCCCCTGGCAGCGGTTGTCACTGCTGGAAGCCCTAACCACCATCGGCGGGGTCGAGGCCCGTCTCCTGGAAGACCGCGAGGGGCTGCTGGCTTTTGCGGAACGCCATCAAGTGCAGGTTACCAAGGCCGGTCGCATCGGAAAGGTGATCACCAAAATTTTCGATGCGTTGGTTGAACCGAAACTGATTCAACCCACCTTCATTGTCGGTTATCCGGTCGAGGTCTCGCCGTTGTCCCGCAGAAGTGAACGCACTCCGGGCCTTACGGATCGGTTCGAACTCTTTATCGCCGGGCGCGAGATCGCCAACGGTTTTTCCGAGCTGAACGATCCGGGGGACCAAAGAGAACGTTTCCTGCAGCAGGTCGCCAACCGCGAGGCCGGCGATGAGGAGGCGCATTTCATGGACGAAGACTTTATCGAGGCCCTCGAATACGGTATGCCGCCGACAGCCGGCGAAGGAATTGGTATCGACCGTCTGGTAATGCTTCTGACCGACTCGGCCTCCATCCGTGAGGTGATTCTGTTCCCTCACATGAAACCGGTTGAAAGAAGCAAGGGATAACCGCCCGGCGACGGCCGGACCGGCCGCCGCGCAGTCAGTTCCCGGACCTCAATGCATATGTCTTTCGAATACTTTATCGGCGGCCGCTACCTGAGGGCCAGACAGAAGCAGGCCTTCATCTCCCTGATTACGATTCTTTCCACTGCCGGCGTCATGGTAGGGGTCATGGCCCTCATCGTGGTGATCGCCGTCATGGCCGGTTTCGAGTCGGACCTGAAGGCGCGTATTTTGGGAGGTCAGGCTCAGGTCGTCATCATGCGCCAGGGCGGCGCATTCGACGATTATCGGCGGGTGGTTACTTACGCAGAATCGGTCGACGGTGTCTTGGCTGCCGCACCGGTCATTTACGAGCAGGTTATGCTGCGTTCCGCCCACGGCGTGTCCGGTGCCATGCTCAGAGGAATCGACCCGGGCAGCGCCGGTAAGGTCATCGACACGCTGGCAAACGTCTCCTTGCCCGGCGCAGAGGAGGCGGCCTACCGTCCTGACGGCAGTGCCGCCGGGACACCCGCCATCGTCCTGGGAAGAGAACTGGCGCGTAATTTAGGGGTTGCGAGAGGGGATATGGTCTATTTGATCTCCCCCCGGGGCATGCTGTCACCGATCGGACACGTACCGGCGATGAAGCAGTTTAAAGTGACCGATTACTTCGAATCCGGCATGTACGATTTCGATGGTTCGTTCGCCTATATCCGCCTCGACGACGCCCAGAAGCTGCTGCGCATGGACGATACCGTATCGGCCGTCGAACTGCGCGTCAAAGATATCTACCAGGCCCGCAAGATCGCCGATGACA
>JBFYWB010000103.1:0-26815 GCA_041299015.1 Deltaproteobacteria bacterium
TCCGATCTATCAAGCGGTGAAGGACCGTTATAAAAACCGCGCGTTCGATGTCGAACTCGAATCTGCGTCCGACTAACAGGGCCTTGAGGGCCGCCTTGATCCCGGTCTGCCGCCACAGGCGTTCGAATACCAGGGGCGGTCCGATTTTCTTGGCATCGGCCGACACCTGGCTCTTACCCGAAAGGATAAGTAAGGCTTGCTCCGAGAACCTGGACAGAGAACGGATGAGGGTTTCGACGCGGTGCTTCTCCTGAAGCTGGTCCATGCGTCCGATCGTTGCGATCACCTGTTGTTTTACTTTGCCCTTTTCTTTGTGATTTTCGACGATTTGCAGATACTGGTAATTGCCGGATTTTTTGACGCGTGCGAACATGGGAGCCTCCTGCGTTAAGGACACTCCCAGATTAGGGTATATAATCAAGCATGTCAAGCTCTATAGCGGGATGATTTGCACTACCTCGCTGGGAAAAAATCAATATCGCTTTTAACGATTTCAATCAGTTATAAGTTTGCAGTGCCCATTTTGAAAGCGTTACTGTTAAACTTCAGCTTGAATACAGGGCAAAAAAATCCCGCCCTCCTTGTGAATGGATCTGGAGAAACGGGTTGTTGATTGAAGATTGGTGGAGGCGGCGGGAGTCGAACCCGCGTCCGAAAACATTCCGCTCAGACATCTACATACTTGTCCTGAATTTTGAATCTCGCTTTCAGGATCTCCTCCAGGCCGGGATACCCATGAAAGCCAGCCTGTGAAAGTTTCGCCTCACCTGGTACAGGCATCCAGGATCGGCTATCCCGCTAGTCGACGCCCTTACCGGACCCGCAGGAGTAGCCCGGCAGGACGGTAGCTTAAGCAGCTACGGCATAGGCATAATCGTCTGCGATTATGTTTAAAGCCCCACCGGATTTACGAGCTGGCAGGATGCTCGGTATGCAGCCTGAACTTCTTTGTCCCCGTCGAAACCGTTTCGCCCCCATATTGAAAAGCCAGAGCTTGAAGCCGAAGGCTCAAAGCCGTGAGAAAAGGGAATCGGGTGTTGAGGCAAAAAAGCCTGATTGGCTTTTTCAAAGATCATTTTAGTTGAAACTATGAAATTCCAGATGGTTTGTCAAGGCAATGAAATTCGGCAGCGAGAAAAGATGGCGATACAACCTACCGATGATGACCTGGCACCGCTATAGCCATTGACGAAAACTCTGCAGAAACCAACGTCTGTTTTCCGGCCATTCGTGGGCGGATATGGAAAGATGGCGATCAAGCCGGTCGGGCATTGCCAAACCTCTGGCATGCGAAATGATCTCATGATCCAGAGTTCTACCGGATGCGGTATGACAGGGTTTCGATTCTACAACATACGGTATTTGGATCGTAACCAACATCCGAGATCAACCGCCTCGAATTATAGTCGATTTCATCCGAGCGGCTCAAAAAGTATTGGAAAGCACGAATCGGTTCGCGTACAACAAGCAACCAACCCAAAGTGATCGCTTCCAGGGGCAAGTTTCTACAAGATGTGGCATTCGACCCGTCATGCTGCTACCACATGGGCGAATCATCCGATTTGTCGATAAAAAGACTGACCTTTTTCCGGAGCTCACGCGATGCAAGATTAGCAAGGAAATGCGGTATCGACATTGGGTCCGGTCCAAAACCCCGTAGGCGGATCAGACAGTCAGCCGCTGTTCAGCTGGGCTGCGGCGCATCATTTCCATTCACCGTGGCGGCCAGAGGGGCCATGACTGCGTAGGAACCATTCTTGTCGACAGACGGCATCTTGCCCGGCAGTGGGATAATTTTAAAAAGCGCTCAAATCGAGCTATTAAACCCGAATTGTCATTCGGCGCGAGCCGTGCGCGCCTATACCCGATGTGGTAGAAGTTACTTTCGATTGTACCCAATATGGTATTCGGAAACTGACCCGTGCTTTTTAATGAAAGCGTGGATGGGCATGAGCCTTGCCTCAGTAGCGGCTGGTGTATTGCTTGCGGACCCGATCCATTTCACGCTGCCCTTCGCGGCGGCGGATGGATTCGCGTTTGTCGTATTTCCTTTTGCCCCTTGCCAGAGCCAAGGCCATTTTGACCTTGCCGTCTTTGAAATAGAGCTGCAGGGGTACCAGGGTCGACCCCTGCTCGTTCACCTTCCCGTAGAGCCGTTTGATCTCGCGTTTATGCAGCAACAGTTTGCGGGGGCGCAGCGGATCGTGATTGTCGTAGTACGCAAAGGTGTAAGGGCTGATGTGCATCTGATAGACGTAGACCTCCCCGTTCCTGATCCGGGCATAGGAATCCTTCAGGTTGACCCGCCCCTGGCGCAGTGACTTAACCTCGGTTCCCGTGAGAACCAAGCCGGCTTCGAAAACCTCTTCGATATGATAATCGTGTCTGGCCTTGCGGTTCTCGGCAATATTTTTTTTGGTTCCCTTTTCCACACGCGCTTCCACTTTACCGTCTCGAGGGTATTGACAGCTGCTGTCGACGGGGCGAAACAGACGCCCCGTCCAGCGGTGTCTAAGCTCACGGGCCGGCGTTTTTGCGCCGAATCGCCGATTTGCCCCTTTTCCTGACATCGCCGCCGTCGGTGCGGTTGAAATCCGACAATATGTCGCCATAGGTGTCACGCAGCAACGCAAAAACCTTTTCCGCAGACCTCAGTTTAAGCGCCTCTTCCACCAGGGGCTTGGTATCGCTGATCTTAATCGAGCGGATCATCTGCTTTATGGTCGGGATCGCTTGCGGGTTCATGCTCAATTCCTCTATGCCGATACCCAGCAGGATCGGAATGTGAACGGGATAGCTCGCCATTTCTCCACAGATGAACACCTTGATTTTTTTTTGACCGGCAACGTCCGTGACATGCTTGAGCATCCTCAGAATGGCCGGGTCGAGCGGCTGAAACAGATGAGCCACATTCTTGTTGTTGCGATCGATCGCCAGGGTATACTGTATCAGATCGTTGGTGCCGATGCTGAAGAAGTCGGCCTCCTCGGCTATAGCATCCGCCATGATGACCGCCGAAGGGACCTCTATGAGGACGCCGATCTCGAGTCTGTCACTGAAGGGCACCCCCTCTTTCGCCAGAGACGCCGCTGCTTCCCCAAGGGCTTTTTTTGCCTGGGCGACTTCACGCTGGGTGGCGACCATCGGAAACATGATGCGAACCTTACCGAATACCGCGGCCCGCAATATGGCGCGCAGCTGGGTGCGGAAAACCTCCGGCCGCTGCAGGCAGTAGCGGATTCCCCGCAGTCCGAGGGCTGGATTGGCTTCATTGAAACCGTTCTCGGCTGAAATCGCCTTGTCGCCGTTGATGTCGAGCGTCCGGATCGTCACCGGCTTGGGGGCCATCACCTGAATCACATCCGAGTATTTGTCATAGAGTTCGTCCTCACCGGGAAAACGCGGCCGGCTCATGTACTGAAACTCGGTCCGGTAGAGCCCGATGCCGTCACCGCCGTAATTGATCACCGATACCACCTCTTCGGGGAGTTCGATGTTCCCCAAAACCTTCACGCTCTCTCCGTCGAGGGTTTCAACCGGCAGGCGGCTGCGGCGGTTGATCGCCGCTTTTTGACGTTCGTACCGCATGCGCCTTTCTTCGTATTTGATCAACGTTTTCTCGTTCGGATGGATGATGACCGCCCCGGTAATACCGTCCAATATGATCAGGTCGTCGTTCTTGATCAGTGTGGTGGCATTGCCGACCGCGACGACGGCCGGAATTTCAAGGGTGCGGGCAATGATCCCGGTGTGCGAGGCCTTGCCGCCCTTGTCGGTGACAAACCCCTTGATCTTCTCCAATCGAATCTGGCTGGTTTCAGCCGGTGACAAATCCCGGGCTACCAATATGACCCGCTTGTCGATTTTACCGATATTGACCTGCTTGGCACCGACCAGGTTGCCCATGATTCGATCCGACAAGTTAACGACATCAGACGCCCGTTCCCGCAGGTAAGGATCCGTCATTCCCTCAAAAATCGACCTCAAGTGGGCCACCACTTTTTTGAGGGCCCACTCGGCATTGATGCACTCCTGTTCGATGACGGCGATGGTTTTGCCGTAGAGCAATTTGTCCTTGAGCAGAACTTCCTGGGTTTCCAGAATGCTGGTCTGCTGCCAAGAGTCAACCGACGTGTTCTCGATGATGGTCCTCAGTTCATCGCGTGATTTTTTGACCGCGGCCTTGAACCGTTTGAGTTCATCGGCGACCTGCGTCTTCGGAATGGAATACCGGGCGATGACATCGACACCCTTGTCGACGAGGTAGGCCTTGCCGATGCAGACACCGGGCGAGGCGTTGATTCCGCCGAGCACGATTTCTTTGACGGTAATATGCGGCATGAACGCTTATTCTCCGAATCCGTTTTCGATTAATTCCGTTATGGCGTCCAGCACGTCCCGATCGCTCGGGTTCTCGATGATGACCGCAATTCTTGTTCCCCGAGGGCACTCGAGGGCGATCAGGTCCATGATGCTCGCGGCGGCCGCCCGCTCCGCACCCTTGGCCAGCCAGATTCCGTGACGGGCTCTGGCGGCCAGCCTGGCAATCTGGGCAGCCGATCGCGCGTGCAGACCCAGTTCATTTGTAATCACCGTTTCTTTCACCATCATCGTTAATCGGTGTCGCTTCCCGTCGGTGCCGGGCTCAACCCGTCCTGCAAGGCGGCAAGTCTCCAAAACGGTCGGTCGAGATCGACGACGCGCCTGTTTCAACACTGCTCGGTGCCCCGTTTTGTTTGTCGCGGTGCCTCCGAAAACAGGCAGATGATTTTGTTGGACGAAAATGTGATTCTTCGGCCGTTATGGAGCCAAATGAGGGCAGGAGGCGCAACTCGGTTGCCGAGCTACCATATTATATATCTACCAGTGCGATATGGCGTTGTCAATTCCAAATCATTGACACCAATGGAAAATATTGTTAGATCATCCACTTAGAGGATTCAATGGCGGTTGACAGACGACGCCTGTTTAACGACCGCGCACCTCTGGCGGTGGTTTGGGATCAGGAGGGCCAAGATGACGGACAAGATATTGATTTTCGGTAAAAACACATGACCTTTCACCACGGCAGCTCGGGAAGCTCACGAAAAAGAGAACAAGGATTTTGAGTACATCGACGTCCTCTCGGCTCCGAAGAGCCTGGAAACAATGCTCAGGTTTTCCAAGGGCAAGCGTAAAGTGCCGGTGATCGTGGCGCAGGGCAGCGTCACGGTCGGTTGGGAGGGCAAAGCCTGAGGAGTATGATACCGGCGACAGGCTGTCGCCGTTCAGGACGTTACGCTGCTTTCCGAGGCACGGTCGGGCGTATACCGCGTTTTCAATGCACACGGCGTGCGGCCCCTATATTCCGAAGTGATTTAGGCAGCTTCGGATCCGAGCGGAAGAGGCCTTGGTCTTCATCGGTAACTCAGTCCCGGCTGCCACCCACGCCGCTGAGTTTCAGCGATCCGGACTGTCGTCCGCCCGCCGCACTCATCGCGCCATATCGGCGTTTCGACATCTCTGCGCGGCCGCCTTATGACTTGACAAACTTTTGCAGTCGGTTAGTATGCGGCCCTTAAAATCGGTCGCCCATCACCCAGACCTATTCACGCATGCCGCCGTGACAATTTTTCTTGACTTGTTAGGGGATACATTATAGCTACATTACAAAATTGTATTGCCTTTAAAGAATTGAATCATATTTAGATAGTTTTTATTCTTCAAGGTCTGTTCGGTCTTTAGATCAACGCTCCGATCGGCTCTTTGTCGTTTGACGTCTTAAGACCCTTACGAATCCTTGTGGAGAAGGGAGATTGAAAGCTTGGTCGCCGTCAGCAAGATCAAAGAAGGGGAGGTGCTGCTGGAACTGGACGATATCCACATGTATTTCGGAAAAGTGACTGCCCTGTCCGGTGTCAGCCTCAAAATCAGAAAAGGTGAGATTCACTCGGTCATCGGGCCGAACGGCGCCGGAAAAACCGTCATGATGAACTGTGTCAACGGCCTGTACCAGCCCCAGAAAGGGACCATCCGCTACAGGGGCGAGCGGATAAACGACGTTGCACCGCATCACCGGGCCAGACTCGGCATGGCCCGTACGTTTCAGAAAGTGGAAGTGTTCGGCGGCCTGACCGTGCTGGACAACATCCGCCTCGGTCGACATATCCATTATAAATCCGGCATTCTGAGCGGTTCGATATACGCCGGCAAGACCAAACAGGAAGAAATCCAGCACCGGACTTTTATCGAAAAGGAAATCATCGACCTGCTGGAAATCGAGCACATCCGCAACAAACCGGTCGGCATGCTCCCCTACGGGATGCAGAAACGGGTAGAGCTGGGGCGCGCCCTGGCCCTCGAGCCGGAACTGCTCATTCTCGACGAACCGCTGGCCGGCCTGAACCTCGAGGAAGTGGAGGACATGGCCCGCTTCATCCTGGATGTGAACGAGGAAAAACACTGGCAGGTCACCTGCCTGCTGGTGGAGCACGACATGGGTGTCGTCATGGATCTCTCGGATCGTGTATTCGTGCTCAATTTCGGCAACATGATAATGGACGGCACTCCGCAGGAAGTTCAGAGCAGTCCGGAGGTGATCAAGGCCTACCTGGGAGAGGAAGACCTCTACGCGACCAGGGCGTAACCGCATCAACAGGTGAGAATTGACGAATATGGAGATTACGAAGGAACTGACCATTCCCAAACTGTTTTTTCAGCAAGCCCAGGCATTCGGTGATGATCGGGTCGCCATGCGTGAAAAAGAATTCGGCATCTGGTGCCCGATCACCTGGAAACAATATTTCGAAGAAGTGAAATACCTTACGCTCGGCCTCGTCAGCCTCGGCCTCGAAGAGGGCGACAAGGTGGCCATGATCGGCGACAACCGACCCGAAGGACTGTGGGCCGAGATGGCGGCCCTGTGCGCCAGAGGCGTCGGTGTCTGGCTGTTCCAGGACAGCCTGATCGATGAGGTCAGATACATCGTCGATCACTCGGACACCAAATTTTTGTTCGGCGAGGGGCAGGAGGAAGTCGACAAGACCCTGTCGATATTTCACGAATGCCCCAAACTGAAAAAGATTATCTGGGACGATCCCAAGGGAATGCGCAACTACGAAGAGGATTTTTTGATCAGCCTCAAGGAGGTTCAGCAGCTCGGCCGGGAACTGGACCAGAAGCAGCCGCAGTTGTTCGAAGACCTGATTGCCAGAGGACACGGTGATGAGGTGGCCCTGCTGTTTTACACCTCCGGCACCACCTCGCTGCCCAAGGGGGCCCTGCTGTCCCACAACAACATGCTGACCATGGGCCGGAGCCTGATGAGCGTCGATCCCTGCCTGGCCACCGACGATTACGTCTCCTATCTGCCGTTTGCCTGGATCGGGGAGCAAATGATGTCGATATCGTGCGGGTTGCAGATCGGCTATACGATCAATTTCCCGGAGGGAACGGAAACCGCCCAGGAAAACATCCGTGAAATCGGCCCGCATGTCATGTTCGCCCCGCCGCGGATGTATGAACAGATGACCCGCTCGGTCCAGGTTAAATACTTGGATGCCACCTGGATGAAACGCAAATTCTATGAATTTGCCAGTGCGGTCGGCTACCGGGTGGCGGACTTGAAATTTTCGAAGACGCCGGTTCCCTGGTATTGGAACATACTGAGCGGCCTGGCACACATGACCGTCCACAAAAAACTGAAAGATCATCTCGGCCTTTCCCGTGTTCGCAACGCCTATACCGGAGGAGCGGCCATGGGACCGGATCATTTCCGGTTTTTTCACTCCATGGGTGTGAACCTGAAGCAGATTTACGGCCAAACCGAGGTGGCCGGCATCTCGGTCGTGCACCGCAGCGGTGAAATCAAGTTCGACACGGTCGGCAAGGCGATTCCCGGAACCGAAATCCGGATCACCGCGGAGGGAGAGATCATCACCAAGAGCCCATCTGTTTTTTTGGGCTATTACAAAAATCCGGAAGCGACCGTCAAGGCCCTCAGGGATGGGTGGCTGCACTCGGATGACAGGGGGTTCATCGACGACGACGGACATCTGGTGGTGTTCGACCGCACCAAGGATGTTTTTACCCTGCGCGACGGCAAACCGTTTTCCCCGCAGTATCTGGAAACGCGTCTCAAATTCAGCCCTTATGTCAAGGATGCCTGGGTTATCGGCAACAAGCGCGACTACATCGCGGCGGTGATGTGTATCGACTACGCCGTGGTGGGCAAATGGGCCGATGAAAAGAAAATCAATTACACCAGCTATCACGAACTGTCTCAGCAGCCCGCCATTTACGATCTGGTCGAGACCCAGATCCGGCAGGCCAACAAAGACTTGCCCGAAGCCGCCCGAATCGCAAAGTTTACTAATCTTTACAAAGAGTTGGATGCAGATGACGACGAGCTTACCCGGACGCGCAAGCTGCGCCGTTCATTCGTCGAAAAACGGTACGAAGATATCGTCAACGCCCTGTATTCGGATAACGACATCGTGCACATCGACACCACCATCAAGTACGAGGACGGCCGGGAATCCAACATTCGGACCGACATGACCATCCGAAAGCTCACTTAGCCCCACCACAGCAATCGGGACAGGGGCTTGACGGTCGGACCGGGGGGCGCTCCGACCGCAGCGTTTCGCGACCGACAACCGTTATCTCAAGGAGACGATACGATGGAACTGTTTCTGATGACGCTGACCACCGGCATCATGGTCGGGGGTATTTATGCCCTTGTCGCCCTCGGTTGGGTGCTGATCTACAAATGCTCCGGCGTGCTGAACCTGGCCATGGGCGAGCTGACGCTTATCGGCGCCTACACGTCACTGAGTTTCTACTCCATGGGCATACCGTTTTTGGCGGCGCTCGGCATTTCGCTGGTTATCGGTTTCATTCTCGGCATTCTCACCGAGCGGATCTTTCTCGACCGTCTGATCGGCGAACCGGTCTTGACCGTCATCATGGTGACCGTGGGGCTGTCATTCTTTTTCAAGGGCTGCGTCGAGTTGGTCTGGGGAACAGACACTCGGGTTTTCACCCCGCCGGTGTTTCCGCTGGAACCGATCCGGTTCGGTCCGATTGTCGTCGGTTCGGTCTACCTGTGGAGTTTTGTCGCGGCTCTCATCCTGTTGGTCGTCTTCGTGGCCTTCTTCAAGTACACGCGCTGGGGTTTGGCCATGCAGGCCACGGCCGATGACGAAATGGCCGCGCTTTCGATCGGCGTCAGCGCCCGTTTCGTTTACGCCACCGCATGGGCCATCGCGTTCATGGCCGCCGGCGTCGGGGGAACGCTGCTGGGTAACATCAACGGTCTGAACATATCGGTCGGCTACCTTGGGCTTCTCGTTCTGCCGGCCGTGGTCCTGGGGGGGCTCAACTCGGTGCCGGGTGCCATTGTCGGCGGCATCATCATCGGTGTTCTGCAGAACTTTGCCGGTGCCTATCTCGACCGGTATTTCCCCGGCGGCGTAAAAGAAGTTGCCCCTTTCGCCTTTATGGCGGTGTTCCTGCTCTTTAAACCCTACGGCCTGTGGGGGTGGGAGAGAATCGAACGGGTATAGCCGTTTACGCCTTACCGGGTTCACGCGTTGCCGGTCATGCCGTCATCTATGGACTTTTAAGGACATCTTTCAATAAGATTACGGAGTAATTTTATGTCGACAACCTGGTTGCCCTGCAGTGTCTACCACGAAAACTATGCCCAGGATCACGCCTGGTGGCAGACCAAGTTCATCAAAGTCAAAATGTTCCTGTTGTTTGCGGTCGCTTTCATCCTGATTCCGCTGATAGCGGGAGACTACTGGCTCAGCATCTGCAACACGGTCGGCTACACCATTCTGGGAGCCCTCGGGGTTCAGTTGCTGATCGGTTTCTGCGGCCAGGTGACCCTGGGGCATGCCGCTTTCATTGCCGTAGGGGCCTATACGAGCACCCTGCTCATCCTCGAATTCCCCTGGCCGCAATTTCTGCTCGATGCCGGTTTGGCCTATCCGATCAGTATTCTCGCCGCCGGGCTGGTGGCCGGCATCTGGAGCGTTCTGTTCGGGCTGCCCTCCGCCAAGGTCAAGGGGTTTTATCTCATCTTGACCAGCATGGCGGCCCAGTTTATTACCGTGGATTTCATCATCACCCAGTACATCAGTCAGATCGGTGGCCGCGGGCAGGCGTTTTCCCTGCCGCCCGGCACCATCAAGGTCGGGCCGTGGCTGATCGATAACGACCTTAACGTTTACTACATGATGCTGGTTCTGGTCATTTTATGCGTGACCATGGTGGTGAACCTGCTGCGCAGCCGTGTCGGCCGCGCTTGGGTGGCGATTCGGGACAACGATGTATCGGCCAAGGTGATGGGCATCAACATCATTACATACAAACTGCTGGCCTTTTTCGTTGCCGGGTTCATCGGCGGGATTGCCGGCGCTTTCTGGATCAGCAGCCTGGCGGCCATCAGTCCCGAACACTTTCCGTGGTTCTGGTCGCTCTGGCTGGTCGGCGTCATCCTTATCGGCGGGGTCGGCTCGATTTACGGCACGATCTTCGGTTCGATCTTCATGGTGGTCATCATGGAATTGCTGCAGCTGAGCATCATGACGTTTCTGGACATGGGGTTTGCATGGGCCCAACCATTGTTCATGGACTTTCTGTTTGTAAAGGAGGCCGCCTTTGGATTGGCCATTTGCGCCTTTATGATCTTCGAGCCCAACGGCCTGGCCTACCGCTGGTGGCAGACCAAAAACTACTTCAATCTTTGGCCGTTTTCCTATTGACGCAAAGGAGGTGATCGACGGCAATCTTTCGGCAAATACTCAGTAGCAATGACACACAAAACTCTCTAAAGGGGGAAGGCAATGCGCAATCGTAAGAATCTATCGTCAATGGTGTTCGTGTCGGTTATTGCTCTCATCCTGACCATGGGCCTTGGCGCGGCAAACGCAGCCGAGGAAGTCAAGGTCGGGGCATTGAACGACATGACCGGCGCCACTTCCGACGTCGGGAAGGACTACGCTCTCGGCATTGCCGAGGCGATCCATTACATTAACGAGACCGGCGGCATTAACGGCAAGCAGATCAAGCTGACCCAATTCGACTACGGTTACCGTGTTCCCGAAGCGCTCACCAAATACAAACTGTTCAAACGGCTCGGCAGTGTGGCCGTGCTGGGTTGGGGGACCGGTGACACCGAGGCGCTGTCGCCGACGGTGACCAAGGACAAAATGCCGTACGTTTCGGCTTCCTACTCCGGTCATCTGGCCGATCCGTCGAAAACCCCTTATAACCTTTTCGCGGCAACCGACTATTCCACCAATGCCCGGGCGACCTTGACGGCCTGGTTCGACGAGCGCTGGTCGAAGAACCCGGAAAACGGAAAGCGCCAGCCGCGCTTTGCGTGCGTCTACATGTTCGCCTCGCCGTATGCGAGTGCCCCGATCAAGGCCATCAAAGACCAGGCGACTCTCCTGGGTTTCGAGATCGGGCCGGATCAAGACGTGTCCTTGTTCGCCATCGACAGCAAGAGCCAAGTGCTGGGGCTCAAAGACTTCCAGCCGGATGTGGTCTGGCACGGCAACACGGTGATGTCGGTAGCGGCAACGGTGCGCGATGCCTATTCGCTCCAACTGGGCGCCGATCACATCGTCAACCTCTGGGCCTTCGACGAAAACCTGCCCAAACTGGCCGGTCCGGCGGCCGAGGGCGTCATGGGCGCGGCCGTTGTCGCCTTTTACGGGGAAGAAACCCCGCTGATGCCCAAGGTGCTGGAATACGGCAAGAAGTTCAATCCCGGTGTTCCCGTTGAGAAACGCACGGTGCACACGGTTCAAGCCTGGGCTAACGCTTTGGCCCTGGCCGAAGCCATGAAACGGGCCGACAAGGCCGGTAAACTGGACGGAGAGGGCATTCTGAAAGAAGGCTTCGAGACCATGAAAGACTACGATCTCGGTCTGGGCGGGGCGAAGCTGACCTACACCGCCACCGACCACCGGGTTTCAGGGGTGGTGCCGGTGTATGAGGTCAAGGACGGCAAGTTCAACTTTGTCACCAAGGTCGATCTGGAGAGCCGCTGGCCGGAGAAATGGGAAAAGGAGTGGCTTGGCTGGTAGTTCGCCGCGCAACCGCGCCGACAGTGCATCCGCATGGCTGTCTGCGCCCGCCCGATCGACAACACGAGATCATTAGTCACGCCAATCTCCCAGGGAGGTCATGAGGCTTTGTCTACTGCGGAATCGATCCTTAAAATCAACAACATCGAGGTAAAATATCACGAGGTCATCCTGGTGATCAAGGGCGTGTCCATCGAGGTGCCGGAGGGCGGCATCGTCGCGCTGCTGGGGGCCAATGGGGCCGGAAAGAGCACGACCCTGAAGGCCATATCGGGCCTTTTGAAGCACGAGAACGGCGAGGTGACCGACGGTTCGATCGAATTCATGGGGCAGCGGATCGACCGGCTGCCGCCCGAAAAGATTGCCGAAATGGGCATCGTGCAGGTCATCGAGGGCCGGCGCGTGTTCGAACACCTGACGGTCGAGCAGAACCTGAAGGTCGGGGCGCACATGCGCAAGTTCGGCCGCTCGGTGAAAGACGGCTTGGAGATGGTCTATCACTATTTTCCGCGCCTGAAGCAAAAGCGCAGCGAGGTCGCCGGTTTTATCAGCGGCGGCGAGCAGCAGATGACGGTTGTCGGGCGGGCCTTGATGACCAGTCCCAAGCTGATCCTGCTGGATGAACCGTCCATGGGCCTGGCACCGCTTCTGATCCACGAGATATTCAACATCATCACCAAGCTCAACCAGGAGGAAAAGATTTCGATCCTGCTGGTGGAGCAGAATGCCAAACTCGCGCTCAATGTCGCCCCGCATGCCTATGTGATGGAGACCGGAAGGATTGTCATGGACGATTCGGCCGAGAAGCTGCGTGAGAATCCCGACATTAAGGATTTTTACCTCGGGATGACCGACCTGGGAGGCAGAAAGAGTTTCCGGGACGTCAAGCACTACAAGCGGCGCAAACGCTGGCTGACATAAACGGTCGAACGCAAACCGTCGCTTTCCATCGGGTTCTGAACCGGGCACAGCACGCCCTTTTTTCGGTCGCACACGGAAGAAGACCCGCATCCGGTCCGTGTTCGCCTATCGGAACCCACCAACCGCTTTTTACGAGGAGGGAGGGAGTAATGCGCAAGCACACTTTTCTGATGACATGTCTGGGCATGGTCGTTGCGGCCGTCTTTCTGGCCGGATGTGCCGGCATGGAGACCAAACCGGCCGAGTCCAATTTCAAAGAACCCAAGGTCGTATTGAGCCATGTCGAGGTACCGTACTACACCGGCTACTGGTATTACGCCAAGAAAGTGGAGCCAACCAAGGGCACCGCGGGTGATTACGGCGCACCGCTGATGATGGCCTTCGTTTTCGATATCAACAACCCGTCCGCCTATCCGCTTGAACTGGACGGATTCCAGTTCACCGTTCTGTTCGATGATTTCGAGGTCAACACCGTCAATTCGCCCGAGACCATGTGGATCCCGCCCGGCAAGACCAACCAGCTCAGAGTTCCGGCGGTGTTCGACACTCGCCAAACCCTAATGACCCTGATGCTGCCGGGTGCGATGAAATTGAAAGAAAAAGGGACGACACCTTGGGACGAGCTCGAAAAATGGTGGAGCGGTGCACCGGACTTCTCATTTCCGGTGTCCGTCAAGGAGGGATCGGCTATTTTCAAAGCCGGCGCTATGGTCAAAGTCGTTCAGTTCGAAGCGATCTTTCCGTGATGAGGGGACTTGACGTCGGCTCGGATCGATCGGGATCCGTCCCGGATGATCATCAGATGCCGGATGATCATCAGATGCCGGATGATTATCAGATGATCGATCGATAGATGTTCTTGACAGCGGCGGGGATGTGCCCAACGGATATGGCGGCATGTTCCCGCCGGCATTTTCCCCCGATGTTTCATGAAGGCAATCGTTTCGACACGAAAGGCGGGACGGCATGGGACTCTATGACTTCACCTTTTATGATCTGATCAGCCGCAATGCGCGGATCTTCAGGGACCTGCCGGCCTGGTACGAGGTCGATCAAGACCGCACGCTCTCGTTCGGGGAGGTCAAGACAGCCGTCGACCGCCTGGCCCAGGGCTTGAGAAAGGCCGGGATCAAAAAAGGCGACCGCCTGGGGGTGCTCGGGAAGAACAGCGTCGAGTTTTTTCTGCTCTACGGCGCCGCAGCGGGGCTGGGCGCCATCGTGTTGCCGGTCAACTGGCGGCTGTCGGCCGCAGAGGTCTGTGTGAACCTCAATGACGGCGCCCCCGCGGCCCTCTTCGTGGACGCCGAATACCAGAGCATGATCGCCGATAACAAGACCCGGCTGCCGAGCGTGACCGACTACTACAATCTGAAAGCCGATGCCGGCGATTTCAGACCGTTCAGCGTTCTTGCGGGGCACTCGGAAACTTTCGATCCGTGCGTTGCCGCGGTCTCCACGAACGACGGCTTCGTGATTATCCACACCGCCGCCGTTGCCGGCCGACCGCGGGGCGCTTTGCTCAGCCACGGTAACATCTTGTGCTCCGACATGCATCTGATCTACCTCTTCGGCACCAGCCAACACGATGTCCATCTGAATCTTCTGCCGCTTTTTCACATCGCCGGTCTGGTGATGGTCTCCAGCTCCTTTCATGTCGGCGCCCTGAGCCTGAACATGAGCAAGTTCGACGCGGCCAAGGCGGTCGAGCTGATCGCCGGCCGGCGGGCCGGCATCATGTTCGACTTCTCGCCCATTCTGGCCTCGATCCTGGATGAAGCCGAGAAAACCGGCCAGAATATCGGTGCGCTGCGCGGCGTTCTCGGCCTGGACACGCCGGAGACGATCGAGCGCTACCAGGAGATGACCGGCGGCACGTTCTACTGCATGTACGGACAGACCGAAACATCCTGCCTGGCCACCCTCGGCCGCTACAACGATCGGCCCGGCGCGGCCGGCAAGGTCATTCAGCTGGCCGAGGTTCGTTTGGTGGACGAGCATGGCCGGCCGGTGGAAGAGGGTCAGGTGGGCGAGATCGTCATGCGGGGCCCTATGGTCTTCAAAGGGTATTGGAACCTGCCCGATGACAACGCCCACGCCTTCCGAGATGGCTGGCATCACACCGGCGATTTGGGTCGCTTCGATGAGAAGGGCTTCCTCTGGTATGCCGGCCGCAAGGCCGAAAAGGAACTGATCAAGCCGGGCGGCGAAAACGTCTATCCGGCGGAAGTCGAGAAAGTCATCCTGGAGCACCCGGCGGTCGCAAAAACGGTTGTCTTCGGCGTTCCGGATCCGAAATGGAAGGAAGCGATTAAGGCGGTCTGCCAACTGAAAGAAGGCGCGAGCCTTGCGGCCACCGAGTTGATTGAATTCGTCGGCGAGCGGATCGCCCGTTTCAAAAAACCCAGTTATGTCGAGTTTGCAGCCGAGCTGCCGCTGCTGAAGGACGGCACCCCCGATCGGACCAGGATCAAGGAACTGTTCGGGGGATCTCAGAAGTAAGGCCGGAGGCATTCCCGCCGCACCTTCGGTTTCGCCAAAAACCGATCCGCAAAAGCTGAAAGCCCCGGGTTGCGTGCTTTGAAGCCGCGAGTGGCTTTGCGGCTTTTTTTATTCTTGGCCGGGCGCCAAGTTGGCCTCCAGTTGACTTCGGCGTTGATATTCTATAGACATCTCATTAAAAAACCAGTGATTGACTTATCCAGGAGTGTGTCATGGTCAGAACAGAAATCTCTCTTTTTCTGAAGAATGTTCCCGGGGAGCTCGGCAAGTTGGCGACGCTCTTGTCGGAGGCGGGTATCAACATCGATGCCCTCACCATTCAGGACGCTTCGGCCTACGTGCAGGAACTTTTCCGGGCGCGGGGAAAGTCGCTCCAACGGATCGCCTCGGCGGCCAGCTACAATTCGATGCGCAAGGACTCGGCCGAATTCGCGCTGATCCGACTGCTGGTCGGCGACACCGACAAGGCGGTCGCCCTGCTGTCGAAAAACGACTATCTTTTCGACAGCATGCCGGTCATTGCGCTCGAGCTGGACAACCGCCCCGGAGAATTGGCCAAAATCGCCAGCAAATTCGGCAAAGAGGGGATCAACATCAATTATGTCTACGGTTCGGTCCCTTCGCCAGACGCCAAATGCCTGTTCGTGTTCTGTCCGGAGGATATCGAGCTGGCGGCGCGCATCTTCAAATAAAAATAAAATCGTTGCACGATTTTATGAAACGCGGCTTCGCCGCTTCGATGACGCGCGGCAGACCGGTCAGACTGTTGAGTAAGCTGTGACCGTGCAGTCTCGTTAAGGTACTGCCGTCATTTGGCGTAATCATAGAATCCTTTTCCGCTCTTGCGGCCGAGCCAGCCGGCTTCGACATACTTGCGCAGCAGGGGGCAGGGGCGGTATTTTGAATCACAAAAACCGCTGTAGAGCGTTTCCATGATGGCCAGGCAGGTGTCCAGCCCGATCAGGTCGGCCAGGGCCAGCGGGCCCATCGGGTGGTTCATGCCGAGTTTCATCACCGTGTCGATGTCATCACGGGTCCCCACCCCGTGATACAGGCAGTAAACCGCTTCGTTGATCATCGGCATCAGGATGCGGTTGGCGATAAATCCGGGGTAGTCGTTCGATTCGGCCGGCGTTTTGGCGAATTTAAGGGCCAGCTCCCAAGTGACCTTGAAGGTCTCATCCGCGGTGGCGATGCCCCGGATGATTTCCACCAGCTTCATCAGCGGGACCGGGTTCATGAAGTGCATGCCGACGACCTTTTCCGGGCGGCCGGTCTGCGCGGCGATGCGACCGATGGGTATAGACGACGTGTTGGTGGCCAAGATGACGTGGGGTCGGCAGATCTCGTCCAGGTTCCGGAAAATTTGAAACTTGAGCGTTTCGTTTTCCGTAGCCGCCTCGACGATAAAATCAACGGCGGCCATGTCTTTCAGATCGACACTGGTCCGAATTCTTTTCAGCACGGTCGCTTTTTCTTCGGCGCTCATTTTGGCTTTGGCGACACTGCGGGCCAGAAATCCGTCGATGGTCGCCAGCCCGCGCTGGACGAATTCCGGTTTGATATCGTTCATGACAACCGTCATTCCGCTCACGGCAGCCACTTGGGCGATGCCGCTTCCCATTTGTCCCGCGCCGATGACGCCGAATGTTTTGATCTCCATCTCTCCCCCCTTTTGCGGTGGCGCCGCGATGATGCCACCCATCTCTGCGTTGCGACTTTTTGCCAGAGGCGATCTGGCTCAACCTGTCATACCGAATATCAGAAGGATGTTCCGGTGGGCGTTATTTTTAGATTCCCCTGTTTGTCATTGAATCGTCGATCGAAGCGAGCATGCCGGAAATTGCCGCCTTCTATCGCACGGCCGTTTATCGCTGGCGGATAAGGGTCATTGGCGGGCGGAAACCAACCGGTGTCACCGCTTGACGATCATGGCGACCGCCTCGCCGCCGCCCAGGCAAAGAGAGGCCAGACCGATTTTCTTGTCCTGTTTGATCATTTCGTGCAGCAGGGTGACCAGCACCCGGCAGCCGCTGGCGCCGATCGGGTGACCCAGAGCCACGCTGCCACCGTTGACGTTGACGGTCGACGGGTCCAGGTCAAGCTGCCGCAGGACCGCCACGGTCGATCCGCTGAAGGCCTCGTTGATCTCGAAGAGATCGACCTTTTCCGTGGTGAGGCCCTCTTTGGCGAGGCACTTGGGGATGGCCCAAATCGGCGCCACCAGGACGTACTTCATGTCGATGGCGGCGGAGGCCTGCGCGCCGATGGTCGCCAGGATGCGGCATCCCAGCGCCTCGGCTTTCTCCCGTGCCATGACCACCACCGCTGCGGCGCCGTCACTGATGATCGAGGCGTTGCCGGCCGTGCCGACCCCGTCCTTCTGGAAAGCCGGCTTCATTCGCGCGAGAACCTCGAAAGGGGTTTCCCGCGGGCACTCGTCCGTTTGGAAGGAAACCGGCTCGCCTTTGGGACGCGGAATTACAACCGGTACGATTTCATCTTCGAATTTTCCGGCCGATATGGCCGCCATGGTTCGGCGATAGGACTCCGCCGCGTAGCGGTCCTGGTCTTCGCGGCTGACGTCGTACTTCTTGGAACACAGTTCGTTGGAGACCCCCATGTGAAAGTCGTTGACCACATCCCAGAGGCCGTCGTGGACCATGTGGTCCTGCAGCTGGCCAGGACCCATGCGGTAGCCGAACCGCGCCTTGTCGAGATAATAAGGCGCCAGGCTCATGCTCTCCATGCCGCCGGCGACCACCACGTCCGCATCGCCCACCTGAATGGCCTGGGCCGCGAGCATAACCGTCTTCAAGGCGGATCCGCAGACCTTGTTGACCGTTATACACTCCGCCGACCAAGGCAGGCCGGCCTTGACGGCGGCCTGCTTGGCGGGGTTCTGGCCGTAGCCGCACGGCAGCACTTGGCCCAGCATGACCTCGTTGACCTCTTCCTTTGGAATTCCGGCCCGTTGAACCGCCGCGTCGATGACGATCGCGCCGAGCCGAGTGGCGCCGATGTTTCCCAGTGATCCGTTGAAACTGCCCAAGGCCGTGCGTACCGCACTGACAATAACCGCTTCGCGCATCGTGTGGTCTCCTTCTGCAGGGTCAGCCCCTTCATCGATGCGTTAATATTGATGAAGGGTTTCGTAGCTCGTTGACGATGGTATTGTTAATCTGAAATTAAACCTGAACTGGTACTTTCCTGGTTCAGCCGTCAAGGCCCGAAGGTTCAGGGTTTAGGGTCCAAGGTTCGATGGTTGTACCATGCTGATTCCCGAAGTAACTCCGCAACGGGCAACCCAAAACAAACAACTGACGGTGAGTGCTTGCGCTCAACTCGGCGCATCTCATGCCGTTAGCCCTTCGCCTTTTGCCGTTTCTTTGTACCGTGCGATTTACATGTTTCGCCGATACCGGCCGCCGACCTCGTAGAGGGCCTGGGTAATCTGACCCAGCGAGCAGGCCCGCACGGTGTCCATCAGCTCGGCGAAAATATTGCCGTTGCCGAGGGCCGTCCGCTGCAATCGCCTCAGGGCCAGGGGGGCTTCTGCGGCGTGGGCGCGCTTGAAGTCATCCAGGCGCTTGAGCTGCGATGCTTTCTCTTCTTCGGTGGCGCGCGCCAACTCTACGGTTTCGATGAAATCATTCTGGCCGGCGTGCGGGTCGCGAAAGGTGTTGACGCCGATGATCGGCAATCGACCGGTGTGTTTCAGGGTTTCGTAGTAAATCGATTCTTCCTGGATTTTGCTGCGTTGATACCCGGTTTCCATGGCGCCCAGCACGCCGCCGCGCGTGGTGATGCGGTCGAACTCCATCAAGACGGCCTCCTCCACCAGACGGGTGAGCTCTTCGACGATGAAGCTGCCCTGGTTGGGGTTTTCATTTTTGGTCAAGCCCCATTCGCGGTTGATAATCATCTGTATCGCCAGCGCACGCCTGACCGATTCGGTGCTGGGCGTGGTGATCGCCTCGTCGAAAGCATTGGTGTGCAGGCTGTTGCAGTTGTCGTATAGGGCAATCAGGGCCTGCAGGGTCGTGCGGACATCGTTGAACTGGATGTCCTGACTGTGCAGGGAGCGGCCCGAGGTCTGGATGTGGTACTTGAGCATCTGCGACCGCAGGGACCCGGCGTATTTCGCGCGCATGGCAATGGCCCAGATCCGCCGGGCCACCCGACCGATCACGGTGTACTCCGGGTCCATGCCGTTGGAGAAGAAGAAGGAGAGATTCGGCGCGAAGCTATCGATCGGCATGTTGCGCGACAGGTAGTATTCGACGTAGGTAAACCCGTTGGCCAGTGTGAAGGCCAGCTGGGAGATCGGGTTCGCTCCGGCCTCGGCGATGTGATAACCGGAAATCGACACCGAATAGAAGTTGCGGATATTCTTGGCGATGAAGTATTCCTGGATGTCGCCCATCATCTTGAGGGCGAAGTCGATCGAAAAGATACACGTGTTCTGCCCCTGGTCCTCCTTGAGAATATCGGCCTGGACCGTGCCGCGGACGGTGGAGAGCACATCGGCGCGGATTTTTTCACAGACTTCCGTTGATGGCGGCGTGCCGTTTTCGGCCGCATACCGATCGATCTGTTGGTCGATGGCGGTGTTGAGAAACATGGCCAGAATGATCGGCGCCGGACCGTTGATGGTCATCGACACGGACGTGTTGGGAGCGCACAGGTCGAAGCCGCCGTAGAGCACCTTGACGTCATCCAGCGTGCAGATGCTGACACCCGAGGTGCCGACCTTGCCGTAGATGTCCGGACGTCGATCCGGATCATAGCCGTAAAGGGTCACCGAATCAAAAGCGGTCGACAAGCGCTTGGCCTCGTAATCGGCGGATAGAAGCCTGAAGCGCCGGTTGGTCCGGGCGGGGTCGCCTTCTCCGGCGAACATGCGGGTGGGGTCCTCGTCCATGCGCTTGAGCGGGAACACCCCGGCCGTGAAGGGAAAGCGGCCCGGGACGTTCTCCGCGCGCATCCAGCGGTAGATCTCGCCGGGGTCCTTGAATCCGGGCAGCACGATTTTCGGTATTTTCTGGTGGGAGAGCGACTCGGTGAAAAGGGGAACACGGATGTCGCGGTCGCGCACCGTGTACACCAGCTCGTCCCGACCGTAGGCTTCCTTGATCGTCTGCCATTCGTTGAGCACCCGGCGGGAGTCATCCGTGATGTTTTCCCTTGCGGCGGCGGCTTCTTCCGTGAGCCTTGCGGCCAACCCGGCCGGTTTGTCGCCCAGCAATTTTATGACTTCATCGATGTGCCAGGCCTTGCGCAGGGCTTCGGCCTGCGCGGCCGTCTGCTGGTGGTAGTGCCGCACCGTATCGGCGATTTCGGCCAGATAACGGGTGCGCTCGGGCGGGATGATGATCGTCTTGGAGGTCGATGTCCTCGACGCCGGTCGCGGCAGGCTGGAGCTGAAGGCGAGGCCGGTTTTCTCCGCGATGGTGTCGAGCAGGGCGTGGTACAAGGCAGTCACACCGTCATCGTTGAACTTGGAGGCAATGGTTCCGAAGACCGGCATTTCTTCGGGCGTTTTGTCCCAGGCATTGCGGTTGCGCTGGACCTGTTTGCGAACATCCCGTACGGCATCCTCGCCGCCGCGTTTCTCGAACTTGTTGACGACCACCAGATCGGCAAAATCGAGCATGTCGATCTTTTCGAGTTGCGAGGCCGCGCCGAACTCACTGGTCATGACGTAGACGGAGACATCCACCATGTCGATGATTCGGGAGTCCCCCTGGCCGATACCGGCCGTTTCGGCGATCACAAGGTCGAATCCCGCGGCCTTGGCCACCAGGACGCATTCGGCGAGGGCTTCGGGGATTTCGGTTTGGGAGCTGCGCGTGGCCAGGGACCGCATGTAGACCCTGGGGCTGCCGATGGCATTCATTCGAATACGGTCACCCAGCAGGGCGCCGCCGGTCTTGCGCCGCGATGGATCACAGCTGACGATGGCGATGTGCAGATCCTTTAAATCGTGCAACAAGCGGATAATCAACTCGTCGGTCAAAGAGGATTTGCCGGCCCCGCCGGTCCCGGTGATCCCGATGACCGGCGCAACACGGTCGCGGGAGAGCATCTGCAGCCGGCTGCGCAGTTCCGCCAGATGGCCGTTTTGCTTTGCTTTGGCCTGTTCCACGGCGGTAATCAGGTTGGCCACCATTACTTTATTATCGGGCGTGAGCGCGTCGAAGGCAAAGGTGAAACTCTTGACGGTCGGGAAATCAAGCTGCCGCACCATGTGGTTGATCATTCCCTGAAGACCTTTGCTGGCGCCGTCCTCAGGCGAATAGATTTTAGAGACGCCGTAGGCCTCCAGTTGCCTGATTTCGTCGGGGACGATGACCCCGCCGCCGCCGGCAAAGACCTTGATGTGATCGGCGTTTCTTTCCCTGAGAAGATCGACCATGTATTTGAAGAATTCGATGTGCCCGCCCTGGTAGCTCGATACGGCCACACCCTGGGCATCTTCTTCAATGGCGGCATCGACGATCTCCTTGACCGAGCGGTTGTGGCCGAGGTGGATCACCTCGACTCCCGTGGCCTGGAGAATGCGACGCATGATGTTGATTGCGGCGTCGTGCCCGTCGAAAAGAGAGGTTGCGGTGACCACCCGGATGTTGTTTTTGGGCGTGTACAGATTGACTTCCTGGCTCATACCCCCTCCTGTGTCTCGACTGAAAGACCCGGTGAAGCCGCAAGCGGCATCACCGTCATCTCGATCCCCGTCCATCCGCAATCGGCTGCCGGACCACTCGATGGCGACAGTCCATTGCGGTCCCCGATGACCGACCCTGAAAACCGTTCGGGTCCTGCCGCCATCAGCCCGGTGCTGCGGTGCACATGCGCAGGATAAATTCGGTTTGCAAGTCGATATACTCGTCAATGGTGTAATGACGGCTGAAAAACCAGCGCCTGAACGTCCACATATGGCCCAGCACCGAAATATTGTGGGCGGCCATTTCGATCTGGCGCTCCTCGAGGTGCGGCAAACCGCCGGATGAGGCCATCCCGGCCAGCACCCCTATGAAAAGACCGGTGATGCGCAGTTCGTTTTCGAGCACTCTTTTCTGCCACTGGGGCGGCAGTGAGCGGGTTTCCTGGTAGATGAGAAGAATGAAATCGCTCATGCGGTTGCAGACGCGGAAATATTCCCGGATCACCTGGGCCAGGGCATTGCGGCCGCCGTCGGCTTTGGCCAGTGTGTCCGCCACCAGGCGTTCGACTTCGACGTGAATGGAATCGCAAACCAGGTAAAGCACATCCTCTTTGGAAGCCACGTATTCGTAAAGCGATCCAATGGAGAATCCGGTCGCCTGGACGATCTGACGCGTGGTGGTTTTGTGAAAACCGTTTTTTATGAACAGTTTGACCGCGGCTTCGGCAATCTGGCGTCGTCGTTGATCGACGAGTGCGGGGTTTTTGATTTGCGTCGGGATATCATTTGTGGGGCTGACTTTCTGCATGATCGATCTTCCGGATACCGGTTGACGTGATGCGCTGCAACTGCCGGGGATGACGCTTGGAATCCGAGCGAGCGCTCATTCAAGCTTTTAACATATCGCTTTAACTGCTGTCAAGAAGTTACCCGGCAGCCGGCACTGCGGTGATGGGGGGGGCGGCACCGTCTCTTAAAATACCATCTGCTTGAAATAACGCCGAATTATTTTTATTAACCATACACCCCAGCGCTGAGGGACGCAAAGAAAGCTGTTGACAACGGTGCGGGCCTGTAGTTAATTTATAGCTAACTGAGCGAGCGCTCGTTCGGATCTCCAGCCGGTCCTGTCGTGATCAAATCAAACCCTGCGCTGCTTTGGAAGAGGTCGCGCAACGGCGAGGATGGGATGCGCGCAAGACCGCTTGGTCGGTGCGCAAGTTTCGAACGGAATGTTGTTTTAAAACGGTGCGGGATTTTACGGAGGTTGATGATGGGCGAGGATGTTTTACTCAGGCAAGAGGCCGACGGGATTTTGATGCTGACCCTCAATCGTCCCGAGGTCATGAACAGTTTGAATTTCGCCCTGCTGCACGCACTGGCCGCCGAAATCGAGTCGGTGCGGTTCAGGGCCGATCTGCGGGTGCTCATCGTTACCGGGGCGGGTGAAAAGGCCTTTTGCGCCGGTGCGGATCTAAAAGAGCGGGCGGGTTTGAGCCCGGAGAAAGTCAGAGAATACATTTACACGATCCGCAACCTGTTCACCGCCCTCGAGTACCTGGGCAAACCGGTGATCGCCGCGGTCAACGGCATCGCCCTTGGCGGCGGCACCGAGTTGGCACTGGCCAGCGATATCCGCATTGTAGCCGCCACGGCCAGCATGGGCCTGACCGAAACCCGGCTGGCGATTATTCCGGGCGCCGGCGGAACGCAGCGGCTGCCGCGGCTGGTCGGTAAGGGCAAGGCCAAGGAGTTGATTTTCACCGGGCGGCGGGTGGATGCCGCCGAGGCCCTCGCCATCGGTCTGGCCAACAATGTCTGTGAACCGCCCGGGCTTCTCGACGAGTGCCGGAAAATGGCCGCCCTGATCTGCGAGGCCGGTCCGGTCGCCATCGAACAGGCCAAGTACGCTATCAACCATGGCCTGGAAACGGACCTGCACACGGGATTGGCGATTGAATCAAACGCCTACTGGGTGTGCATTCCGACCGAGGATCGCCTGGAAGGGTTGACGGCCTTTCGGGAAAAACGCAAGCCGGTTTACAAGGGGAAGTAAGGGTAGGTTTGGCCGGTTTGCCCGTTAGCCTGTTGAACCGGTAGGGGATAAGTGATTCGGCTCTCATATGAGGCCCGATTCATAAACAAAGAACTTGTCTGCAGGTGAGGTGAAAAATGACTGAATATGATTACTGGAAGATTTTTCCGCGCATGCCCCAAAAGGTGACCATCGGCGACATCACGGTGAGGGACGGATTCCAACACCTCGAGAAGTTCATCTCCACGCGCGCGAAGATTTTCTACGCCCAGGAGATGATCTTTGCCGGCTGCCGCAACATCGAGGTCACCAACCTCGGCAATCCCTATCTGATGCCGCAGTTCAGCGACGCCGAGGAGGTGCTGGCCGCATTGAGAGGCGAGCTTTTCCAGAAGCGTTGTGAAAGGCGCGGCATAAACCCCGACGATGTCTGCATCACGGCGGTGACGATTCGGGAAGGGGCTGTCGACCAGGCCATCCGGCTCAAAGAAAAGGGTATCGGTCCGGATCGCTGCCTGATGATGGTGTCCACCGAAGAGGAACATCACTTCGCCAATTCCGGCACGACCCTGCCGGAATATTGGAAGGAAGCCGAGCGCGCCGTCAAGAAATGCCGTGATGCCGACCTGAAGATGTGCGGAACGGTCAGCACCATCTGGGGCAGCCCGATTGCAGGGGCCACCGATTTGAAAGACGCGGTCGAGTTTACCAAGCGCTGGTTGTCAATCGGTGCATCCGATATAGAGCATGCGGACCATGACGGCAGCGCTTCGGCTCCGGAAGTCTACCGCTACTTCTCCATGATTCTGGACGACATTCCGGACACCTCGGTTCATATCGCGCATTTCCATGAAACCAAACGCGTGGCCTCCGCGTCGGTGCTGGCCGCGCTTCAGGCCGGTATCACCCATTTCGAGGCGACCCTGGGCGGTATGGGCGGGCAACCGGCCAACTTCCTGGATGATTGCCCGGTTCCGGGTACCGGTGAATACTACTACGAGGATCCGCGCTACGTCGGCCTGACCTGCCTGGAAGACATGCTGGTGCAGATCGACGAGATGGGCATCGCCCATGGCTACGATGTCGATCGGGTGCTCTGGCTGGGGCGGCAGATTGAACGGACCGCTGGCAAAAGACTGCGCAGCGAGGCCGTCATCAACGGCCGGACCCTGAAGGAAGGTCATCCGGAATTTGCACGTCCCGGCCTCAGGAAGCGCAAAGAAAAGCGGGGCGAAAAGCCGGGCCAGAAGCTGCCGGCCGAGTGGGGCGACAAGGCGGTTCTACCGGGGAAATACAGATAGTTTCCGTTCCCTCGGTGGCCTTGATGATGATCCCTGCAGATCGGGCGGCCTGACGGAATACACGTATTCTGGGCGCGTGACCGACCCGCGCGGCCCATCCGGCTGCATCGCCCTTTGGCACATGATTAGCGGCCGCTTTGAGTATTCCGAGAATCCTTGGGAGGATCGCGCCGTGAGGGCCATGATCTTAAAACAGCTCTGCAACCTTGCCGTGAACCGAACGCCCCTGGAACTCGTCGAAACGGCGGAGCCGGTGCCGGGCGAAAAGGAAGTCCTGGTCAAGGTTTTCGCCTGCGGGGTGTGTCACACCGAACTGGACGAAATCGAGGGTCGCACGCCGCCGCCCGCCTTTCCGGTGATATTGGGACACCAGGTGGTGGGCCGGGTCGTGCAAAACGGTCCGGGAGCGCGAAGGTTTCGTCTCGGCGACCGTGTCGGTATTGCATGGATTCACGCCGCCTGCGGGCGGTGCCGGCACTGTCGCGAAGGTGAAGAAAATCTCTGTACGGCCTTCAAAGCCACCGGCCGTGACGTGGATGGCGGATACGCCCAGTTCACGAAAGTAGCGGAAGATTTCGCCCATCCGGTTCCGGAGGTTTTCAGCGATGGCGAGGCGGCACCGCTGCTGTGCGCGGGCGCCATCGGCTGGCGTTCACTGCGTTTGAGCGGTCTCAGAAACGGCCAATCCCTCGGGTTGACCGGTTTTGGCGCCTCGGGCCATCTGGTGTTAAAAACCGTGCGCCACCGGTATCCGGATGCGAAGGTCTTCGTCTTTGCCAGGAGTCCGCAGGAGCGGGCGTTCGCGGTCGAACTCGGCGCCGTCTGGGCCGGTGACAGCGGGGCGACGGCACCCGAAAAACTCGATTGCATCATCGACACCACTCCGGCCTGGAAACCGGTCGTGGCCGCGCTCGAGAACCTGGCACCGGGCGGCAGGCTGGTGGTCAACGCCATTCGCAAGGAAGACGCCGACAAATCCGCACTTTTGACGCTCGATTACCCGCGGCATCTCTGGATGGAGAAAGAAATCAAGAGCGTGGCCAACGTGGCGCGGCGGGACGTCGATGAATTCCTGCAGGTGGCGGCCGCGATTCCCCTCAAACCCGATGTGCAGGAATACCGGCTCGAAGAAGCCAACACGGCGCTGTTGGAATTAAAAGGACGTCGGATCAGGGGGGCCAAAGTGCTCAAAATAGACTAGTTTCCGTCCACAAATGGCCCTTTTCCACAATTTCGGCGTCAATCGGCGGAATCGCTTGTGCGGCGTACGCGAGTACGCCTCCGCGCAATTCCTTGATTTCCTTGAACT
>JBFYWB010000104.1:0-25232 GCA_041299015.1 Deltaproteobacteria bacterium
AGGATCGGCACACCCAGATCGGCCAGTCGCCGGGCGATCCAACGCTCTTCACCCGCACGGACCGTGGACGCCGGTCGAGCCAAAACGGCGCCCTCGGGCGTCATGAACATCAAATCGGCAACAAACATCTGGTTCGGGAAACCGGTCTCCCCGGGCTCGACGTACACGACCTCGACACCGTTCTGGATGTACGCCCGAGCAAGGGCCGCGTGCTGGCCACGGGCTTTTTCCGCATCCAGTCGAGCGAGCATCTGGACAGTGTCGGGGTCCTGCGTCGTGCTGAGCTCCGGACCCGGTCGGTGAAGCAGGACAGTTTTGAGTGCGGCCCATTCGGTAGACTGACCGAAGCGGCCCCATAGGCGGCCGGCTTCTTCGCGCAAGGATTTTTTTCGGGGCGACCAGCCGCGGCCGCCGTAAGCCGACAGGGTGTGCAGAAGATCTGATTCCAACGACCCACCTCGATTTCGTGCAGGGGTTACAGCCGACGCTCCGACTGCTGGGCTGCCTGCCGAACCATTAGGCCATATTGGCTGAACATACAAGCCCAAATGCCGTCAGGACGATTTCACGGTGTCCGAAAAAATCTGCCGAACGAAAAATCCTGCTCATTCTGCGTTTGCTCAACCGGGAAACAGTCGGCCCCGTGTTGGGCGACAGGTTAGATCCGCGCGGCCAAGGGACACAAATTGACTTTTGCGGTCGATAACGTACAATAAACGGGAAGTGATTCTCTGCACGATCAGCGGCGGTCGATTCGACTGAGGAAGTGTCGAGGGTGCGACGGTGAGCCGCCCCAGTCAACGAATGGAAAGGAGATACCATGAAACTGTCGGCCATCGCAGCAAGTGTCCTCATCGGTTTCGTTATCGTCGGATTCAGCGGCTGTGCGCCCCGAACCCAAGTCGAGTTAAAGTACCAACCGGCGCTCATCAAGGAATTTCCCTGTCGCAAGAGTGTTTCAATGCTCACTTTTAAGGACGGTCGCAATAAAAACGCAATCGGTGAAACGCAAAAGGGCGAGCCGATTTATGCGACCGCCTCCGTCCCCGAATGGATTTCCAGAGCACTCTATGATGAACTCAGGCGCACCGGTTGTCGGGTCGAATATCACGATACGCTCTATGCATTCGATACCGATGTGACGCTGAAGGGCGAAATCAAGACCCTCAATATGATGCAGATGTCATATACCGAATACGATTCCGACATGCGCTTGAAGGTTACGATCGAGACGCAGGGGCAACCGGTATTCAGCAAGGAGTACGCCGCTACCTTGACAAAGAAGACGCTGCCTTCCGCCGGCGTCTCCGAAGGGGTCCTCACCGAACTGCTGCAGGGGATGATTCAGGAAATCGTACCGGACCTGCGCAGCCGCCTCGAGTAGCCCTGATTGTCATCGAGAAAAATTGCCGTCGCCGTCCGTGTGGCTGTCTATATCGGATAGTTTGTGTTCCAGCAAAAACCGGGTTTCAGGCTGGTTGTGATCAGATGGCCTGAAGTGGGCCTTCCCAGCGGCGGGCGGGCTATGCTTTGTGATCTGTGATGCGGGCTGAAAGCGCCCCCCTGAAACGCCCTTGATACCGCTCTAACGGTTCCACGAAAAAAGCCGCGCCCCGATCGCCAGGAAGCAAAGGGTCATCAGCGCCAGCACGGCCAGCTCGGGGCCCACGTCGATCAGGCCGGCACCGTCATTCATGATCTTTCTGACGGCCTTCAGGAGATGCGTCAGGGGAAATATCGCCGCAAAGCTTTTGACCCAGTGGGGCGCCCCCTCTATCGAAAACCAGACCTCGGACAGAAACATCATCGGCCAGGCAATGAAGTTCAATAACCCGGTGGCGAATTCCTCGCTGGTTCCCCGTGATGCGATCACCAACCCCAGTGCGGCCAAGCTGAGACTGCCAACAAAAAAAACGATCGCCAGATCCACATACGAGCCTTCCACGTGAAATGAAAAGATCAAGTCGCAACCGATCCAAACCACCGCGAGGGTGAACATCAGCAGAAAGATGCGCGAGAGCATCTGGGCGCTCAGGTATTCGAAGGCCGTCAGCGGTGTCGCCTTCAAGCGCTTTAGAACGCCGTTCTTGCGGTAGCGGACGACCACGTACCCCACCCCCCAGAGCGCGCTGAACATCATATTCATGGTCAGAATTCCCGGAAAAAACCAGTCGACATAGCGGATCTGCCGTCCACTGATTTCATTCTGCTGCGCCGGCAGGGACAGGTCCGGCGGCAGCAGGCTGCTGCGGAAGATCTTTTCCACGATGTAGCCCTTGGGGGATGTATTGTTGAGCCAGTACGGGTACGGCGGTGGGCCGGCCTGGATCAGAAAATCGATTTTGTAATGCTTGAGCTTCTCGAGGGCCGCGTCGGCGGTTTTGAAACCGACGAACTGAATGTACTGGGTTTGGCGAAACTGTTCGGGAATGTCCCAAAGTACGGGGGCCGTGTTTTCGGTTTCAACAGGAAAGACGCCTACTTTGTACTCGGCATAGCGGTCACTGCCGAAAATCAGGCCGAATCCGCCGATGATCAGGAACGGGAAGAGGAAGTTCCACCCGAAAGCGGCCCGATCACGCAAAAATTCCCGGTTTCTGGCGACAAAGAGGATCCAGAGCCTTTTAAACTGCATGGCTATTCTCTCAGTTGGCGACCGGTCAAGGTGAGAAAGACATCTTCGAGGTTCGGTGAGCGCACGGTCATGTTCTTCAGGTCGACATTCTTGGCGACGAGTTCCGCGACACAGCTGTTGAGATCATCGGTCATGATCTCGACTCTGTCCTGCACCACTTGGAAGGCAACCGAAAGCGACGGCAGCAAGGGGTTGAAACTCGTCACCGGCAGAACGACGGTGACACTGCCGCAATTCCGTTTGATCAGTTCTGCGGGCGATCCCCGGGCGATGATACGGCCGTAATCCATGATGGCGATCTCGTCACACAGAGACTGTGCTTCTTCCATGTTGTGGGTGGTCAGTATGATGGTCCGGCCGCCGGCTTTGATGTTCTGAACGATGTCCCAAAGATTGCGGCGGGCTTGGGGATCGAGGCCGGTGGACGGCTCATCGAGGAAAACCAGTTCGGGTTTGTTGACCAGTGCCAGGGCCAGCATGAACCGCTGCCGCTGCCCGCCGGATATGCGGTCGTTGTATTGATTCAGAAAATCCTGCAGGTGACACATCGCGATCAATTCCTGCAGATCGGCTGTTTTCGTGTAGAGGCCTTGAAATGTCGCCAGGGTTTCATGGACCGTCAGAAACGACAGCAGCGCGGTCTGCTGAAACAAAATCCCGACCTCTGCGCGAAACGTGTCCGCACGCGGACGACCCTTGTACAGTATCTCGCCATCCGAAGGCGCGATGATGTCCTCGATGACCTCGATGGTCGTCGTTTTACCGGCGCCGTTCGGACCCAATAGGCCGAAACAGGTTCCCGGTAAAATGGTAAAGGAAACCCCGTTGACCGCGTTCGTGCGGCCATACTTCTTGACCAGGTTTTTGACTTCGAGCAGTGCCATCGGTTTTGATTACTATCTCTTACAAGATGACGCTCAACAGTTCGATTAGCGGTCAGTATAAACATTCCCGCGCGGTTAGCAATCTGGATTTGGCTTGACAACAATAGCGACGGGGTTTAGGTTCCGTCCGATGCGCCGGCCTCTGAGCTAAAAGTGCCAATCGCCGTAACCGGCGGTGGCGACCTTTTACGGCGCAGGCCGCTTCGTTTGCATATACAGGTATTGTGGGGGTACGATGCCGGTTATTCTGTCGATCGTGGGGAAATCCGGAAGCGGGAAAACAACATTGATCGAAAAATTGGTCCCGGAGTTAAAACGCCGGGGATTGCGGATCGGCACGATCAAGCACTCGGCCCACAAAATCGACATGGACAAACCGGGCAAAGACAGCTGGAGGCACAAGCAGGCCGGGGCCGATACCGTTATGGTGGTGGCACCGCAAACCATTGCCATGATCAAGAGCCTGCCCTCAGCGAAGCTGGGTGAACTCGAAAAATATTTCGACGACGTCGACTTGGTCCTGACCGAGGGATTCAAATCCGGTCCGATGCCGAAAATAGAGGTGTTTCGCCAGGCAGCGCACCGGGAACCCTTGTGCCGGGGAGATGCTCTGCTGATCGCCTTGATGTCGGATGCGACGATCGACTTGGGCGTTCCCACCTTTGGGCTAAACGATGTCACTCGGCTGGCCGACCTGATCGAAAAGCGCTGCAGTTCCGCCCACCAACCGTCCGCAGCGGATCGACAGCCTCCGCGGTCCAGCGACAATTCCGGTTGAGCATTCGCGTCATCTGTTCGCCGGCCGAAATTTACGGTACGAAAAAACCTCTCCTCTATAATTCTCCCATTGCGCGCTGATTTGTAAAATAATATCAAATATTAAAACTCCCTCCCGACCGCCCTTTGTCAAGGGGAGGAGAGGTTCCCCACTTTTAAATAGGTGGCTGGTGATTTTTATAAAGAAGTTTGTCTGCTGGAGGTATGTTGTATGGCGAGTGGAATTAAACAAAGAGGGGCTCGATGTCGAGCCCCTCTTTGTTGTTTAGTTTGAGTAACGGTTAGGCGACTTCCAACTTCTGGCGGTCGGCCATATCCATCAGCACCCGCTCGCGGGCCTTGTCGATGCCCAAGGCTTTGCGCTTCTTGTCGATGTGCGCGATCATCATGCGGGCCAGTTCATAGGGGTCGGGCGAAAAACCCCATTTGCCGAGCCCTTGTTTTTCCAGGCCATCGAAGAGCAGTTTGTAGAATTTGGTATCTTCCACGATCGGGAAGGTGACGCCGAACACGGTGTAGACACCCGAGGCCACGAAATAATGGCCGATGCTGATGGCCTTCTCGCTCATCCACTCCGGCGCGGCCCCGGCCACCGGCAGGTCGGCGATGCTCTCGCCCAGGCCGCCCTCGTTGACCATTTCGGCGCAGGCGATCAGGATCCGGCTATTGTCGACGCAGGAGCCGACGCCCAGAACCGGCGGCATGCCGACGGTTTCGCAGACTTCGCGCAGCCCCGGCCCGGCCATGACCGACGCTTCGGGCGTGGTCAGCCCGGCCTTGGCCAGTGCGATCTGGGAACATCCGGTCTGCACGACCAGAACGTCGTTCTTGATCAGTTCCTTGACCAGTTCCACATGCACCCAGTCCTGCTTGACCCGTGGGTTGGTGCAGCCGACCACGCCGGCCACGCCGCGGATACGGCCGTTGATGATGTTGTCGTTGAGCGGCCGGTAGGAGGCCCGGAACGTGCCGCCGAGCATGTACTTGATGTACTCGTGGGAGAATCCGTGGACGCCGATGTTGCGGATCTGCGGAATTTCCACCTTGGCCTTGCGGTTCTTGAAGCGGCTGATGGCCTTGATGACCACCTCGTCGGTGCAGTCCTTGGGGGTGTGCTCGTGGAACTCGATGTGGGTGGCGCCCTCGATGTGGCAGCGCGGATTGGTGGTGATCAGGGGCGTGCCGTAGCACTCGGCCACCTTGGCCAGGCCTTGCTTGATGCACTGGACATCGACGCACATGACATCGACCGCACCGGTCACCAGCACCGCTTCGGTCGACATGAAGTTGCCGGCGTGGGGGATGCCGTGGCGCACCAGGACCTCGGCGCCGGAGCAGCACATGCCGGCCAGGTTGATGCCCTTGGCACCGGCTTTTTTGGCCTCTTCGATCAGGCTTTGTTCATGGCAGGATTCAATCATCGATTCGAACAGGTTGGGTTCATGGCCGTGGACGATGACGTTGACGTGATCTTCCTTGAGCACGCCCATGTTGACCTCGATGCTGATGGGTGACGGCGTGCCGAAGAGGATGTCGGAGATCTCGGTCGCCACCATGGAGCCGCCCCACCCGTCGGCCAGGGCCGTGCGGCTGCACTGTTTGGTGATGTTCTCGTAGTGCTGGTCGACGCCCATGTGGGTGCGGTGCATGATCTCCATGATCTCGCGCATCGAACCGCGGGGGACGATGCCCAGTTTGCGCCAGTTTTCCAGCGTCTTTGCCGGGACGCGCTGGGCAAAGGGAATTTCCCCTTCCACCTGGGTATAGGTTCGTTCCAGTTCCTTGTAGAGGTCTTTGGCGATGTCCATCATCTCGCGGCCTTCGGTCTCGATGCCGATGGAGCGGGCGACCTCTTCCAGTTTGACGGTGTCCTTGATCTTGTAATCATGAATATTGCCGTTGACCACTTCCCGGAAAAGATCGAGCATGCTCATGCCGTGGTCGGTGTGGGCGGCGCACCCGGAGGCGACCATGCGGGCGAAGTTACGCGCCATGATGGTGTCGATGGTGGCGCCGCAGACGCCGACCTTGCCGTAGGGGTCCTTGGCGTTCAGGCGGCAGGGGCCCATTGAGCAGTGCTTGCAGCAAGCCGAGTCCGCGCCGATGGGGCAGGCCTTCATGCTGACGGCCCGGTCAAAGGCGGTTTCCACGCCGTCACGCTTGGCTTTCTCAAGCATCTGGATCGTGGCATCGCAGGTCGTCAGGTCCCGGAAATTGATCTCTTTTTCCTTTTTAACGATGATCTTTTTTTCTTCTGTCATGACGGCTCCCTTCGTGGTGAGGTTTTTAGAAGACGTTTATGGAAACAATTTCAAAAAGTTAACCCAATCCGCCCCTGTCACACTTATTAGTAATGATTACTGTTAACCCTACAGGCGGGCTTATCCCTTGTCAAGGAAAAATAAAAAAAATTGCCAGTCCGGTTTTTTTATATTATTCAGGCGCGTATGGGTTGCTGACGGCGGCTGATCAACAAGATTTCGGCGATCGCCTGGCGGTCCAACGGCGCCCGGCTTGGGGGGTCAGCCATATGCCGCCGGCCATGATTTCAAACGCCATCCGGGCACCGATTGGCGCGGATGTTTTTCATGATGGAAGGAAAAGAGTTATGACCAAAGAAAGCCCGGTAACAGTTTATTCCCTCAGCACCTGCAGCCACTGTAAGTCGACCAAGAAGATGCTGTCAGAGTGCACGATCAAATATGAGTTCGTGGACGTCGATCTTCTGGAGGGGGACGAGCGCAAAGCGATTCTGGAGGATGTGAAAAAATTCAACCCGAAGTGCTCTTTTCCGACGATCATCATCGGCGACAAGGTCATCGTGGGGTTTAAGGAAAAAGAGATCAAGGAGGCGCTGGGATTATAAAATGGATGCGCAGAAACTTTACGAAATGATGAAAAAGGTTCAAGAGCCGAAGGGATATCATTTCAACGCGGACAGGCAAAGAACCTTCGAGCTGCTCGAGGCCCTGATTCAGAACAAGCAGCGCTACGGTTACATGGGCTGCCCCTGCAGGCTGCTTTCGGGCGATCGCGAAAATGACCGCGACATCATCTGTCCTTGCATCTACAGTGTGCCGGACATCGCCGAGTTCGGCAGTTGCTACTGCAACCTGTATGTGTCCAAGGATTGGAACGAGAACAAGATGTCACATGCCTACGTGCCGGAGCGTCGGCCGCCGGAGAAAATCAAATTTTAGTGCAGGCTTGACTTCTTTGAGGTTCCAGCCCATTTTTTCTACTGATGAACTTCGTCTGAAGTTCAGAGTGACTCGAATTCAACCGATGGTTCGTTTCCTGCAATCGTCACATGAAAGGGGCGTGAAAATATGGACGAGTGTAAAGTCATTGTCAACACTGGATTGCGGGGGGTGACGGTTGCCAGCACACGCATCAGCGATGTGGACGGCAAAAAAGGGCGATTGATCTACCGCGGGTATCTGGTGGGTGACTTGGCCAAGCGCGCCGGCTTCGAGGAAACCGTCTATTTGCTTCTCTACGAGAAGCTGCCGGGAAAAGATGAGCTGGCTCGATTCAAGGAGCGGCTGGCGGCCGAGCGCTCGATTCCGGAAGCGGTGGCGGCGGCCTTGAAGACCTGTCCGGCCGACTCGCTGCCGATGGACATTCTGCAAGCCGGGGTGTCGCTTTTGGCCAACCACGATGCGGAGGCGGGCAGTCAGACCAAGGCGGCGGCGGAGCGCAAGGCGGTGCGGTTGATTGCAAAATTTCCGGTGCTGCTCGGGGCTTGGGGCCGGATCCGGTTGGGCCTGGAGCCGGTTCAACCGGCGGCGGATCTCGACCACGGCGCCAATTTTCTCTACATGCTCAGCGGCGAGCGTCCGGCCGAGGATGCGGCCCATTATATGGATGTGGCCTTGGTGCTGCACGCAGAGCACTCTTTCAACGCGTCGACGTTTACGGCGCGGCAGGTGGCCTCGACACGGGCGCACATGTATGCATCGGTTTCGGCTGCGGTCGGTTCGCTGTCCGGGGATCTGCACGGCGGGGCGAACGTGCGCGTCATGCAGATGCTCAAGGAGATCGGCGCGGTGGAGCGGGTGGAGGAGTATATAACCGCACAGTTGGACGCGGGCCAACTGATCTTCGGACTGGGTCATGCGGTCTACAAGGTGGACGACCCGCGGGCCAAGATATTGGCGCCGATGTCCGCGACGATCGGCCGCCGGATCGGCGAACCGCAGTGGTATGAAATTTCTCGTGCGCTCGAAGAGAAGAGCAAGGCCCTGTTCAAGGAGCGCAAGGGAATCGACATCTTTACGAACGTCGACTTTTACAGCGCCTCACTCTATTATGCCCTGGGGATTCCGATCGACTTCTTTACGCCGGTGTTTGCGGTATCACGGGTGGCGGGCTGGACGGCGCACGTGATCGAGGAGCAGTATGCCGGTGCGGCGGAGAAACCGGCGCTCTACCGGCCTGCATCGGATTATGTCGGGAACTACTGCGGACCGGACGAATGCACCTTCGTGCCGATCGATGAGCGGCGGTAATCCGGCGATCGCTCCACAAGAGCGAACTGCCGCCGGAATTGGGCATCGGCGCTTACGTATTCGCGAGAAGTTGCGGCAGATGCGGCCGGAACTCGAACTCATATCGACCGGCCCAGTATGGCACCCTCGTAAATGGCTGTTTTGGCCGTGCGCGGTTCGAGACAATCGCCGATGACGTGGATTTCGTAGCCTAGGGCCTTGATCTGCCCGTGAAGCGTGTCGTCCGGCCGGATACCGATGGCGATGACGACCCGCTCGGCCTCGATGACCTGCTCGCTGCCGTTTGGTCCGGCAACCACCACGCTGTCTTTTGCCACGCGCAGCAACCGGTGTTCGGTGAGAATCCGGACGTTGTTCTCTTTGAGTTTCCGCACCAGTAGTTTCTTGGTTACGGCCTCCAAGTCGCCCCCTATCTTGGGCATCAACTCGACAATCGTTACTGGTGATCCCGTTTCGGACAGGTGGTAGGCCACCTCGCAGCCGGTGGCACCGCCGCCGATGATCGCCGTCGTCTTGTTTTCCTGAACATCGCCGTTGAAAACGACGTCGAAGGTCACCACCGATGCTTCATCGATCCCCTCGACCGTTGGGAGAACGGGTCTGGACCCGGTTGCGAGGATCACCACGTCCGGATTTTCTGTCTGAACGGTTTGCGCCGTGACCTCTTTTCCCAAATGGCAGATAACGCCGTTGAGCTCCGCCTGCCGTTTCTGAAAGTGAATCAGGCTCTGCATTTCCCTTTTGTAGGCGGTTCTACTACCCGGAACCAGTTGGCCGCCCAAGTACGGTTGTTTCTCGTAGAGGTGCACCTCGTGACCGCGCTTTGCCGCGACCCAGGCCGCATTCATTCCACCCGGGCCACCGCCGACGACCATGACCTTTTTCGGTCGGGTGGCAGGGACTATCTGCATTTCCTGTTCGCGGCCCAGCGCCGGATTGACCAGACACTCCAGACGTCCTTTGCGATATATCGACTGCATGCAGGTGTTGCAGGCGATGCACGTTCGTATTTCGTCGAAGCGCCCTTGTTGGGCTTTAAGCGGCATTTCGGGATCGGCCATCAAGCCGCGCCCGATGCAGACCAGATCCGCCATTCCTTTGGCAATGATACCATCGGCGGTAAAGGGATCGTTGATGCGCCCGACGGCCATCACGGGGATTTTCAACGCTTTTTTAATGGCCGCCGCGGAATCCGCCAAACAGGCTTTCTGCATGAACATCGGCTGACAAATCCATTCGGGGGTCGCGTCGTTTCCGGCGGAGACCTGCACGGCGTCGATTCCGGCCGTCACCAGCAATTTCAATATGTCGATACTCTCCTTGACCGTCAGGCCTTCGGGCACGAACTCTTGGGCACTGATTTTGAAAGAAATCGGAAAGGACGGTCCCAGGCGGTTTCGGATGGCGGCGATGATGTCACGGGCAAAGCGGGTCCGTCCGGCGGTGTCGCCGCCGTAGCCGTCTTCCCTGATGTTCGAGTAGCGCGAGAGGAACTGGTTGATCAAGTATCCGTGAGCGCCGTGGATTTCCAGCAGTTCGAACCCGGCCTCCCGGCTTCTGACCGCAGCGTCGGCGAATTTTTCGACCAGTTCCTGGATTTGTTCGGCGGAAAGGGGGGCCACCTCCCCGCGGATGGCCGGGCAGGGCAGGGGCGAGGGGGCCAGAGGCAAGCGTTTTATGACCCTGGCGGAGGTCTGCCTGCCGGCATGGTGGATCTGGATGGCGGCAATAGCCCCTTCGGCCTTGATGGCCGCGGCGATCCGAGCGAGCCCCTCCAACAGCCGGTCGCTGTCGATGCGGGCCTGGTTTTCGGAGACCACCCCTTCGGGCGAGACCGCGCAGGCCTCCATGATGACCATCGCCGGCCCGCCGGCGGCGCGCCGCCGGTAGTGCTCGACGGCTCGATCCGTTATACCACCGCCGACTTCAATCAGAAATGAGGCCAGCGGCGGCAGAACGATCCTGTTTTTCAACTGCAGGCCTTTGATCTGAAACGGTGTAAACAGGTGTTTCATCGGTGCCCGGTCGTCCTGTCGGTGGGGGTGGTGCGTTTGAGTTTGTATGTCATTTGTATATAATGTGTTTGTCATATGTCAATTTAAAATGCCCATCCGGTTTGACGCCCGGGGGGACTGGCGTTTTGCGGTATGACCTCGGGAAGGCGCCGTAGGGGACGAGTTCAGGGCCAATGGCCAACCAGGCGATGGTGTCGAGAGGCGGGCGGACCCGATGCGCAGGCGGTCGTTGACGGTTTAACCGGCCGTCGATGAACCGAAACGTGTTTACCGGCGGCAGACGGCCTCGTGAACTTCAAAACAACATCGTAAAATGCGCCCGGGCATCTGATCCGGTAAAGGAAGACCCGCTGGGGTGGGTCTCATTCAATCGATAACGTCGATCGAAAAATGAACTCGGCGGTTTTTGGCTCTTGAGGCTTCATCTCGACCGATGACAGCCGGGGTTTCACTTCCGTTGCTGACGACCGCCAGACGCGCGATGTCAACCCCGTGTTCAATCAGATACGTGGTCACGTTGCCGGCGCGCTGGTCACCCAACGCAAAGTTGTATTCAGCGGTTCCGTCTTCATCGCTGTTGCCCTGAATGACCGCCCGGATTTCCGGATGAGCCCTGAGCCAGGTCGCTTTTTCGGCCAGGATTTCGCGGGCGGCCGGCAGTAGAACGGCACTGTTTTTTTCAAAGTATATGTCTTGACTCACAAAGGCTTCCCAACCTTCCGGGAATTTACCGTCAACCGGCGCCGATCGGCTTTCGACTGCTATCGCTGGGGCCGGTTCGGCAGCGACCACCGGGGTGTTTATCGGGGATGGAGGGGCCACTTCTTTTCCGGTACAGGCAAGAAGAAGGAACGGAAACAAAATCAAAATTAGCCTAAACCCGGCCCGGTGTTTTTTTCGCATGCGGTTCTCCTTTGCGTGAGTCCATGGTCCCGAGGGTTTTCAATCTCGGCCGGATGCCGACGATGAACATTGCCCACTGCAAACACTCGTAGCGTATCAAAAATACTGCGATTAAGCAACGTTTTGAAATGCTAAAGTTTCGGTGTCAGAGGGGCGATAAGCTCTGCGAGGAGGATTCGATGATGCAGATTACCTTGCAAGAGGTCGTTGCACCGAAAAGGGACCCACAGGATTCGGCGCCCCTGCCGGATTCAGGGAAAAGGGGGCCGATCAGGGATCGGCGCAAAAACAAGGTCGATCGCCGCAGCAGCGTCCGCGATGGGGTTCGTGTCACCTTGTCGACCCGCAAGGACCGCCGCAGCGGCAAGGACCGTCGCCGTCGCCGGGCCTGACAACCGGTCGGAAAAGGGACAATTGATTTGCGCCTTGCGCCGCCGCGCCAGCCGTCACACCGGCCGGCCAGATTCCGTGACACGCCTTCGGCACGAAGGCGTTGCGCGGGCGAAAAAGGGCTGTCTACGGACGGAAATCTAATTGGACTTAGGCGGGTTGATCGTCAACTTCTGTCCCGGATAAAGCGTGCTTTTTTTCCCGAGGTTATTGTCTGCGGCCAGCTGATCGATGGACACCTGGTAGCGACGACTGATGGCATAGAGCGTGTCGCCCGACTTGACGACATAATTGACGGCATTGGCCTGCCGGACAACCGTTTGCGGGGCTTGTTTTTCCGGCGCCCGGTTTGCGGCCGGTTTGGCTGGGGCGGCAGAGGGGGGCTTGCTCGCTTGATCGGTGCGCTGCGACAACGAGGTTTCCATCCGGTTGAGTCTCTCGACGGCCTGAAGGAATGATTGACTGTCTCTTTCAAGCGCTTTCAAGCGTTCCTCGATGCCTTTTAATTCCATCATCTGGTTTTCCAATCCGGCCACACGGTCTTCGAGCTGATGGTCGACCAAATTTACCGGTGGGATCTGGGGTTTGCCCCTGAACCAGACCGCCATCAGGGTCACAATCACGATTCCGACCAGAAGCAAAGGCAGGATGAACCGCACGTTCGGCAATGATTTTTTTTCCTTCAGGCTGCGGTAGCCCTGATTTTCTAAGTATTCCTCATCAGGAATCTTCTCTGAATTGCTGTCGAAATAAGGGTTGTTCATTTCTGCGCTCCCGTTGGCTTGATCTGCGGCCGCTGCACCCGGCCCGGTTCTGCGGCAAGGGCATCGGTGATCCTTGCGCGCGTAAACTGGAGTAAGGAAGACAAAAGCCGTCAGGTTTATCCTTCCCATTCCGGTAGCAAATGTCGGCCATTTTATGCCATCGCATATTGTGTGTCAAGCGCAAATCGATACTATATGTAGTAGATTAGAAAGGAAAAAGAATTGCCGTCAAAAGCGGCGGAGACCCTTGGACGCGGAAACAGCGGTTCTGATTTGCACCCGGGCGAGCGGTTAAAACATTGGGCGGATCAGTACGGCCGCTTTGCTGCGCCGGAGCGACGAAATGTCCGGACGACATACGCCAGCACGACCACCAGCGCGGCGGCGAAGACCCAGGGGAAAACGCCCATAGCGGCCATGAATACGCTTTCTTCGAGTTTTTCGGGTGCCAGCCCTGCAGCGGTCGGTACCGCAACCGAACGCAGACGACTCACCAGAAACGAGTAAAAGATCCCCACCACGCCGTAGGCCAGGTTCATCGAAAGACCTTTAAAGCTGAGCACCGTGGCGCGCTGATCCGACCTCGTGATCCGGTTCAGGTAATCGCTCTGGAAAAACCGGAGCAAACTCATGGCGCCTGAGATCAGCACAATCGGGACGACGCCCATAAGTGCCGGTAAAAACAGTGCCATACCCGCTAAGCCGATGAGGGCCGGTACGGTCATTACCATGAGGTTGAACTGCGGGGATCGTTTTACCGCCAAGATCTGAGCCATGCGGGGAATAAACAACCCCACCACGGCAATGGCCGATCCGATCAGGCCGAAAGATGCCTCCGGAAGATGAATGAGCCGGTAGTACTGACTGGTCAGGGTGACGGCCATTCGAAGGCAGCCGTCGAACACAACGCCGATCAGGATGATCCCCAGGGCAAAAGGGGTCTTCAGGATCCAGCTGCCGGCCTTGAGGGTGAGTTTGAATGCCTGAATGACGCTTCGGCCGCTGCCGATCAAAAGGTTCGCCGGTCCACCGGAATAGGTCGGGCGGATCTCGCGCATCAGAAGCGCGGTCAGCAGTGTCAGAACCGCCATGCCAAAGGTCAGAACCACCGGCAACCGCAGGGTGACTTCCCGGGAAACAGTGAATTCGAAACCAAGCCAATCGACAATCACCTGCATGAGAACCGGGTCGTAAACCGCCGCTCCCAGGCTCATTGCGATCAGGTAGGCGGCGGCCTGCATCCGCATCTGCTTTTCCAGCACCCGGCTCCATTGGTTCTCACAGCCTTCCTTCTGCAGTGAATCGTAGGCCAGCGCCTCATCGGCACCGCTGGCGGCGGCTTCTGCCGCCCCGCTCAGAATGCGGTTTAACAAAAAGACACCGAAGAGGATGTTCGCGTTCCCCCGCGGGACAAAACACAGCAGCGCCATCTCCATGACCATGAGGATTCCCGCGACAACCAACAGGTTCCTGCGGCCCAGCGTGTCGGCCAGCGCGCCCGACGGCACTTCGAGCAGAACGATCGTGACGGCCCAGGCGACGTTGAGCAGTGCGAACTGCTCGAGTGTCAGGCCGAGATCCAGAAAAAGAACGGTGAAAACGGGATAGTAAAAACGGGCATTGAAAAAAACCCGGAACAAAATGAACAACCGGACATTTCCAATTGAAAAAGGCGATGGTGCGGGCGGGTGTTTCACGATGTCCTTTCGTATTGCCGAGCGACCCGGCGGTCGAATTCTCCCGTGCCCTGTGCACGGGGTCTCATCGGCTCATACACCAATCGGCGGAATTTACCGAAGAAAAAAAACGCCCCTACCCAGGTGGACGAACCGGCCGGGTGCCGGATGGCTTCTTGCGGAGCCCTGTTTGGGCCCTGATCACTTTGACGAGCCGTCACCCGAGGTCGAAAAATCCGTCTTGCATATTGAGGGGGTAACTCTTACATATCGGATGGCGATAATGCCCCCCAGCACCGCTTCACCCAGTCGAAAGGAGGACCAAAATGGCCATTCAACTGATCAGCGAGGCTTTTTCCGAAGGCGCAATGATTCCAACCCGTTACACCTGTGACGGCGAAGATGTCTCCCCGCCGCTGTCTTGGACCGAGCTCCCGCCGGAAACCGGCTCTTTCGCCCTGATCTGCGAGGATCCCGATGCGCCCGTCGGCACCTGGGATCACTGGGTGCTGTTCAACATCCCCGCATCGGCAACCGGCCTGCCGGAGGCTGTTTCCGCAACGGCGACCCTTGACGACGGCAGCGTTCACGGCAACAACAGCTGGGGAAGACTGGGGTACGGCGGCCCTTGCCCTCCCGGCGGCACACACCGGTATATCTTCAGCCTGTTTGCGCTGAACATCAAGCTTGATTTGAAAAGCGGGGCGACAAAATCCGGGCTGCTCAAGGCCATGGAGGGACACATTCTGGCACGGACACGGCTGATGGGAAAGTACCGTCGCTAGATTCGGCACGGGTACACCAGGGGACTGCAGATGAGGATCGATAAAACGGTAACCACCCGCATCGACGCGCAAAAATGCACCGGATGCGGCCTGTGCGTGCGCGTCTGCCCTGACCGGACGTTGTCCATGTTGGGGGGAAAAGCCGTGGTCAGCGGCGTTACCTCCTTGAATTGCGGCCATTGCGCGGCCGTCTGTCCGGTCGGTGCGGTGACGGTCGGCGCCCTCGACGAGGAGCTTCACACCTTCGGGACCTTTTCGGTTACCGACGAGCGCTGGCTTCCTCCGGGTCGGTTCGACACGAGCGGACTGGTACAGCTGATGCGGTCGCGGCGCAGCTGTCGCCATTATCTCGAGCGGCCGGTCGAGCGCGAGCGTCTCGAGGATCTGGTGAAAATCGGCATTACCGCGCCTTCCGGCACCAACAGTCAGCGCTGGACCTTTACGCTCCTGCCCACCCGCCGGGCGGTTTTGCGGCTCGGCGAAGAGATCGGCCGGTTCTTTCACCGCTTGAACCGGATGGCGGAAAGACGGCTGTTGCGCGGCATCCTTAAAACTATGGGTCGGCCCGAACTCGACGACTATTTTCACGCATACTATCCATCCGTTAAGGAAGGCCTGGACGAATGGGCGCGAACGGGCTGCGATCGGCTGTTTCACGGCGCTCCGGCCGCCATTCTCGTCGGATCGAAACCGGGTGCCAGCTGTCCGATGGAAGATGCGCTGCTGGCCACCCAAAACATCCTGCTGGCCGCCCACAGCATGGGACTGGGTTCCTGCCTGATCGGTTTTGCGGTGGCGGCCATGCAAAAGGATCCGAGCATAAAGATCGCGATGGGGATTATGTCAAAGGATCCGGTCTATTCCGTCATTGCCCTGGGTTACCCGGATGAGTCCTACGCGCGTCCGGCCGGGCGCAGGAGGCCGCTGATTCGTTGGGTGGAGTGACGGGGTGCAATATCGACCGTCATGACGTCACATTCAATCGCTGGGAGAAGAGGGCATGACCAGGATGCGCGCGTTTTGTCTCAAGAACCAGATGGCTATCGGTAACGCTCTGGCCAATATCATCGGTGTCAATGTCGTGGAGGTGATCGGCCACCGGTCCATTTCACCGCCACCGCCCGAGGCCATGGACCTGTTCGCGCGCATCGACGCATTTTTCCTGCCGCTGTCCTTTCTGCTCGTTTTCATCGTGACGGTGGTTTACGAGCTGCCGATACGGCGCTTCCTGAACCGTTGCCGCCAGACCCAAGGCTCTTGCCCGGACGTCGATTTGTCTGCCAGGCAGCGGCTGCTGAACGAGCCGTTTTTCCTCATCGCTATCGATTTTCTGGTCTGGCTTATCGCGGCCGTGATTTACACTCTCGCCATCCACCAGTCACCGTTCGGTCCGGCGCTTATTCAAGGCGTTTTCTTCCGGACCGTCTTTGTCGGCATCATCACCATTACCATCGCCTTCTTTGTCCTGGAGTGGCGGCTTCAAACGAGTCTCGTACCGGTGCTGTTTCCCCGGGGCGGTCTCTGCGCAACCCCCGGCACATTGAGGATTCGGATCGGTATCCGTCTGGCCGCCCTCATCGCCGCTGCGAATCTGATTCCTTTTATGGCATTTCTAATGATTGTTCAAAGAACCTTCCACTCTGACGCACCGCCGAGTCAGATGCTCGGACAGCTGCGGATGACGATCACTGCCAATTCGACTGTGTTCATCACCGTGGGGGTGTTGTTGACGATCCTGGTGAGCAGCAACTTGACGAGGCCCTTCGGCGATATCATCCGGGTCCTTAAGGACGTGCGCAACGGTCGGCTCGACCAAAGGGTTCCGGTAAGATCAAACGATGAGGTCGGATACGTGGGGGATGTCATCAACGAAATGACGGATGGGCTCAGGGAAGGGGAAGAAATGCGCCGGGGCCTGGAACTTGCCAGAGAGGTCCAACAGAATCTTCTGCCGAAAGGCGCTCCGCGGTCGATGGGTCTGGATATTGCGGGCAGGAGTATCTATTGCGACCAGACCGGCGGGGATTACTTCGATTTCATCCCGATCGGCGCTCCGGACAAGCATCGGATCGGCCTGCTGGTGGGCGATGTTTCCGGTCACGGAATCTCCTCGGCGCTATTGATGGCCACGGCCCGAGCCTTTTTAAGGCTGCGTGCTTTTCTGCCCGGCTCCGTCGCCCAGATTATCACCGACGTCAACGTCCAGTTGGCCAGAGACGTTGAGGCGTCGGGCCAGTTCGTGACCCTCTTTTTCCTCGTTCTCGATCCGGGTTCGGACCTCATGCGGTGGGTGCGTGCCGGCCACGACCCGGCCGTGCTGTATGATCCTCAAAAGGATGTTTTCGAAGATCTCGGCGGACCCGGCATCGCTTTGGGAGTGGACGGGAGCTGGATTTACGGCGAAAGTGAAAGGCAGGGCCTGTCAAGCGGCCAGGTTATCGTCATCGGTACCGACGGCATATGGGAGTCCAGAAATCAGGCCGGGCAGATGTTCGGTAAAACGGCCCTTTGCAATGTCATCCGGCGGCATGCGGTTTCTAACGCAGAAGCCATCCTCAACGCCATTGTCGATGCGTTGCAAGCCTTTCAGGCGGGGGTCCGACCGGAGGACGATGTCACCCTGGTGGTCGTCAAACTGAAACGCCCGGCACTGGCAACCGACGTTCGTCATTTCAGAGAAACGGCGTGACACCCGGTTCAAATGTGCCGATCGAGAGTGTCCGCAAGAAGCCGCATGTATCGTCCGTAGAAATGATCGGCGCCGTCGATGACCTCAAGCCTTGCCGAGGGGTTCCAGGTCGGCAGCATCTGCCGAATGGCGGCGGGCGGCGCTATCTCGTCCCGGCTGCCGGTCACCACCAGCCGCAGTCCGGCCAGCCTTCCGATCGGCGTGAAATCGATAAATCCGACCGGCGGCGACACCATGACCAGGTTCTCGCAACGACTCTCGCGTTGCAGCGCCAGCGCATTGACCCAGGCGCCGAAGGAATATCCGCACAGATCGACCGTTTGGACGCCGGTTTCGATCAGATAGGCAAGCGCTGCGAGAACGTCGTCCTGTTCACCGGCGCCGCCGTCGTGTTGTCCCTCACTTTTACCGGTGCCTCTGAAATTAAACCGCAGGGTGGCGGCTTCCTTTGACCGATAGGTGCGGCGGATCGCTGCCACCACGGGGTTGTGCATGTCGCCGCCATAAAGCGGGTGAGGGTGGGTGATAACGACACCGCGGTTTGAGCGTCCACTTTCGAAAAGCCCTTCGAGGTTAAGATCGCCCGATCGAAGCCTCACTTTTTCTTCCATGTTCAGCGAACCCTTTTCAACACGCCGACGATCTCGGCGCCGAACTCTGTTTTCTGCCACTGTTTGAGTTCTTTAACGGCGTCAAGGGCCTGCGGCTTGACCGGCTTCTCGGCGGCCAGAGCGGCCATCACTCCCTTGTTGAGCAGCACGGTCGGTTCGATGTCGAGCGCTGCGGCTTTTTTATCGCGCCAGTTTTTCAGGGCCTTGATGCGATCGGGCACAGCCGGATGCACCGCGCGGTTTTTCAGGCGCGGATAGAGCGGCAGCTCATCGGCGGGGATTTGCTGGGCGTGGTGGATGGCTTCGACCAGCTCTTCACCGTACATCACCAGCTGTTTGCTGCTGAGGGCGCCGCTTTCGCTCAACTGTTTCGTGTTGGCGGGCTTTTGAACGGCCAGCTGCAGGAGGGCTTTGTTGCTGAAGACTTTGAACAGGGGGCGGTCTTTCTTTGCGGCTACTCGGCGGCGAAGGTGAAGCAGCGCCTCGAGAACGGCAAGGCTGCGGAGATTGAGGCGGCCGGCACCCTTGAACTGCAGGAAGAGCGGCTGGTGATTGTTTTGGTGGGATCTGACCCGGCTCAGCAGGTCGCATTCTTCCTTTACCCACGCCAAACGGCCCTTGTCTTTCAGTTCACCGACCAACATGTTCGCCAGCGGCAGCAGGTAGCGGACGTCATCGGCGGCATAAACGATCATCTCATCCGGCAACGGTCTTCTGGACCAGTCCTTGCGCTGGTACTTCTTGTTCAGGGTTACGCCGAAACGCGCCTGCAGAACCGCCTCCAGGCTGGTTTCCCTTAGTCCCAGAAACTTGCAGGCGACCTGGGTGTCGAGCAGATTGGCAATCTCGATGCCAAAATCCCGGAACAGGGACCGCACATCATAGTCGGCGCCGTGGAAGATTTTTTCGATTGTCGGGTTGGCGAAGACCGGCCGAAGAGATTCGAGATTCTGGATGCGCAGAGGATCGATAACCATGCTCGACTGCGACGTGGCCATCTGGATCAGGCAGACTTTCTCCTGAAAGTGATACATCGAGTCGGCCTCCAGGTCGACCGCAACAGCGGGTGCCTGCCGGAGTTTTTCGGCCAGCTCGGCGAGTGCGGCTGGTGTTTCGATCACGACGGCCTCAGTTGCCATTACTTATCCGGTCGGGGCCCAAATTTCCCTTGACCCCACGTGGTATTTCTCTTAGCTTTGTTAGCTTGCATTGAAGAGCGTACGATTGGTCGAACGCCCGATTCAAAAAATAATCGCTTACCAGGTTTCTATCGAGCAGGTTCAGCATGGTACACATAACATTTCCGGACGGGAACATAAAGGCTTTTGAAAATCCGCCGTCGGGTTTCGAGATCGCCCGCAGCATTTCCGAGGGGTTTGCCCGCAACTGCGTGGCGCTCCAGAAAAACGGCGACCTGCTCGATTTGAAGGCGCGGGTCGAAGAGGATGCCGCGATCAGACTGATCACCACCAAAGATCCGGAGGCACTGAAGATCCTGCGCCACAGCGCGGCGCATGTCATGGCTCAGGCGATTTTGCGTCTCTACAAGGATGCGCACCTGACGATCGGTCCGGCCGTGGAAGACGGTTTTTACTACGATATCGACATGGCGCCGATCTCCGAAGAGGATTTCCCCAAGATCGAGGCCGAAATCAAAAAGGCCGTCAAGGCCAAGGAACCGTTCGAAAGGGTGGCGGTTTCGAAGGCGGAAGCCCTGGAATTCTACAAAAACGAACCTTACAAGCTGGAGATGATCCGCGATCTGCCTGACGGAACGATTTCATTTTACCGGCACGGAGATTTTACCGACCTGTGCCGTGGACCGCATGTTCCCCACACCGGTTTCGTCAAGGCTGTCAAACTGATGAAAGTTTCGGGTGCCTACTGGCGTGGGGATCAGTCCAACGCCCAACTGCAACGGATCTACGGGACCGCATTTTTCGACAAAAAGGAACTGGAAGACCATCTCCATTTTCTGGAAGAAGCGCGTAAGCGCAACCACCGTAAGATCGGAACGGCCCTGGATCTCTTCAGCTTTCACGACGAGGCGCCGGGCATGCCTTTCTTTCATGCCAAGGGGATGGTGATCTGGAACGCGCTGCTCGACTACTGGCGCGAAGAGCACCGCGCCGCCGGCTACGTGGAGACCAAGACCCCGATCACGTTGAACCGCGCTCTGTGGGAGCGCAGCGGGCATTGGGAAAATTATCGCGAGAACATGTACACGACCCTGATCGATGAAACCGAGTTCGCCATCAAGCCGATGAACTGTCCGGGCGGAATGCTGCTGTTCGGGTCAAAACGTCATTCCTACAAGGATCTGCCGATCCGCCAGGCCGAGATCGGCTTGGTCCACCGCCACGAACTCAGCGGCGTGCTCTCCGGCCTTTTTCGGGTGCGGGCTTTCCACCAGGACGATGCGCACATTTTCATGCGGCCGGATCAGATCCAGGCGGAAATATTAGGCGTGTTGCAACTCGTCGAAAGGATCTACGGGACTTTCGGGCTCGGATTTCACCTCGAGTTGTCTACCCGGCCCGCAAAGTCGATCGGCACGGACGAACAGTGGGCCCAGGCCACCGACGGACTGCAGGCGGCTCTGGAAGCCTACGGCAGCCCGTACAAGGTCAACCAGGGCGATGGCGCTTTTTACGGGCCCAAAATCGATGTGCACATCAAGGATGCCCTCGGACGCACCTGGCAGTGCGGTACGATTCAGCTCGACATGTCCCTTCCGGAACGCTTCAACTTGTCGTTTGCCGACGCGGACAATGAAAAGAAGCGTCCGATCATGATCCACCGCGTGATCTACGGATCGATCGAGCGCTTTTTCGGTATCCTGGTCGAGCATTTCGCCGGCAAATTTCCGCTGTGGATGGCCCCAGTGCAGGCGGTGCTGCTGCCGATCAACGACGAATTGTCCGCTTACGCCGGTGAGGTCAACCAGGAGCTCGCGCGCGCCGGCCTGCGCACCGCGGTGGACTCACGCGCCGAGAGCCTCAACAAAAAAATCCGTGACGCGCAACTCGACTATATTCCGCTGATCCTGACCATCGGTAAAAAAGAGCAGGAGACCGGCACCATCTCGGTGCGGCTCCTCGACGGAACCGTGAAGCAGGGGATTTCCCATACGGCGTTCCTTCATACCGTGATGGCGGCGATCCGGGAGCGACGGCTGGATCTGGATGTGGTCAAAAAGGAGTATTAGCGGCTCGGTTTTTGGTGTTTGGGGTCTATCCCGTCCGCAACTCTTGTGGTCAAACACCAAACGCCTCTCAAGCAGCACCTGAGCCCAATCCGAGGGAGCTCCAATTGGTCGATTTCATCAAATACTGGCTTCCCCTGATGGCCTATTGCCTGTTGATATTCATTCAGTCCTCGTTTCCCTCGCCGATCAAGACACCGGATTTTGCTTTTGCAGATAAATTTCTGCACATATGGGGCTACGCGCTTTTAGGCGCTTTGTTCTTCAGGGCCTACGAATCCCTTTGGTCCGGCAGCAGGCTTTGGCGCATCGCCCTTTTAAGCGTCCTGTCCGCCGGTCTCTACGGCGTCAGCGATGAAATTCATCAGTATTTCGTTCCTGGCCGCTCCGCCGACATTCTGGACGCGGCTGCCGATTTCATCGGGGCGGCCTTGGGGGTATTGTGTTACATGGGCCTTTTCAGGAGACGCAGCGCCCGTTCGCCTCGATATGCGGATTGACAAATCATACGGCATCCGTTAAAGAACAACGCGGTATGAAAACGATTCTTGGCATCTGAACGTTTGTGCAAACCCGACCCCCTGCAATTGGAGACCCTCACACCATGTCTGCAGAACACCGCATCACGATTAACGGCAATGCCTTCTCCTTTGAACCGGGGCAGACGATCCTCGAAGTCGCCCGGCAACACCACATCGACATACCGACGCTCTGCTGGCTGAAAGGTGCCATTCCGACCGGGGCCTGCCGCATCTGCGTCGTCGAGGTCAAAGGCGCCCGCAGCCTGCTCCCCTCCTGCTCCACCCCGGCCGGAGACAACATGGTCGTGCAGACGGAAACAGCGGCCGTTGTCACCGCCCGTAAACTGATCTTGCAACTGCTGCTTTCCTCGGGCAACCACAATTGTGCCGTACGCGGGTCCGACGGGCAGGACTGGACCCAGTTCCAGCTCAGCGTCCAGAAAGACGACGGCAGTGAGGAATTGTGCCCCGTCTGGGGCGATTGCCGGCTCCAGGACCTCGCCTACCGCTACCAGGTATCCGGCGAGCGTTTTGCCGCCACGGACACGCCCTATCCGATGGAGACCGTCAACCCTTTCATCGTGCGGGATTTTTCCCGCTGTATCCTTTGCGGGCGGTGTGTTCAGGCCTGCAACGAGGTTCAGGTCAACAACGCCATCCACTTCGGTTTCCGGGGTGCACGGACCAAAATCGTCGCTGCCGGCGACCGGCCCCTGAGGGACTCGGACTGCGTCTTTTGCGGTGAATGCGTCCAGGCCTGTCCGGTAGGGGCGCTGGTCGAAAAAGATGCGCGCTACATGGTGCGCCCCTGGCAGACCACCAAGGTTCGCACCACCTGCAGTTACTGCGGGGTCGGCTGCCAGATGCACCTGCACGTTCAGGACAACCGGGTGGTCAAGGTCACCGGCGTCGAAGAGGCGGCGCCCAATTACGGTTCGTTGTGCGTCAAGGGACGCTTCGGCTTCGACTTCATTCACTCATCCGCGCGCCTGACCGCGCCGCTTATCAAGGAAAACGGCGCATTCCGGGAGGCGAGCTGGGACGAAGCCCTGGGTCTGGTGGCGGACAGACTGGGCAAGATCAAAGCAGCGCACGGACCCGACAGCCTTGGCGTGTTTACCTCGGCCCGCATCACCAACGAGGAGAACTACATCGCCAACAAATTTACGCGGGCGGTTCTTAAGACCAACAACATCGATCACTGCGCACGTCTCTGACACAGCTCCACCGTGGCCGGTCTGGCCGCAGCATTCGGAAGCGGTGCCATGACGAACACCATCGGGGACATCGAGGACGCCGACGTGATTCTGGTGACCGGCTCCAACACCACCGAGAATCACCCCGTACTCTCCCGGCACGTCAAACGGGCGGTCACCTGCAAGGGGGCCAAGCTGATCCTGGTCGATCCGCGGCGCATCAAACTCGCTGGTTTCGCCCACAAGTGGCTGCGCCAGAATCTGGGCTCCGACGTCGCCTGGATCAACGGCATGATGCACGTGATCATCGCCGAGAGTTTATACGACAAGACCTTCGTGGAAAAACGGACCGAGGGCTTCGAGGAACTGAAGAAAACCATCGCGAAATATACGCCCGACCATGTCGAGAGCATCTCCGGCATCCCGGCCGAGGATTTGGCCGCCGCGGCCCGGCTCTACGCCACCGCCAAGGCCGCCAGCATTCTCTACTGCATGGGCATCACCCAGCACAGCCACGGAACCGACAACGTCAAGTCCCTGGCGAATTTGTCCATGCTCTGCGGGCACATGGGCAAGCCCGGCACCGGCGTCAATCCCCTGCGCGGTCAGAACAACGTCCAGGGGGCCTGTGACATGGGCGGACTGCCCAACGTGTACACAGGCTACCAGCCGGTGAGCGACTTGGCCGTCGCCAAGAAGATGGAGGATGCCTGGGGGGTGCGGGACCTGCCGACAAAGCCGGGTCTGACCGTAACCCAGATGCTGCCGAAGGCCCACACCGGCGAGATCAAGGCCCTCTATATCATCGGGGAAAACCCGCTGGTGTCGGACCCCGATTTGAACCACGCCGAAGCCTCCCTCAAGCACCTCGATTTCCTGGTGGTCCAGGACATATTCTTGACCGAAACCGCCCAACTGGCCGACGTGGTGCTGCCGTCGCGATGTTTTGCCGAAAAGAACGGCACCTTCTCCAACACCGAACGCCGGGTGCAGCAGGTCCGCAAGGCGGTCGAGGCCCCCGGAGAGTGTAAGGACGACTGGCAGATCCTGTGCGAGCTGGCCACCCGCATGGGAACGCCCATGGCGTATGCCGACAGCCGGGAGATTTTCGAAGAAATCACCCGGGTCACCCCCTCCTATGCCGGAATCACCTACGACCGCATCGCGGTCGACGGATTGCACTGGCCGTGTCCGACACCGGAGCACCCGGGCACCCCGATCCTGCACCGCGAACAGTTCACGCGCGGGCGCGGGCTCTTTCACGCTATCGATTATACGCCGCCGGCCGAACTGATCGACGCCGAATACCCGCTCTACCTGACCACCGGAAGGGTGCTCTATCATTACCACACCGGCACCATGACCATGAAGTCCGCGGGTCTCAACGAGAGAGTCCCCGAGTGCTTCGTCGAGATTTCGCCTAAGGATGCCGCACTTTACGATCTGACCGACGGTGCCGAGGTGGAGATCGCCTCGCGGCGCGGCAAGATTAGGGCCAAGGTCCAGGTCTCGCCCAAGGCGGTGAACGGAACGGTCTTCATACCCTTTCACTTCGCTCAGGCGGCCGCCAACCGGTTGACCAACGCCGCGCTCGACCCCGTTTCCAAAATCCCGGAGTACAAGGTTTGCGCGGTCAAACTCTCCCATGCGGCGTGAGAGGGTGTGAATCG
>JBFYWB010000108.1:0-9693 GCA_041299015.1 Deltaproteobacteria bacterium
TGGGTGAAAATTTAATTGCACCGGGTGTTAAATCATCTATAATTATACGAAATTCGGCGCCATTTTTCAATTACAATTTTGAAATAGAAAAAAAGAACGGCTAACGGCGAAGGGCAAACGGATAAAGGGGTACAGGGTATAAGCAGGGTATATGGTATAGGGTGTAAGGAGCAAGTGGAAGGTGAAAGGCCCAAGGCAAACGGCCAAAGGCGAACGGCCAAAGGCCAAAGGCCAAAGGGGGAAGGCAAAGGGGGAAGGCAAAGGGGAATGAGACGCAACAACTCAACCAACCCAATGAACCCAATAAACCCAATAAACCCAATGAACCCAATAAACCACAACAAACCAAACACAAATTACAACGCTATTTATCAGCTCCGACGTATGACGGTATGACGCGTGAAATGCAAAAACCTGAAATCCTGGCCCCCGCGGGGAACAGGGCCTCGTTTCTGGCGGCGCTGGCGGCCGGGGCGGATGCCGTATATTGCGGGTTGAAGAGCTTTTCGGCGCGCATGGAGGCCAAGAATTTCGCCATAGACGAGCTCGGCGCACTGACCCGACTGGCCCATGAAAGGGGCGCCAGAGTCTACGTGGCCTTCAACGCCGCATTGAAGACGGTGGACGTGGAAGAAGCCGGAATGCTGCTGAAGCACCTGCAGCGGCGGGTCGTGCCGGATGCGCTCATCATCCAGGACCTCGGACTGATCGACCTGGCCCGGCAAGTCGGCTACACGGGTGAAATCCACCTTTCCACGCTGGCCAATGCCGGCTTTGCAGCTGCACTCAAGCAGATTCGCCGTTTTCCCCAAGTGCGGCGCATCGTTTTGCCGCGCGAGCTTTCCGTCGACGAAATCAAAGCCGTGGCCGGCGCCTGCCCGGACGGCCTTGACGTGGAAGTCTTCGTGCACGGCGCGCTGTGCTACGGCGTGTCGGGCAGGTGTTACTGGAGTTCTTTTCTCGGCGGTAAAAGCGGTCTCAGGGGACGGTGCGTCCAGCCCTGCCGCCGGCAATACCGCCAAGGGCCGCAGGCCCGGCGGTATTTTTCCTGCCAGGACCTTTCCCTGGACGTCCTGGCCAACGTGCTGCGAACCGTGCCCCAGGTGCGCGCCTGGAAGATCGAGGGCCGTAAAAAAGGGCCGCATTACGTCTATTACACGGTCCAGGCCTACCGGATGCTGCGGGACATCGAAGCGGACCCGCAAAACCGCGCCGCGATCAAGAAGGTTGCGCTGGCGCTGCTGGAACAGGCCCTGGGCCGGCCGACGACCCATTACAATTTTCTGTCCCAGAGACCCCAGAAGGCGATCGACATCAGGACGCAGACCGGTTCGGGGTTGTTCGTGGGCAAGGTGCAGGGACCGGCTAACCGGCCGTATATCGTTCCCCGGATCGACCTGCTCAGGGGCGATGTCCTGCGCCTGGGCTATGAAGACGAGCATTGGCATGCGGTCCAGTCGGTCGGCAGGGGAGTGCCGGGAAAGGGCCGTTTCACCTTCAACCTGCCGGTCGACCGCCGGCCGGCCAACGGTACTCCGGTCTTCCTGACCGACCGGCGCGAAAAAGCGCTGAAGGACTCGCTGACGGCCCTCGAGCAACACCTGGTGATGCCGGAAGGGGCCGGGGCGCTGCTTTCGGCTTTGCGGTTGCGCTGGCCACAACCCGTGCGGCAGATGCCCGAGGCTCAGGAAACCGAGGTCGAGCGCAGCCCCGGCAAACGGTCTTGCGGCGCTCCCGGTGGCCTGTGGCTGTCGGCCGCAGCGCTCGCCAAGACCCCGCGGCACCTGGTTTCGCGGCTCTGGTGGTGGCTGCCGCCGGTTGTCTGGCCGGATGCGGAAAACGAGGTGATGACCGCCGCGGCAGCGGCCGTGCGCCAAGGCGCCCGGCAGTTCGTCCTGAATGTGCCCTGGCAGACCGCGTGCTTCACTTCGCCGGCAGGTTTGAAACTCTGGGCCGGCCCCTTTTGCAACCTGACCAATCCGCTCGCAATCGGGGTGGCCGCGGAAATGGGTTTCTCCGGTGCCTTTGTCAGTCCGGAACTGGGGCGCGACGATGTCCTGGCGCTGCCGGCCGCCAGTCCGCTGCCGCTGGGGATCGTCGTCTCGGGCAGCTGGCCCCTGTGTATTTCCCGCACGATCGCCGCTGAGATCACCGAAGACAAGCTGTTTGCAAGCCCACGCGGCGAACAGGCCTGGGTCCATCGCTATGGGGCCGATTACTGGATGTACCCCGACTGGCAGCTGGATTTGCGGGACAAGCTGCCCGAGTTGAAAAAAGCCGGCTACCGGCTGTTCGCACACCTGATCGAGCCGCTGCCGCCGGGCGCCCACCGGAAACCGCGGCCCGGGTTGTGGAACTGGGAGGTCGGGCTGAAATAAAAGCCGTCACGGTTTAAGGTTCACGGTTTAAGGTTCAGGGTTTAAGGAGGCATGGGTTCAAAGGGGCATGGCTTAGAGTCGAGAAATTTTGGGGCAGAAAAAAATTGAGGGGTTGTCTGATGCCAAAAGCCCGACCGATGCGGTCGGGCTTTTTGGCATTCGTGGCCGGTTCAGCGTCTGCGCCGCAGGCGCTCCATGGCCAGGCGCAAACTGGTCTGCATTCGCTTGATCGCCTGGGCCAGCAGACCGATTTCATCTTTTGACGGAATGTTGATCTGCATGTTCAGGTCGCCGAGGCTCATCCGTTCGGCGACCTCGGTCAGTTTCATGATCGGCTTGACGATCGCCCGGGCCGAGATCCACGCGATGAACGACACCATCAAAATCGTGACCGCCAGCAGGATCACGGCCAGCCGCTGGACGCGCTTGAGGGAATCGAACACCTCGGCGTCTTCCTGCTGCAGGCCGATGGCCCAGCCGCGTGCGATCTCCTTGACGTGACCGTAACTCGGATTTCCTTTTTCATTGGCAAAATGGGCCGACAGCGACGTCCATTTAGTCTTGCGGAATGCCGCGATGAGCGGGTGGTCGTTGAGGCTTTTTTGTTCCTCTACGTAAGCCTCAAGCTGATGGGCCACCACCTTGCCCTTTTCGTCGACCAGGAAGGCGTAGCCGGATTGGCCTCTTTTCCATGTGGCGATGTACTTCGATAGGTCGTCGACCGTCATGGCGGCGGCCAGAACGCCGACCAGCCGGTCATCGGACTGGATGGGAACGGCGAGGATCAGGGCCGGTTTCTTGGATGTTTTTCCGATCAGGGTCTGCCAGCTCAACTGTTTGCCCTGAACTATGTCCTGGTAGTACTGGCGGTCGGAATAGTCTTTCAGCGGAACGTCGTCGCTGCGGGCCACGTTGCGGCCGTCGAGCCCGACGGTGAAGACCAGGTACATATAAGGGTAGTTCTTCTGGATTTCCCGCAGGACCTGCTCCTGGTTCAGACGGTCCATCGACTTTATGACCGGCAGATCGGCGGCGGACCTGAGAACCAGCGCATTGTTGTCGATCCAGCTGTCGACCTGCGTTCCGAGAGCGTTGGCCGTCAGGGTGAAAAACTGTTCGGTTTCGGCCCGGGTTCGGTTGATGGCCTCTTTGTAGGTGATAGTCCAGAAGATGATGAACGGCAGCAGGCTGATGATCAGCATGACGGCGAAGATCTTGGGAAACAGCCCGAAGCGAATTTTGCGCCCGGCCAAACCCGGGGTGAGGTCCGACTCGGTCGATTCGACCTCGGGGTCCTCCTCGGCGGCAGCCGGTTGAACCGCCGCCGGCCGGTAGCCGTCACCGTTCCCGGATGCCGGTTCCGTCGCCACGGTCGGTTGCAGCGGCGATGGCGTCTCGATCGCCGGTTGCGGCAGCGGATCCTTGGGTGGTGTGTCGTGTTGCGGATGCTGCTTGGTGACGATGATGATGTTGTCACAGGCCCGGCACTTCAAGCGGGCCCTGTCGCCCTTTATGCGACTCTCGTCGACCCGGTAAATCTTTTCGCATTCATCGCAGGTGATCTGCATCATGTCGATTGACTCCTTGCTGCAACAAATCCTTGGTGTTGGGACGCATTCCTACACACGCTTCAATGCCTATCGAACGGTTAGCGGACCGTTTTTTTCATCAATTCCAGCATGGCTTTTTTAAACTGCAGGCGCGTCTCGTCATCCGGGATTTCCATCGCCAGCACCCCGATCAGTTCGGCGGCCTGGTTTTTGGGTATTTCCCGGGAAGAGAGCTTCATATCGATCAGGGCGTCTTCCAACAGTATCTCGGCCATTGGACCGACGGCACGCGAAAGGGTGAGTCTCAGGGCCGCCAGGAATCCGTTGCCGTGACCGGGGACGTCTTTGTGAATCGGTTCGATGAGCTTGACCGCCGACAGTTTCCCGAGGGCCGTCTTCAGTAAGTCGGGGGCCATGCCCAGCTCGCGACCGATCTGGCCCAAATCCTTGGTCTCGTCGATTGCAATCAGCAGACGAAGCATGTCGGCATCCAGGCTGACCTCCTTGCCGTCCAACCGGGTGACCTTGCGATAGCGGATGTTCAATTGGTCCTGTGATGTCATGCCCATCGGATGCGCCTTGTCTTTTGGCCCGGCTGTGTCCGGGCCGATCCGGTGATAAAAATGTTCCATAATTTTCAGGATACTGACGATCTGTAAAGCGTCTTCTCAATCCATTGAGGAGGCCCGGCGCAGCATCTTGTCGGCATCAGCCGGGCCTGTTCCGGAAAGCCCGCCGAAGGTGCTGCTTGGCGTCTCCGGACGCCGTCGCAGTCGCCCACGGGCGCCAAAGCGGTTTCAGCGGGCTTGATCCCCTGCCGAGACGAGGGCGTTGCGCCTCAATGAGTATATCGGAACAGAGGCGCCGAGACTTTAGGGGTAATTTGATGAATCGAATCGGGGCAGGAAGAGAGCGTGATGAAAAATGGGGACATCGGTTCTATTTTTTTTCGAGCTGTTCTTTCAGTTTTTTTTCCACGTCGGCAAAAAGGCTTTTCTTTTTTTCGGCCTGGGCCGCCTTGATCGACTCGATCTTGTGGGCCAGGCCCTTTTTGCTGTCCTGGAATTTCCGGATTTCTTCTTCCAGGCTGCTTGCCTTTTCCTTGCGGGGGATTTCCTCGATCTTCAGATGGTCCTTTATGAACAGACAGGTGCCGAAGGCGCCTTCGGCCAGTTCGATGATGCCGTCCTCGAGCAGTTTCTTGCAGATGAAATGCCCCTGCTCGCGCGACAACCCGATCAGCTCGCAGACGTCCTCCACCGAAGCGCGGCCGGCGCGGCGATGTTCGCATATCCGGATAGCGGCGATAAAGAGATGGGCGCTGCAGTAAAGATCGTTTGGTTCCATTATATTCACTTCCGTACGGCCAATGCTTGACATTGCCCTGTGGCGAGAGTAACATCCTCAATTTATTTGTCAAGCCGGAAGTCGGCCGCTCGACCAAGCCGCCCGCAAACCACCGAGGCGCGGTCGCCCGCCCGTCGGTTACGACCGGCGCGGGTCATCGCCACCACCGGTCATTCCAAAAGGGGGACGCATGACTGAAATCATCGATGTAAACGCAAGGGAAATACTGGATTCGAGAGGCAACCCCACCGTCGAAGTGGATGTTTTCCTGGCCGGCGGCGCCGTGGGCCGCGCCGCAGTGCCGTCCGGGGCTTCCACGGGTAAACGCGAAGCGCTCGAACTGCGTGACAAGCGTTCCAAGCGCTACGGCGGAAAGGGGGTCAAGAAGGCCGTCGAGAACGTCCTCAACGCCATTGCGCCCGCTATCCTGGGTATGGATGCGGCCAACCAGAAGGCCCTCGACGCGCACATGATCGCCCTCGATGGAACGGCCAACAAGTCCAAGCTCGGCGCCAACGCCATACTCGGCGTTTCGATGGCCGCCGCCAGGGCGGCCGCCAACGCCTTCGGTTTGCCGCTTTACCGGTACATCGGCGGCATCAACGCCTGCCGCCTGCCGGTTCCCATGATGAACATCATCAACGGCGGCGCGCATGCCGGCAACAACCTCGACCTGCAGGAATTCATGGTTCTGCCCAGCGGTGCGAAGAATTTCTCCGAGGCGCTGCAGATGGGTGCCGAAACGTTTCACGCCCTCAAGGGACTGCTCAAAAAGGCGGGGCTCAATACGGCCGTCGGCGACGAGGGCGGTTTTGCCCCGGACCTGAGCGCCAATGAAGAGGCGATCAAATTGATCCTGAAAGCCATCGAGGCGGCCGGGTACACCCCCGGCAAAGACATCGGCATCGCCCTGGACCCCGCAGCCAGCGAATTTTATAAAAACGGGAAATACGTTTTGGCTTCCGAAAAGAAAAGCCTTTCGGCGGCCGAAATGATCGATTATTATGAAGACCTGATCGCCCGCTACCCCATCTTGTCGATCGAAGACGGCCTGGCCGAACAGGACTGGAAGGGATGGCGTCTGATGACCGATCGGTTGGAAGGGACCATCCAGATCGTGGGGGATGACATATTCGTCACCAACCCCGCCATTTTGAGCAAGGGGATCAATGAGGGGATTGCGAACTCGGTTCTGATCAAGTTGAATCAGGTCGGCACGCTCTCTGAAACTCTCGATGCGATCGCAATGGCCGAAAATGCGGGCTACACCACCGTTATTTCTCACCGCTCGGGCGAGACCGAGGACTCTTTTATCGCCGATCTGGTGGTCGGGGTCAATGCCGGCCAGATCAAGAGCGGGTCGCTGTCGCGCAGCGACCGGATTGCGAAATACAACCAGTTGGTCCGCATCGAACAGGAACTTGGCGCCGGGGCCAAATTCGCGGATGACATCTTCTAGGTCCCGTCGGGCCGCTTTCACCGTCGGTCGAAGCGACCCGCAATAAAACCACCGGACGTCGGGGACCCCATGATGCGCCGATTTGCCGCCATCCTATTTTTTTGCCTGACCGTTAGTGCGCCTTTCGACCCGTTTATCACCGCGTCCCCGGCGCACGCCTATGTCCTCCACGGATATCACCTGTTGGAATTGATGCAGCGTGAAATGGGTACGGCCCGCAGCCTGCAGGTCATCCAGAAACTCACTGTCCAGGAGAGCGTGCTGGCGGCCGAGGCGCTGGCGGTGCAGGAAACACTCAGCTACCGTTTCCCGGGCGCATTTCGTTCGGAATTCACTTCCGCGGCCGGCGAGCACATCCGGGTCTTCAACAACGGGCGGAGCGTAAGGGTTGTCGACCGGCACATCGTTTCCGACACGGAGAGCGATCTCGACCACTACAAGGATATTTTGCTCTACAACACGCGTGAGTCGCTCAAGAACCGTCTCACAGAACTCGGCGTGGCGGTGGAGGTCTCCAGCCTCGGGAGGTTTCAGGGACGGGTCGCTTACGTGCTGGGGGCGCAGTATCCGGACGAAACGGTGCCGCAGGTGTGGCTCGACAAAGAGACCTTCAGGCCGATACGCTGGTTGCTGAAGCCGGCTTCGGCGGCCAATCCGGGTGCGGCGCTCGAGGTCCGCTACGCCGACTGGCGCAAGGTGTCCTCCATCTGGTATCCCGAGCGGGTCGAATTCTACCAGGGTGATCGACTCCTGCGTCGGATGCAGGTGCAGAAGACCCGGGTCAACCCGGAGTTCTCCGACCGGCTCTTCGACGTGGACTATCTGAAGTCGATCTATCCGTATGCCGCCGACCCTCCACCGGGGCCCGGCGAATCCGGCGAAAAAAATGACATCCAACGCACGATCGACCGTTTTCGCAAGATATTTGAATAGGTCCACCCCATTATCCTCGATCTCGGTTTCAATCGGCTAATAGAGGAGTGACATGGCAAAGACGACCAAATTTGTTTTCGTGACCGGCGGTGTTTTGTCGTCGCTCGGCAAAGGGTTGGCATCGGCCGCTATCGGGGCCTTGCTCGAAAGTCGCGGGTTGAGCGTGACGATTCAGAAACTGGATCCCTATATCAATGTCGATCCGGGCACCATGAACCCTTTTCAGCACGGTGAGGTCTTCGTGACCGACGACGGAGCCGAATCCGACCTGGACCTCGGTCATTACGAGCGGTTCACGCATGCCGTTATCGGAAAGAACAACAATTTTACAACCGGAAAGATTTACCATTCGGTCATAAGCAAAGAACGCAGGGGCGACTACCTGGGCGGCACGGTCCAGGTCATTCCCCATATCACCGATGAGATCAAGAACAGCATCAAGCTGGTGGCCGACGGTGTGGATGTGGTCATCGTCGAGATCGGCGGAACCATCGGTGACATCGAGAGCCTGCCTTTTCTGGAAGCCATCCGCCAGTTCCGGACCGACGTCGGCAAGGAGAATGTGATCTACATTCACCTCACGCTGGTTCCCTACATCGGCACCGCCGGCGAACTGAAGACCAAACCGACCCAGCACAGCGTCAAGGAACTCAGGGGTATCGGCATTCAACCCGACATCCTGCTGTGCCGCACGGACCGTTATCTGCCGGAAGACATCAAGAGAAAAATCGCCCTGTTCTGCAACGTGAGCAAGGATGCGGTCATCACCGCCAAGGACGTGGACTGTATTTACGAGGTCCCGCTGGTGTTTCACCGCGAGGGGCTGGACGCCAAGATCGTGGAGTTGCTCAATATCTGGACACGGGAACCCCGGCTGGAGGAGTGGGAAGACTTCCTCAAGAAGTATTCGTCCCCGCAAAACGAGGCGACGATTGCGATCGTCGGCAAATACGTCGACCTGACGGAATCCTACAAGAGCCTGAACGAAGCCCTCTACCACGGCGGCATCGCCAACGATAGCCGCGTCAAACTGATCTTCGTCGACTCCGAACAGGTGGAGGACGGCACCTGCAGCCAATTCCTGACCGGCGCCGATGGCATTCTGGTGCCGGGCGGCTTCGGCATGCGCGGCATCGAGGGGAAGATCTGCGCGGCAAACTACGCGCGGGTCAACCGCATTCCCTATTTCGGGATCTGCCTCGGTATGCAGATCGCGGTCATCGAATACGCCCGCAACGTGGCCGGGCTGGCGGGCGCCAACAGCTCCGAGTTCGACGAAGACACCCCGTACCCGGTGATATACCTGATGACCGAATGGCTCGATGAGAAAACCGGAACCATGCACAAGCGCGACGTGAACTCGGCCAAGGGGGCCACGATGCGCCTCGGCGCCTACCCCTGTCGTCTGGCGCCGGATTCCCTGGCCTATGCCGCCTACCAGTGTGAGGATATCTCCGAAAGGCACCGGCACCGCTATGAGTTCAACAACGCCTTCAAGGAAAAACTGATCGAAAACGGGATGGTCTTCAGCGGCATGTCACCCTCCGGGGATCTGGTCGAGATCATCGAGATCAAAAACCATCCCTGGTTTCTGGGCTGCCAGTTTCACCCCGAGTTCAAGTCGCGGCCGATGAAGCCCCATCCGCTATTTCGGGCCTTCATCCGGGCCGCCCTGGCGGGCAAGAAATCGAAAGGATAATAGTACCAGCTGAATTAATCCTTTACGCCGTTAGCCTTGAAAACCTACACCTCACACCTTACACCCTACACCGTGTACCTTTAGCCTTACGCCGTTAGTGTATTTGATTTTTCGCGCGCCCTCAGGCCCCCACCGCCACGCGAGTGGTCACCTGCGCCACGATGTACTCGCCGATCTTTTCGGCCGACAGGCCAAATAAATCATCAATGACGACCAGTTCGAGGTATTCGTCCTTCCACGGCACGCTGTTTTCCTGAACGATGCTGATGATGTGCTCGTATTTGCCGCCGAGGGCCTTGATTTTTACCGCCAGCGGCACGTCCTGAC
>JBFYWB010000111.1:0-64122 GCA_041299015.1 Deltaproteobacteria bacterium
GTCGAAACCCCCGGGGCAGCACATGGAGCATGAGCGGATAGAGGAAGTCCTCGCCCTTGACGGTTCTGGTCCGGTCTTCTCCGCTTTTAGCATGGCGATACCGGAAGGTGACCATGCCATCCCGGCAGTGCAGGATATCTTTTTCCCGGATGACGCCCCGGTACAGGTAGCGGCCAAGATAGATCAGTGCCTCCTCGCCGTTGCCTGCGTCCTTGCAGTCAACCACCCACTGCTCGTGGCAATCATGGGGAACCGGCAGCTTTTCTTCGACCAGGGCCTGGAGCAGTTTAGCCCGGAAAACCTTGGCCAGTGCTTTGTGGCTGAAGAGATATTTCCCGGATTTTTCCTTCCACAGCCTGGTTTTCAGGTTGATGATTGCTCCGGGCATGACCACATGGATATGGGGATGATAGTTTAGGGTTCTGGAATGGGTGCGGAGGATGGCGATGAATCCCGGTGATCCGCCGAGTTTTTTGTCGTTATTGGTGAAAGTTTTCAGGAGATCCTGCACCGCCATGAACATCAGGGCGTAGACGGTTTTCTGGTGTTTCCATGCCAGATCCCGCAGCTGCCCGGGCAGGGTGAAGGTGATCAGGTAGTATTGACACGGCAGCCGTTTGTCAAGTTGGCTCTCCAACAACTGTTGGCTCTCGTGGTTCTGGCAATGGGGGCAGTTTCTGGGGCCGCAGGAGTGGGGAAAATAGACCCGTTCGCCGCACTGGTGGTCCGAACAGCGGGCCAGCATGTGCGGTCCATGCTCGTATCGGCATCGGGCCATGGACTCCAGAGCCTTGATATGGCCTGGAAGGAGATTTTTCTTGTAGGTGCAGAAGAAGCTGTCCCTGAACTTGTTGATGATCGTGGAGAGCAGCATTATTTGCGCCCTCCCCACTTGATGTCCAGGGAGTTGACGGCCAGTCTTGCATTGTTGGCCGTCGTGGAGGTCAGGTGGGTGTATCTGGCGGTGGTCAGGATGCTGACATGGCCAAGGATCTGCTGCAGCTCAAGCAGATCAACCCCGGCTTCCAGCATGTGGGTGGCATAGCTGTGGCGCAGGGAGTGGCATGAGATTTTTTTATGCAGAGGTGCTGGACAACGGACTGCATGGCGGTTTGTATGCCTCCCCTGTTCAGGGGCAGATCAACAAGGTGGACGTTTTTCAGTCCTCTTTTCCTGCTGGGGAAGAGAAACCGGGGATGCTTGTGCATGGCCCAGAACTCCCGCAGTACCTGCAAGGTCTTGTCGGGCAGCGGCACCAGCCGGTCCTTGTTGCCCTTGGCATCACGAATATGGACCCGCATGTTGCCCGCGTCGATGTCGCCAACAGCGAGCCGGATGCCCTCGCCAAGGCGCAGGCCCATGCTGTAGCAGGTAAGGAAGAAGACCTTGTAGCTCAAGATCCTCATTGCGGCAAATAACTGCCCGGCCTGCTCCACAGACAGGATATCGGGGATTCTGGATGCCTTGGGCGGCTTGATCAGGATGATGTTCTCCCAGGGTTTGCACAGCACCTCGGAGTAGAAGAATTTCAGGCCGTAGAGGTCGAGCTTGACCGTGCTCCATGAGAATTGACACGAATTGGCCGATTCGTGTAAGACCCCTCCTGATTCTGATTGCGCAGACCCCGCGCCGATGGCCATAAATTAATCGGGCGTAAAGAAGCTTCTTGCTCTCTTCGAGCCGCCATCGATCATTGTTGCCTGAAGCCAACCCTTTTTACTTCGTAAGAACGACTTAACTGTTACCTACTGGCCGCCAGGGCGTCGGCCGGGATGGTTTATTTCCTGAAAACGGAAAACAGCTTACCGAGAACGTTTTCGCCCAGATTGGTAAGTCCCGCCAGCTCGCCCTTGTCAAGCCAGATGCCTTCACAATCCGAACAGCGGTCGATTTTGATCCCGCGATAATCGATTTCCACTAGATGCATGCCGCATTTCGGGCACTGCATGTAATGAAGCTTCTTTAGCCCCTCCTTTTCGGAGGCGGCCAGTTTCTGCTGTTTTGCCTGCTCCAGCTTTTTCAGACGTTCAAATTCACGGAGAGCGAAATATTCCTCTTCTTTTTCTGTCGGTTGTACGGGCACCTTGTTTCTCCTTGTGTTTGTCCGATGAAAAAATTACGTTTATACGCATTATATTTACTGGTGCCGCTATGGTGTGTCAATAAAAAAATGCAGCTTCACATTAATCCGAGTGATGCAGACGAGCATGATCGCAGCTGTCATCCCGCTTGTCATCTCTACATTTACCAATGATGGTGGGGGAGGGACCACTCTATCTTGCATAAAAAACAGACCAGTACAGCCATCCTAAAAGGCTTCACACTTTCAACTGCACAGTCAAAAAAATTAAATCTTTTCGCGTGCGGATGTTCAATGGAAGAAGAGATTCAGAGGGTAATATTGGCGATTAATACAATCATGAAGATTTTTTGAGTTTTTGATGGTGTTGGTCAGGTAATCGCAAACAAACTGCCCCTTATGTGATTGTGGATATATTCGCGGAGGGAGAAAACCGGATAGATTGTGCCTTGGGTCAATATCTAAAGAAAAGTTATTGCCCCGATTCAGTTGTTACTGACAGCTTATCAATCAGCTGGGTGAACTAAAACTAGCTGCTATTAGTCTGTACCGAGGCTACCGAAAACCGCTTTAATATAGCCAACCCCTATCTCAAGGTAAGAAGAGGTTATTTTCCGGTGAAGATATCCATTAGATGGAAGAGATAGACTTCTTCGGTTCACTTCAAGCTCGATGGTTTGGGAGGACTTAAGACCGGGTTGTGGTCGGAATTTTTATCCATCGAATCGTGTTGAGACGGGAAAACCCGGGCTTTCCCCCGCAAAAACAGACATCTTTACTCATCGAGACGTCAGGGCGTCTAATTCTCGGCAGCAGCGCCGAGACCGCTGACCGGTATGATGTTTTTTTCGTTCGGCTTTTCGGCTTTTTGATCGCTCTCGCGGGTGTGGTCGCGGGCGACGAGCATGTAGATCGAGGGGATGACGAAGAGGGTGAAGAACGTACCGATGGCCATGCCGCCGACGAGCACCAGGCCGATGGAGTTGCGCGCCTCGGCCCCGGCCCCGGTGACCAGTGTTAGTGGAAAGTGACCCGCGATGGTGGCCGCGGTGGTCATGATAATCGGGCGCAGACGGGTCAAGGTCGCCTCGCGTACGGCCTCTATCTTGGAACGTCCTCGCTCCTGGAGGGTGTTGGCAAACTCGACGATCAGAATCCCGTTTTTAGAGACCAGGCCGACAAGCGTCACCAGGCCGACCTGGGAGTAGATGTTCATCGTCGTCGTCCAGCCCCCGGTCCAGAACGGGACGTTCGGGTCGGGTATCTTCAAAAACGTGAAGACCAGCGCGCCGAACATGGCCAGGGGCACCGAACCGGCCAGGATCACGAAGGGATCGCGAAAGCTGTTGAACTGGGCCGCCAGGACCAGAAAGATCAGAATGATGGCCAGAGTGAAGGTCGGGATGAACTGATTGCCTTCGCTGCGCAGCTGCCGCGATTCACCCGTGTAGTCGAGTACAAATCCGGTGGGCAGGATTTTTGCGGCTTCATCCTCTAAGAAGCGCAGGGCTTCGTCGAGCGGCCTGACCGCCACGCCGCTGATCGTTACGGCATTGAGCTGCTGGAAACGGTTCAGCGAGCGCGGAACAGTGGAACTGCGGATTTCGGCGATAGTGCTGAGCGGCAGGAGCTGGTTGTTCGGGCCGGTGACGTAGATATTTTTGAGTTGATCCGGATTGAGGCGGTCGACGCGCTGAATCTGAGGAATCACCTTGTAACTGCGGCCGGCAATATCGAATCGGTTGACGAAATTACCGCCGACCATCGATCCGATGTCGGCGCCGACCTGCTCCAGGTTAAGGCCGAGATAGGCCACCTTGTCGCGGTCGATAACGATCTCCGACTGAGGCTGATCGATCTTGACGTCGATCAACGGCGGAAAAGCAAAGAGGCCGCTCTGCATCGCCTTGAATTGGACTTGTTTTGCAAATTCCAGGATCTGATCCTCCTCGGCCGTGGATGCGAGGATGAACTCCACCGGGAACTGTCCACCACCCGGCAGGGCCGGCGGCAGCACGGGAAAGATCCGCACGCCCGGAATGGCCTGCAGTTTTTGCTGAACCTCGGGAAGGATCTCGAAAATGGTGCGTTCGCGCGCGTCCCAAGGCCTGACCACCATGCCGGAGAACCCTGAGGTCGGAAAGGTCACTTGAAAGGTAAAGTCGGTTTCCGAAACGCTCTGAAAGGCCCGGTTGACCTCCGCGGCGTAGATGCTGGTCTGGTCGAGGGTTGCGTTCGCCGACGCGTCGAGGATACCGAAGATAACCCCCTGGTCCTCGGTCGGTGCCAACTCCTTGGGAGACATGATGAACATCGGTATCGTGAGAAGGGCCACGACGATCCAGACCACGTAGACGGCCGGGCGGTAGGCCAGGGTGACGTCGAGCAGACGGCCGTAGAAATTTCTGAAGCGTTTGAAATCGCGGGCGATTTTTCCGGCAAAGCCGTGATCTTCGATTCCCGCTTTCAGCATCTTGGAAGCCATCATGGGCGAAAGGGTGAGCGCGACGACTCCGGAGATGGTGACGGCCCCGGCCAGGGTAAAGGCGAATTCACGAAAGAGCGAGCCGGTGAGACCTCCCTGCAGACCGATGGGGGCATAGACCGCGGCCAGCGTGATGGTCATGGCGATGATGGGGCCGACCAGTTCGCGGGCTCCTATCAAGGCGGCGTCGAACGGCGACTCGCCCTCGCTGATGTGACGTTGAACATTTTCGACCACCACGATGGCATCGTCGACCACAAGACCCACGGACAACACCACGGCCAGGAGGGTGAGCAGATTGATGGTAAATCCGAACACCTGCATCAGGAAGGCCGCGCCGATCAGCGAAAGCGGGATGGCCACCACCGGGATAAACGCCGACCGGATCGACCCCAGGAAAAGGAAAATGATGACGATGACGATCAGCAGGGTCTCGCTGAGAGTTTTGACGACCTCGCGAATGGCATTGGTGATGTAATCGGTGGCGTCGTAGGCGATGCGGGCCTGCATGCCGCTGGGAAGGTCCCTGTCGATCAATTCCATTTCAGCGCGCACGCGCTTGATGACGTCGACCGAGTTGGCGTTGGGCAGAGGCCAGATGCCCATGAAGACAGCCGTCTGGCCGGAAAAGCGTACTTCCGCGTCGTAGCTTTCGGCCCCCAGCACGATCTCGCCGATGTCTTCGAGCCGGACGATGGCGCCGTCCTGTTCGCGTATGGCAAGGCGCTTGAACTCCTCCACCGATTGCAGGTCGGTGTTGGCGGTCAAGTTGACCTGGACCAGGGAGCCCTTGGTTTGCCCGACGGCGGCGAGAAAGTTGTTGGCGGCGAGCGCCTGGCGAACCTGCACCGGGCTGATGTTGAAGGCGGCCATGCGTTCGGGCTTCAGCCATATGCGCATGGCGAAGGTGCGGGCGCCGAGAATGTCGGCGCGCTGAACGCCTTCGATGGCGGCCAGACGCGGCTGCACGCTGCGCACGAGGTAGTCGGTGATTTCGTTTTGTTCGAGAGTATCGGATGTGAAGCTCAGATAAGCCGAGGCAAATTGGCTGTCGGCCGACTCGACGTTGATGGTGGGGACTTCGGCCTCAGGGGGAAGGTCCCCGCGGACCTGATCGACTTTGGAGCTGATCTCCGCTAGCGCCTTGATCGGGTCGTAGTTGAGCTTGAGGCGCACGTTGATGGTCGAAAGCCCCTGGGAACTCTGGGATTGGATGTAATCGATGCCGTCGGCGGCTGCGATGGCACGCTCCAGAGGCGTGGTGATGAACCCGCGCACGAGTTCCGCATTGGCGCCGACGTAGACGGTCGTGACGGTGACCACCGCGTTCTCGCTGCGGGGATACTGGCGGACGTTGAGCGAACGGATCGCCTGCAAGCCTGCGATGACGATCACGAGGCTGACCACGGTTGCGAGAACGGGGCGGCGGATGAAAAGGTCGGTGAATTGCATTCAGGTGATGGTGTCCGCGGTCAACTTTCTTCGGGTTCAGGATTGAGTTTGAATTCAGGCGTCAACGCGTTGTCCACGACGACCGACTGGCCGTTGCGCAGTTTGAAAACGCCGGTGCTCACAACCGTTTGACCTTCCTCGAGACCGGATAAGACGGCGACGTAATCGCCTTGTCGCTCTCCGAGCCGCACGAACTGTTGACGCACGGTCTTGCCGACTCGGCCGTTTTTTTCATCTTTTTGCTCTTCCACGACAAACACCGAATCGCTGTAAGGGGCGTAGAGTATGGAGGTGGCCGGGATGGCGAGCAGATCTTGGCGAACGGGCAGCACCACGGTCACGGTGACGAACATTCCCGGCCGGAGACGCTCTTCGGGATTGGTCATGGTCGCCTGCATCCGGATGTTGCGCGTCGCCGCGTCGACCTGGGGGTTGATGGCCGTGATTTTCCCTTCGAGCGCCTGTCCGGGCAAGGCATCGGCTGTCACCCGCACGCTGAGGCCGGGTCCAACCTGGGCGAGTTGCTGTTGCGGCAGGCTGAAGTTTACGAAAATCGGATCGATCGATTGGAGGGAAACGATCGGTTCACCTTCCTTGAGGACTTGACCGACGTTGACCAGGCGGATGCCGAGACGACCGGCAAAGGGCGCCCGAATGGTTTTTTTCTTGATAGTGGCCCGGATGGTGTCGGCCTGGGCCGCGGCCTGTTTGAACTGGGCTTCGGCGTTGTCGTACTCCGAACGTGAAATGGTTTTTTGGGCCAGGAGTTTACGCTTGCGGTCGATTTCGATCTCCGTGAGTGTCAGGGCCGCTTCGGCCGAACGAAGTTGCGCGGTTTCCGTGGATATGTCCTGCTGCAAAAGAAGGTCGCCGGCCTTCACCTTTGTGCCGGCCTCAAGTTCGATACGCTCCACTTTGCCGGGCAACTCCGCGGTGACGATAACGCCTTGAACCGCTTCCAGCGATCCCACGGCGGTGATAAGGGATTCCCACGTCTCCTGGCGCACGACGGCGGTATTGACCGGCTCGGGAGGTGGTGAAAACTGCTTGCCCTGGGCGATCATCCGCTCGATTTGCAGTCCCTTGATGCCGCCCAGAACGCCGATGACTGCAATCAGCCCGACGATGGTGATGATGATCCGTTTGGTCATATGCGGGGTGCGTCTCTGTTGTGGTTGAAGTTCCGCTCCGAAACAGAGCCGACCACTGCAGCCGCCTGAGGGGTGCCTGTTCGACCGCTGGGCCAGCTTGATTCGAAAAGGTTACTCTAAGGACACAGGCTTCGATGTCAACGTGCCGGTGGGCCGATGGAGACGCAACGATACGCTCGACTATCGCTACCATGCCGGCAACGCGGCCAAGGCAAGCCGAGTCGGCTTTTTCAAAAACTGCTAAATCTACCGCATGTTTTTTCAGAGTACAATGACAAATTCTTTTCGCGTGCCCGGGTAAAATGGTGTTCCGACCGCGACCGTGATCCGAGTGAACTGCCGCCCCTGTCTTATGAAAACAGCAGGTCGGCCCAGCCGACGGCGTCTTTGCCGGTGCTTTTGATCCCGAACAAGGCCCGGTCGGCCGAGGCGAGCAGCCCGGTCGGGTCGGTGGCGTGTTCGGGGAAGGTGGCGACACCGAAACTGGCCTGGAGCTTGACCGCTAGGTCTTGGCCGCGCAGGTATACCGAAGTGTTGATGCGGTTCTGGATGTTCACCGCCGTTTCCATCGCCTGGTCCTTGCCGAACCCCGGCAGCACCACGACGAACTCGTCACCCGCGTAGGCAACGGCATAAGCCGGCTCTTTTAGCGACCCTTGGATGGTGGCGGCTACTTCGCGGATGGCCCGGCTGCCGTTCAGGTGGCCGTGGGCATCCACCACATTCTTGAAAAAGTCGAGATCCATGAAAATGAGGGAGAGCGGCGCGCCGGTGGTTTTGCCGGTTTCGATCAATTCCGCCAACGAGCGGTAGAGGAAACGCCTGTTGTAGAGCCCGGTCAGGGTGTCGCGCATGGCCTGTGTGCGGAATTTCTGTTCGCTGGCCCGAAGGGCCTCTTCGGTTTCTTTGCGTTTGCTGATGTCCACCAGGGAAATGACGATCCGCGCATAGGTATCCTCATGGCCCGAAACGATCAGGGATTTGACCAATATACTCCTTTGGTTGCCTTTCAAGGTCAAAAAGGATTCTTCCCGCTCCTGGGAAATGTTCCCCTCGGCGATCATCAGGATGATGTCACGCGCAAACCGGCTGACATCGGAAGGGGGGATCGGCATCAGCCCTTGTTTCAGCTCGCTGCGGTCATCGGCTTCGAACAACCGCACCACGGCATCATTGAAGTCGACCGTGCGTATCATCGCCATGCAGTGGGCCGCCGCCTGGGGGTGCTCCCTAAGATAGGCATTGAAGTCGCGTACGCCCGATTGCCGCAGTTCTTCGATGTAGGCCTTGAGACGGGAGGCATCTCTTTCGATCAAGGCGACCGGCGTGGACCTGAACAACAGACGGTATCTTTCCTCGCTCTCCCTGATCTCGACTTCCGCCTGTTTCAAATCGCTGATGTCTTCGACGAAAGTCAGGACCTCTGTAATCGTTCCGTCGCCATCGGCTACCGGACAGAGACTGAAGCGCATGTGCAGGCAGTCGCCGCCCGCGGTGACACACGGATAGGCCTTGACCACGGGTTTTTTCTTTTCGATGCACCTCAGGAAATCTTTGGCAACGCCCTCATTTTTAAACGCAGGGTGTTCAAAGATGTTCATGTCCGGCAGCCCTTCCGGAACCGGCCACTGGAGCATTTGCGCAAATCTGCGGTTGTGGCCAGTGATGCGTCCCGCTGTGTCGACGACGAAAATACCGAACGGCGCGCTGTCAGCCAGAAGACGATTGCGCTTTTCGATGGCCTTCAATGCCGCTTCCGCCCTCTGACGCCGCTGCTCGGATTCGCGCAGCCGACGACGCAAGTGCTGGATCTCGGATTGGGGTTGTTCGTTTGATTCTACTGCGCCGCTCATGGTGACAGCCCCTTCGGTCGAAGCGGACGCCCGTTGGTTAAAATGCTTTTTCCTCCGTCTCGTTCCCATCGGGTCGCCAGTCGCGGTGGCTTCTCGGCAGCGACGACCGTTCGATGGCTTTAGGCAACTCCTTATGCGACCGTTTTCAACGCATCGAGGATCGTTGCGACCTCCGGGTGGTCGGCCGGGTCGGCGGCGTAGTGACTGAAAACAATTTCTCCCGCGGTGGTGATGATGAACACTCCCGGCAGCTGCCGGACATCGCCTTGGGGCAATCCCATGTGATGACCGCGGGCCATGGCCGAAACCCCCTTCAGAACGACTTCGGGCGCCAGAAAGCCCCACGGAGCCATCCGTCTGAGGTCGAATTTCCGGTAGACCATCTTGGCGGGGTCGGAAACAAGCGGGAAGGGGACATCGTATTTTGCGGCAAAGGCCCTGGATTCGGCCGGGGTTCCCATCCCCACCAGGACAACCTGCGCACCGGCTTCGTCGAAATGCTGTTTTTTCCGGCGCAACTGCGCCACCTGTTCGCGGCAAAACGGTCAGCCGAAGTGGCGCAAGAAAACCAGCACCAGCGGTCGCTCCTGCCAGAACGCGCTGAGGCGCTTCGTCGAGTTGTCCGACAAGGTCACCGTCAGATCATATGCTTTTGGAACATTTATTTCCATTATACCCCCAGACTGTTTGTGTCTTGCACCTGTTGCCGGTCGGTCGCCGGTATCCTACGATACGACTTCACGCACCTGTTTACTAAACGATACTATAGCAGAAAGGCACCGATTTCAATGCGTTGATCTTTACCTGCCGCCCATGACGACACGGTTTCATCACTGGGCGGGGCCGGCCGGGCTTTTCATTTGACAGTCACGACGATGCCTCCTATAGTAGGAACGTTTCGCGTTACAGACATCTTTTTGCGGGCAATGCCATGGTCATCCGACACCGTCAGCGGCCGTTCCTGACGGTCAATGCGTGGAGAAGCAAAAGATGAAAAGGATAGGTCCTGCTTTCTTTTTGGCGCTGGTGGCGATCGTCTTTTGCGCCTGTTCGCAACACAACCTGGGAACGTTCGTCCTCACGTCGCCGTCACCCGTCCTCGATCGCATTCAGCAGCGCGGCGAACTGGTGGTCGCCACCGCCGCCGGTATGCCGCCGCTGAACATGACTACCAGAGACGGAAAGATCATCGGCCTGGATGCCGATCTCTCCCGCTTCCTCGCCGACGCCATGGAGGTCAGCCTGAGACTGGAACCGATGGCCTTCAGCGACCTGCTGCCGGCGCTTGAAGCCGGTAAGGTGGACATGGTCATCTCCGGCGTGACGATAACCGTTCGCCGCAACCGCCGCGTGGCCTTCGTCGGCCCCTATTTGATCTCCGGAAAAGGACTGCTGACCCGCGAAGCCCGCCTTGCCGCCATCAAAGGCCCGGACGGCATAAACCGTGCGGAAGTCAGGCTCACCGCCCTCAAGGGCTCCACGAGTGCGGATTTCATTAAAACGGTGGCGCCCAGGGCTCAATTCTTGCCGGTGCAAACCTATGCCGAGGCGGTCACAATGGTTATCGACGGCCGGGTGGACGCCATGGTGGCCGATCAACCCATTTGCCTTGTCAGCGCAGCCCGTCATGCGAACCAGGGGCTTATGGCCCTCGTTTCTCCCCTGACCTACGAACCGATCGGTATTGCGCTGCCGGCCAACGACCCACTCTTTGTCAACCTCGTGGATAATTTCCTGACGACGCTGCGGGACAATGGCACGCTGGAGCATTTGAAACAACAGTGGTTTCAGAAGGGCGATTGGTGGGAACAGACACAGTAGCCCCGTTTTGCGCCCGCCCGGCGAGCGCTTGACCCGTGACCCTTTTGGCAGGACCGATCCGCCAACCCCAGGGCCGAAGCGGCTGCGGTTCGATCGATCCGGCAGTCTGCCGTCATCATCGCCCGCCGACCTTTGGCGCGTTGAGACGTTCTTTACCTTGAAATTCCGCCGCGGCGCCGGACGATCCCCAGAAACCACAACCTCCATCCACGATTGGATACTGAAATGTGCCGGCGACCCTTCCGGGGTAAGCGGTAATCAGCAAATCGGAAGAAAGTAGGAGGAAAGAGAATGCAAGCACCCCTGTCCCGGTTTATGGCGTGTGTAATAACCCTGGCGGTCGCTTTCGGCACCGTTCTTTGTCCTCCGGCGACAGCGCAGGACACTTCTCAGCAGGTGCTCGTGGACCGGGCGTCGCTGACCATCGAAGGGTTTCTGAACGATCAAACGATGACGTACTTGAGGAACAATCTTAAGTATGCCAAGGGGGTTTTGATCACTCCGTCGCTGTTCAAAGCGGCATTCTGGGTCGGCGGTTCGGGCGGCCGCGGAATCCTGATGGTGCGCGACCCGCGGACCAACACGTGGAGCGGGCCGGTTTTTTATACGATCGGCGGCGGAAGTCTGGGGTTGCAATTCGGGGCTTCCTCTTCCGAGGTGGTGATGATGGTCATGACCCAGAAAGGCATCGAATCGTTGTACGCCACGACATTCAAACTCGGCGGCGGTGTGTCGGCCGCGGCCGGTCCGGTGGGGATCGGCGCCGAAGGGGCAACGGCACCGAATCTGAGTGCGGATTTTCTCTCCTTCGCCCGTTCCAAGGGGGCTTTTATCGGGGTGTCCCTGGATGGGGCCGTGATCTCGGTCAGCGGTGACCATAACCAGGCCTATTACGCACAGCCGGTGAGACCGGTGGACGTCTTCGAGAAAAAAGGCGTCCACAATCCTGGAGCGGACAAGCTGCGGGACCGATTGGCCGATGCGTCGAAGAGATAGATCGAAGAGGGGAGATTTCGACAGCCGTTAGCGGCAACCGTCGGCAGTGCGAAACAATCTGCAAAAGATCGTCGCGGCATCCCTTATTTTATTCCGCAGGGGGGCGAACCGCACGCGTTCTGCGATCATTGTCGATATTCCTTCATTTTGCACCGGGCGATTCCTCCGGCAATGATGTGTTGCAGAGCTTCCGGTGCATCGCTGCGGCTTTGTCTCGCCATGTTGGCGCCTTATCAACGAGTGGCTGGATCGAAAAGTATAAATGTCGAGAACGTCACCTCTTCAGCATCATTCTAAATTTTCTGCATCGGCCAGATCTTGTGGAAGACCGGTAGCTCGTCTATTTTGCTTTAAATTTTCGAGATCAATAAATCGGCTGATTTAGGTTCTCAGTCACCTGTCGAACGGAAGTCTCAAGTTTTAACCCAAGGCGAGGATCATATGTGTGTCGCGGAAAACCGCCCGGGACAAACACATCTGCGTATCGCAAAGTTGTCATGATCTCTCCTTGTTTTAAATATCAACATCAAAAAAACAGAAATTCGGGTCGCTTCCGGCACCCGAAGCCGGGTCTTGAATGGGATCGTTTTTCTTTACAGACTTTACAGATAGGTGTTGCGCATGGAGTTGGTCGAAGTCGGACGCATGGAGCGGGTCAAGGAACCGAAGCGTCTTCTGGTGGCCGGCTGCGACATCCGCAAGGTGCAGGAGCTGCTGGACCATCAAAACGTGCAGACCACCCCGACCTACACCCATGTGACCGAAAAGGGGCAAGGTCACGCACCCTTGGCGGGAACTCTGCGAACGGGATGTGTAAAATTGACAGAAGGCGACCCTGCGGTTAAGATGGGGAGCATTCGGTCCGGTGATCGGTCTCATATTCCGGGCGTCGGGAGCGATTCACATCTCATTCGGTGCCGCGGTGTTCGCAGTCAAACCGGGGAACCCGGCCGCGGAACTCTCCGGCCGGATCATACGGACGCAAGGGAAGGGGACGAGACCATGCTTGCAAAAGAAGACCCGACGAAAACGAACACCTGGCGAAAGCTGTCCGCCCACTTTGCCGAAATCGAGCCCCTGCACATGAAGGACATCTTCGCCGCCGATCCGGACCGCTTCGCGGACTTTTCCCTCCGGTTCAACGACATCCTGGTCGATTTTTCCAAGAACCGCATCACCCGGGAAACCCTCGCCCTCCTTTTCCAGTTGGCCGAGGACGTCGATCTTAAAGGAGCCATCGACAGCCTGTTCGGCGGTGAGCCCATCAACCAAACCGAGGCGCGTGCCGTTCTGCACACGGCCTTGCGCAACCGCGCGAACACGCCGGTTCTTGTGGACGGCCGGGACGTGATGCCCGAGGTCAATGCCGTGCTAAACCGGGTGGAGACATTCTCCTGCAAGATCAGATCCGGGGAATGGAAAGGCTATACCGGCAAAAAGATTACCGACGTCGTGAACATCGGCATCGGCGGATCCGACCTCGGACCGGTGATGGTCACCGAGTGCCTCAAACCCTATTCCAACAGTCCGGTCGTGCATTTCGTGTCGAACGTCGACGGGACCCACATCAGCGAAACCCTAAGGCACCTGGATCCCGAGACGACCCTCTTCATGATCGCTTCCAAGACCTTTACGACCCAGGAGACCATGACCAATGCCTATTCCGCCAGGCAGTGGTTCCTCGGGCGCGCCGAACAGGAGGAGCACGTGGCGCGTCATTTCGTGGCCCTTTCCACCAACGTCGCGAAGGTCGAGGAATTCGGGATCGAACGGGAGAACATGTTTGTCTTCTGGGACTGGGTCGGCGGGCGCTATTCGCTTTGGTCGGCCATCGGACTCTCCATCGCCTGCTCGATCGGGTTCGAGAATTTTTCCGAACTGCTGCAGGGCGCCTACGACATGGACCGGCACTTCCGGGATACGCCGTTTGAGCAGAACATTCCGGTTCTCCTGGCCCTGATCGGGATTTGGTACACCAACTTCTTCGGAGCCGAAACCGAAGCGATCCTGCCCTACGATCAGTACATGCACCGTTTTCCGGCCTATTTCCAGCAGGCGAACATGGAGAGCAACGGTAAATCGGTGGACCGCGCGGGCAACCGGGTCACTTACCAGACCGGACCGATCATCTGGGGCGAGCCGGGCACCAACGGTCAGCATGCCTTCTACCAGCTGATTCACCAGGGGACGAAGCTGATTCCGGCCGACTTCCTGGCACCGGCGGTCAGCCACAATCCCATCGGACGGCATCACGACATCCTCCTGTCCAACTTCTTCGCCCAGACCGAGGCGCTGATGCGCGGCAAAAACCGCGAAGAGGTGGTGGCTGAACTGCGGAACGCCGGAAAGTCGGCCGCGGAGATCGGCATGCTGGCGCCGCAGAAGACCTTCGCGGGCAACAAGCCGACCAATTCGATTTTGTTCGAAAAACTGACCCCCCGTACGCTGGGCCGCCTGATCGCCATGTACGAACACAAGATCTTCGTACAAGGCGTTATCTGGAATATCTTCAGCTTCGACCAGTGGGGCGTCGAGCTGGGCAAACAACTGGCCGGCAGGATCCTGCCGGAGCTCGAAGACGGTGCTCCCGTAACCTCCCATGACTCATCGACCAATGGACTGATCAACGCGTTCAAGACGATGAGGCGGCTGAATACATGAGAAAAGGAGCCTGAAATGAATCGGCTTGTTTTGCTGCGCCACGGCGAAAGCATCTGGAACAAAGAAAACCGCTTCACCGGCTGGACAGACGTGGCCCTTACCGATCAGGGGACACGAGAAGCCCTGGCGGCCGGCCGAACGCTTAAAAAAGAAGGCTATCGTTTCGACAGCGCCTTTACCTCGGTTCTGAAACGGGCCATCAAGACGCTCTGGCTGGTCATGGAAGAAATGGATTTGATGTGGATCCCGGTATACCGCAGCTGGCGACTCAACGAACGCCATTACGGCGCTCTGCAGGGTTTCAACAAGGCCGAGACCGCCGCCAGGCACGGCATGGAACAGGTGCGGATCTGGCGGCGCAGCTACGCCATCCGCCCGCCGGCCCTTGCGCCGGACGATGAGCGCAATCCCGCTAAGGATCCACGCTACGCCGATCTTGCCCCGCAGGACATCCCGGCGACGGAATGCCTGAAGGATACGGTGGAGCGGTTTCTGCCCTACTGGCGCGGCTCGATTGCGCCGGAGGTCGCGGCCGGCAAACGGGTATTGATCACCGCTCACGGCAACAGCCTGCGGGCACTGGTGAAGTATCTGGACAAGCTGTCCGATGACGACATCGTCGGGCTCAATATTCCGACGGGAATACCATTGGTCTATGAACTGGCCGACGATTTGACGCCGCTCGATCATTATTATTTGGGCGACCCCGAAGCCGTCCACAGGGCTACCCAGGCCGTGGCCGACCAGCTGAAAAAGACACCGTAAACTCTTATCATCGCTGCAAATCAAGGGAGGGTGGCTTGGCATTACCGGGCAACAGGACCAAAATCGTCTGCACCATCGGACCGGCCTCCGATTCGCAGGATATCCTCGAACGCCTGATCCGGGTCGGCATGAACGTGGCCCGGATCAATTTTTCGCACGGTGATTTCGGCGAGCACCAAGCGGTCATCCGGCGAATTCGCGCGGCCTCGCGCGTCACGGGTCGGCGCGTGGCCATCATGGCCGATCTTCCCGGCCCGAAGATCAGGATCGGCCGTTTTGCCGAAGAGCCGGTCGATCTGAGGCCCGGCGAGATTTTTTCCCTGACCACGCAAGAGATCGAAGGGACCGTCAACAGGGTTTCGGTCACCTTCAGGGAACTGCCGCAGGCCGTGCGCCCGGGGGACCGGCTTTTTCTGAACGACGGCCTGATTCAGCTCAAGGTCCTGGAAGCGACCGGCCCGGAGGTCCGCTGCGAGGTGCTGATCGGCGGCCAGTTGAGTTCCCGCAAGGGCCTGAATCTGCCCGGCATCGATCTGGGGATCAGTGCGTTCACAGACTACGACCGGCACTGCCTGGCGTTCGCCCTCGCCAACGGCGTCGACGCGATCAGTCAATCCTTCGTCCAGGATACCGCCGACATTACCGCCGTCCGGAAAGCCGCGGCCGATCTCGGCCATGATCCTTTCCTGTTCGCAAAAATCGAGCGCTCCGGCGCACTCGACCACGCCGACGACATTTTGCAGGCAGCCGACGGCATCATGGTGGCGCGCGGCGACCTGGGGGTGGAAATTCCGATCGCACAAATCGCGATTGTTCAAAAACAGCTCATATGGAAAGCCAACCGTCTCGGCAAGCCCGTCATCACCGCCACGCAGATGCTCGAGTCGATGACCGCCAACCGCCGACCCACCCGCGCCGAAGCCACCGATGTGGCCAATGCCGTCCTGGACGGCAGCGATGCGGTCATGCTGTCCGGGGAATCGGCCGTAGGCCTGTTTCCGGTGGATGCCGCCGAGATGCTGGCAACCATTGCGGCGAATATCGAACCGCTGCGCACCGTTTTTCCGGTGCGGGAGGCAATGTCGGCACGCGACTGCAATGAAGAGGCGAGCCTGCCCGACTTGATCGCGCGCAGTGTCGTCGCCACCTCCCAGCGGATCACCCCCGCCGCCGTTATCGTTCCGACGCACAGCGGGGGCACCGCCCGCCGCATCACGCGCTTCAGGCTGCCGGTCTGGATTACGGCGGTCAGCAGCTACGAGAAGACCTGTCAGGATCTGATTTTCTCCTACGGTGTGTTTCCGGTTTGCGAACCGGATCACCCGACCGACTGGCGGGCATGGATCCGCAACTGGCTCAAGGTCCAAGAACTGAGCGGTCATCTGGTGGTGATGACCGAAGGACCGTCCCGTAAGCACCCGGAACGAAACAACCGCATGGAAATCGTCGACCTGCGAAACACTTGAAACCGGAGATATTCAACATGCTGACTCGGTCTATTCTGAAAGCCGTCGTATCGATTGGCGTGGTGTTAACCCTTGCCTTAGGGTGCATCGGCCCTTCGCCGCGTTCCAAATATTATCTGCTCAGCGCCTTGCCGGACCAAGCGGCTGGTGAAGCGCCGACCAAGGTCTCCGACGACCTGTCGGTCGGCCTCGGGCCGGTCTCTTTTCCCGCCTACCTGGACCGGCAGCAGATTGTTCTGCGCACCGGCCCGAACGAGATTTCGTTCTCCGAATTCGACCGCTGGGCCGAGCCGTTGAAAAACAACTTCGTGCGCGTGTTCAAGGGAAACCTGGCCGAGCTTCTGGGCACCGACCGTATTTTTGTTTATCCTTGGCCTTCCGGCGCTGTTTTCGAATTTCAGGTTTCCGCCGAAGTGACCCGCTTCGATGCCCGCCCAGGCGACGGTGCCACGCTGGACGTGCAGTGGATGATCTCACGGGATCATGACCGGGAAGTCGTTCTGAGCCGTAAATCGTCTTTCCACGCCGACCTCAAGGGAACGGATTATAACACCATCGTGGACGCCCAGAGCCTAACACTGACCGCTTTCAGCCGTGAAGTGGCGGTTGCCCTCACTGACGTGTTCCGCAGGGAGCATGGGCAGTGAACGGAGTTAAAATTCACTTGATTTTGTCGGTCAACAGGTTATATGATCATTTTAATCATCAAGGGCTCGTCAACGCGCCGGGCCGGTTTCGTACTGAAGGGAAGATCCATTTGACCAGGTGGCGCCTGCAGTTTGGGACTATGAGAACTTTTTAAGAAAGGAGGGTGTCATTATGGCCAATGGAACGGTAAAGTGGTTCAACGAAAAAAAAGGCTACGGCTTCATCGAACAGGAAGACGGAACGGATGTCTTCGTTCATCACACCGGTATCAATGGGTCCGGTTTCAAAACACTGGCAGAAGGCGACCGGGTGACCTTTGACGTCGAGAAGGGTCAAAAAGGTCTCGCCGCCGTCAACGTGACCGTCGTTTAGAATTCCTTTTTCTCTTTACAGGCATTTCATCGGTATTCGGGTGAAATGCCTTTTTTTATGGACGGAACCGTCTTTCCTCGGTTGGTTGGTGACGCATCAAACGCCGATCGAAGTGAAAAAACCGGATTGCCGCGCCGTTTTATCGGACGGCCGGTTTCCCGCATGTCGGGTGAGCCGTCACCCTTTGGCTTTCTTCGCTTTCTCTTCTTCTTCGACCTGAATGACGGCGCCGGCGGCGGCCGCGGCGGATTCCAGAACCTTCGCGCGGGTGTCGGCGTCCGCGTATGCCAGCGATTTTTCGAGCTCCGGCGGCAGGGAGACGGTGACGTTGCGGTGCGCGAATTTGAGGCCGGCCTCATGAAAGGCCTCCTGCATCAACCGGTAGACCTGCTTGCGGATGACGAACTGTTCTCCGGGCGGGGTTTTGTACTTGACGCGCACGATCAGGGCCGAATCGTCCAGCTCTCTGACGCCCTGGGATTTGATGGGGGCGAGCAGCTTGGGTCCGAGTTCGGGGTCCTTCATGATCTGCATGTAAACTTTTTTCTTGACGAGTTTGCGGACCTTGTCGACGTCGGTGTCGAAGGGGACCCGGAAGTCGAGCTTGGTGATGATGTAGTCGCGGCTGAAATTCGTGACCGAACCGATGTCGCTGAAGGGGATCGTGTAGACCATGCCCCGCGGGTGGCGAAGTCGGAGTGACCGCAGGGAGATTTGCTCCACGGTCCCTTTCTGTTTGCCGGTATCGACGTAGTCGCCGACCCGGATGGCATCGTCGATCAGAAAGAACATCCCCGAGATGATGTCCTTGACCAGGGTCTGGGCGCCGAAGCCGATGGCCAGGCCGATCACGCCGGCGCCGGCGATCAAAGGGGCGATGTCGACGCCGATGGAGGAAAGGGTGATCAGCGTCACCATGATGATGATCACCGTCAGAATGAACTTGCGCAGGATCAGCAGCAGGGTGCCGATGCGCGAGCCGCCGCCGCCGCCCTCATCGCGGTCCTCGTCGTCATCGGGCTTTTCCTGCTTGATCCGGCGATGGATCGCGGCGCTGATCACCTCCCAGGCGACGTAGCCGATAATCACGACCACCAGGATGTTGAATACCGCCGCGGTCACCTCTTTTCCGATGGGCAGATCGATGCCCCAGATGCTAAGGAGCCAGAAGGCCATCCAGGCCGCCAGGGCGGCCCGCAGCCCGGTGCGAATCACGCGCTGCATGCGCCGGACATTGACATGCCGGGTTAACTCATCTTTTTTGTCCGCTGTCGGCCCGGAGGTGGTCTGCGGACCTTCGGTGGCAATCGTCGTGGTCCGGTCCTTTTCGATACCAGGTCCCCCACCGGTCAATGGTCCGGCAGGTTTCCCTTGGGATTCCTCGGCGAAATTTTCTTTGGCGGAAGTTAATAGCGTGTCGTCGAATTCGACGCGCTCGGCCTTGCGGCCCATCCCGATGGAATTCATGGCCGATGTCAAATCACCCGGACGCTGGGCCAAGCCGAAGCCGACGTCCAGGATCTGGCGCAGCCCCCAGTCGAGAAGGACGTACAAGGGGATCAGCAGCAATGTTTTGACGCCCAGGAAGCGGGGGGTGTCCGTCAGCAGGTGGTTTGCCAGGGTGAGGACCAGCAGCAGAACGAGGCCCAGTCCGCCGAAAACGTGCCAACGGCGCGCCAGGCCGGCGCGGAGGCTGTTTTCCGGCAGTTCGTTTAAAAGGCGCGCGGCCACCTGTCGGCGCCTGCCGGCCATCATCCAGATGACCATTGCGGTGATGATGACGCCGACCAGGGCCAATGCGGTGAAATGGGTCGCTTCGCTGGCACCGGCCAATCGGATGATGCCGCAGGTGAGGATTCCGAAGCTGCCCACCGCGGCGATGGCGACGACCCCACGATGCAGGTAAACGGCGGCTTCATCGCTAATAGGCAGAAAGCGCAGATTTTCTCTTTGCGGTGCCAGCAGAAATTTAGATATCACGGTTACCGCCCAAACGATCAGAAAAGCCACCAAATAGGTGGCCACCAGCACGCGCTGGGGCGTGGTGCGGTCCAGAAAAATGTAGAACAATGTCAGTGTCGCTGCGGCGAACAGGACCATGCCGGCGATACTCATCAGGGCCAGTCCGGCCGAGGCCCCGATCCGAGAAATCCAATTGGTGCGGGGTGCGCCCGCTATACGCCTGCGGCTGCCGGCCGTCAGGAAAAGGTATCCCAGCGCAAGCCCGAAGGCCGCCGCGAAAACGGTCATGACATTGATGATGGTGCGTGCCGGATGGCTTGCTTTCTCACCGGTTCCCAGATAGGTGAAAATCGACGGCACATTGGCCGGGGCCGCGGTGGCGCCGGATTTGATGAAGGCGATCCGTTCCTTCAGCTTCTCCAACAGGTTTTTTGACGCGTTGATGAAGCCGGCCAGCCCGCCGATGTCTTTTTCTGCCGGCGCGGCCTTCGCCGCTTCCGCAGCGGCCTGTTTTTTCAAGGACTCGATCAGCAGGCGCCGGACCTGCTCGTCGCTGAGGGCGGCCATGAAATCGTCGACCCTGTCTGCATCAATGGATGCGGGCAGTTCGACGTCCCGTTCGGATGCTCCCGCTGTCTTCGATTGTTTGGCCGCCTTTACCGCTTGCTGAGAAGCATCGGCCCGGGCTAATTCCAGAACCGGAAGCGAGATCATTGTAGTGCAGGCCATGACCGCCATAAGGCTCAGGCCTAAGAGCCCATGACAACGACGATGCGCGGTGGTCATCGATTTCTCCTGTAGGGTATTTTTATTCCGAGAAAGGGATCCAGCGCCGCACGAAGTATTCGAGCTGACCGCTCATAGAGATGCTCTCGAGGAAACGGTCGGCGGATTCCTTCAGCGTGACGTCAGCTTTGCGCATGCCCCAGGCCAGATACTCTTCGGTCAGCGGTGAGGGCAGCACCGTCAGATCCATCGATTGATTTTCCGCCAGCAGCATGAGCAGAATCGGTCCGTCCTGAATGAACACGTCGGTCCGGTTCACCAGCACGAGCGTGAGCAGCGCATTCATGGCCTCGCGGGAGCTTTGATAGGCCGTGATCCTTCGGGCGGATGCGAAGTTTCGGTTGACAAAGGCCTCACCGGTCGTACCCCTGACGACGCCGAAGTGCATCGAAGGCGCCTGGCCGACCAGACCGAAGAAAGACAACGGAAACCGATTGGCGTCCCCTTTTCGAACCATGGCCATCAGGCCTGACCGGTAATACGGTTGGCTGAAAGCGATGCTCATTCGCCGCATATCCGTGATCGACATCCCCGACATGATGATGTCGATGCGATTTTCCAGCAGGGCGGGGATCTGGTCCTCCCATGCGAGATCCACAAAACGAAGGGTTTTGCCGATATAGCGCGCGAATTCACGCGCCATGTCGGCGTCCAGGCCGATAATCTCGCCGGCCTGTTCGAAGACAAAAGGGGGAGAGGTGGTGGTCACGCCGACCCTGAGCGTTGCGGTATCGGCCACATCCGGTTTTGAAGGCGATGGGGTGGTTTGAGCACAACCGGCCAACAGAATTGCAAAGACAAGGCCTGCGATAATACGATTCCGGCGATAGGGAATAGGTGCGGTCAACATCTCTTAACCTCCTTGCGCTTTTTGCGGCTCAAGTGATTCTCAACGCATACGGCCACCGACTCCTCATCATACCAAACCCGGATCAACCGCCGATAGAGGACATCTGGCAGGAAACTCCGGAAGGCTCGTTGACCGCCAGATCATGGTCCGACGGTTTGTTTTCAACTGCCTGACGAAAAATCTCGGCCAGCTTCGCATCCGATTCCCCGGCTCTGAGGGGTCCCTTCAGGTCGAGTTGGCGGTCCGACAGGAGGCAGGGGCGCAACTGGCCGCTGGCCGTCAGGCGCAGCCGGTTGCAACTGCTGCAGAAATGGTGGCTCAAGGCGCTGATGAAACCGATTTCGCCGACGGCCCCCTCGAGTTTGAAGCGCTCGGCCGGACCATCGGCGGGATTTTTTTCGAGCGGCACCAGGGGGCCGATCTTTGCAATGCGAGCCTTTATTTCGGGAACCAAAATCGGCGGCCCGATACCGACGCGCGACTTACCGATCGGCATGTGTTCGATGAACCGGATATGATAGGCCTGCGAGCGGGTCAGACGGGCGAAATCGAGGAATTCATCGTCGTTGGTGCCGCGCAGGGCGACGACGTTCAACTTGATCGGATCGATCCCGGCAGCTCTGGCTGCCGTGATGCCGTTCCAAACCTTTTCGAAATAGTCCCTGCCGGTGATGTCGGCAAACTTATCCTTCTGCAAGGTGTCCAGGCTGACATTGATGCGCCGGATGCCGGCATCCTGAATGCAGCCGATATTTTCCTCGAGCAGCACACCGTTGGTCGTCAGCGTCACTTCTTCGAGACCGGGCAATCGGGATATGGCGGCCAGGAATTCGCAGACATCCTTGCGGACCAGCGGTTCACCACCGGTAATTCTAATCTTGGAGATCCCCAGATCGACGCCGATCCGGACGATACGCAAAATCTCCTCGTAGCGCAGAATGTCCGTGTGGGGCAGCCGGGGGATCTGATCCGCTGGAACACAATAGACGCAGCGTAAATTGCAGCGATCGGTGATTGAAATCCGCAGGTAGTTCAAGTGTCGATTGTAACGGTCGACAAGCCGACCAGATGACATTCAGAGTGGTCCTTTGAAATTGTTCAGGCTGAATTTAGCCTCGCTTTGCGAATGTGTCAAATGGCGTCCGTCAAAATTGGAGCGATCGGTGTATATCGGGTTTGAACGCATTTTGGAGCGAGGGCGGATCTTTTCGGTTCTTCATCCGGCAGAGGCTTTCCGGTAGTGATCCACAATGGCTGCAACCAGTCCGGGGATCGTGAAGCTGTCGGCGGTGAGGTGGACCTCGAATCCCTGTTCTCGGGCCGTCTCGGAAGTGATGGGGCCGATGCTGGCGATGGCGACCCCCCGGATTAACTCGTCGAAGCGGTCCTGCGGCAGCAGGGATTTGAAATTGGTCACCGTGGACGAACTGGTGAAGGTGATCATGTCGATGGATCCGGTGTCGAGCTCTTCGACGAGCCGGTCGGCGCGATCGGCGGCCGGCTGCGTTCGGTAGGCGGGCACCTCATCGACCACGGCCCCCATCTTCTCTAGCTGCTCCGGCAGGATCGGCCGTGCCTCGGCTGCCCGCGGCAGCAGGATATTGCGGCCGGAAACGTCTTTCTTTTCGAAAGCGGCCAGCACCGATTCCGCCTGATAACTTTCCGGTACGATGTCGCTGGTCAAGCCGAATTCAAAGAGTTTTGCAGCCGTTGCCGGACCGATGGCGGCGGTGTTCACACGGCCCAGGGCTCTGACATCCCGGCCGCGGCCGAACAGCCGTTCGAAGAAGAATTTTACGGCGTTGACGCTGGTGAAGATCAGCCAGTCGTATACGGCGATGCGATCGAGGGCCTGGTCCAGGGGGGCCCAGTCGACCGGCGGCGCGATTGCTATGGTGGGGTGTTCCACGCATTCGGCACCCAACTCGGACAGTCGCCGCGTTAGGTCGCTGGCCTGGGCCCGGGCGCGGGTCACGACGATGCGCTTCCCGAGCAGAGGGCGATTGTCGAACCACTTCATCCGGTCTCGCAAACGCACCACCTCACCGACCACGGTGATTGCCGGGGCCTTGAGACCGGCTTGCCGAACGCGATCGACGATGTCGGTCAAGGTGCCGGAGACCGTCTGCTGGCGCGCCGTCGTCCCCCAGCGGATCAGTGCCGCCGGTGTGTCGGCCGGTTTGCCGTGCCGCATCAGGCTGGCCGTGATCTGCGGCAGGTTTTTTACCCCCATCAAAAAGACAAGGGTCCCGATCCCCTTCGCCAGCGATTCCCAGTCGATGGCTGCGGCCTCCTTTCCGGGTTCCTCGTGGCCGGTGATGAAGGCAACGCTCGACGCGTACCGGCGATGGGTCAACGGTATGCCGGCGTAAGCCGGGGCGGCTATGGCGGAGGTGACGCCCGGCACGATTTCAAACGGGATGCCCGCATCGATCAGGACTTCCGCCTCTTCGCCCCCGCGACCGAAAATAAAGGGATCGCCGCCCTTCAGGCGCGCGACCGTCGCACCTTCCCTGGCCTTAGCCACGAGCAGGTCGTTGATGCCGTCCTGCGAAAGCGTGTGGTCGCCGCCCTTTTTGCCGACGTAGATAAGTTCGGCATTCTCACGGACATGCCGCAGCAGACTCGGTGCGGCCAGGTAGTCGTATACGATCACATCGGCGCTGCGGATGATCTCGAGTCCCCTGACGGTGATCAACCCCGGGTCCCCTGGACCCGCGCCCACCAGAAAAACCATGCCTTTTGGCGCCTTATTTTCCATATGCGACCAGCTTTTCCAAAACCTCTGCGGCGCCTTGGCCAAGGAGCCGTTCGGCGAGTTCGCGTCCGATCCCTTCAGCGGCCTGTGCCGGACCGCTGTGTCGATCCCGGTAAACGGTCCGGCCGTCGATATCCGCAACCAGTCCCTGCAGGTTCAACCGGTCGCCGTCGATCGTGCCGAGGGCGGCAATCGGCACCTGGCAGCTGCCCCCCAGGCGATGCAGAAACGACCGTTCGCCCAGAACGGCCAGGCGCGTCGGCGCGTGGTTCAGTACGGTCAGCTTTTCGGCAACCCCGTGATCATCCTGCCGGATTTCGATGCACAGAGCCCCTTGACCGGCCGCCGGCAGCATGAGCCTGTCTTCGAGCTGTTCGGTGATGCGATGCGCCAGCTCGAGACGCCGCACGCCGGCGGCTGCCAGAACGATGGCATCGAGTTCTTCGGCGGGATCATCCAGTTTTCTCACGCGGGTGTCCACATTGCCCCGCAGCGGCCGGATCTCGATATCGGGGCGGGCACAGCGCAACTGGGCCGCCCGTCTCAGACTGCTGGTACCGATTCGGGCCGAAAGGGCCAATCGTGCAAACGGCGTGTCGTGTTTGGCGATGAGAACATCGGCAGGATTTTCACGGGGTGGCACCGGACCGATGCACAGCCCCTGCGGCAGTTCGGCCGGCATGTCTTTCATGCTGTGGACTGCCAGATCGATTTGACCTTGTAAAAGAGCCTCTTCGATTTCCTTGACGAACAGACCCTTGCCGCCGACACCGGCCAGCGGGACGTCGAGTATCTTGTCGCCTCGGGTGGTGATGGTGACGAGCTGGATCACAAGCGAAGGGTCGGATTTGAGCAGTTCGGCTTGAACCCAGTGGGCCTGCCACAGGGCGAGGGCGCTCTTTCTGGTCCCGATTCTGAGAAGATTTCTCATGATCAGTGGCCGCAGCCCGAACAACTGGTCGCCGAACATCCGCTGCACGAAGACCCGGCCGACCGGGAAACCGTCTGACCGCCGCCTTTGCTGACAAAGCCGCAGGCCGACATCAGGCGACAGACATCGGCGCCCTTACAGGCGGGACAGTCCGGTTTCTCTTCTCCAAAGACCAGACACTCGAAATCCGCGTTGCATTTCAGGCAGTGGTACTCGTAAATCGGCATGACAGTATCTCCTTGACGACAGCGACAGGGCGCGTGTTTTTAGAAAAAAGTCTTATCGAAGCGCAAACATTAAACAACCCGTATAAAAAATCAAGGCTTTATACTTGGAATTGATTCGGAAAGAGGCTGCGCTCCACCAGTTCGCACAGGATGTGCGCCATGATCAGGTGAGTTTCCTGGATGCGGGCGGTCGAATCAGAGGCCACGGTCAGCGCCAGGTCGGCCAGCGCGGCCAGTCGGCCTCCGCGGCCGGTCATCGCGATGGTGGTCAGCTTCTTTTTCACTGCCGCCTCGACACCCCGTAAAATGTTCACCGAATTGCCGCTGGTGCTGATGGCCCAGGCGACATCGCCTTCTCTCCCCAGGGCTTGAATCTGTTTGGAAAAAATGTCGTCGAAACAGTAGTCATTGCCGATGCTGGTGAGAATCGAGGTGTCGGTCGTGAGGGCAATGGCCGCCAGGGGGGGCCGTTCGATGCCGAAGCGGTTGACGAATTCGGCGGCAATGTGCTGGGCGTCGGCCGCACTGCCGCCGTTTCCGAAGATAAGCACCTTACAGCCCCCGGTCAGGCATTCGGCCAGGCGGTGAGCGCCGGTTTTGAGCCGGTCCAGGTTGGCCTTGACGGAGCGGTCTTTGACGGCCAGGCTTTCGGCCAGGATGGCGAGGATCAGCTTTTCCATTTTTTAAGAGGCTTTGTCCAGCAGCCGGTCCTGGACTTCCGCGAGTTGCGCTGCGGAATCACACCCCAGATCGACGGCGGTCTGGAATTCTTTGCGGGCTTCCGTCAAGCGGTCGTCTTTCAGGTAAAGGCTGCCGAGGCGATGGTGATAGAGACCGTTGTTGGGAGCGAGTGCGACGCTGTGCCGGCAAAAAAGCGTTGCGATATCGGCGTTTTTATCCATCGTGTGATACAGCCAGCCCAGGCCGGAGAGGGAAGCGGCGTCGTTGGCGTTGAGCCGCAGCGATTTTTTATAGGCCGTGATGGCTTCGTCCCTTAAGTTGAGAGCGGCATAGCACTCCCCGAGAAGAGAAAAAACGGCGCTCGATTGCGGCTGCATGGCGGCGGCCGATTCGAGGTAGTATCGACCTTTTTCAGGGTCGCCGTCTTCGAGGGAGATTCTGCCCAACTGCAATTTGACTTCGAAGAGAGTGTGGGGCCGATTGTCGGCTTCGAGCAGGTGCGTACGGGCCTTGTCGCGTTCCTTTAGGAGGAGTTGGACGAGGCCGGCATTGTAATGGGCCAGGGCCTCTTCGGCATCCAGGGTTATTGCCGCCTTAAACTGGGCCAGGGCGCTCGCGAATTCCCCGGTCACGCCATAACAAACGCCCAGGCTGTTGTGCAGGTTCGCGTTGGCCGGGTCGAGTGTCAGGGCTGTACTGTACTCGTCGATGGCCTTCTGATACTCGCCTTGGTCGTAGAGCCGATCGCCGCTGATATTGAGGCTGATGGCATCAAAGGAGACCAAGCTGTCGGGACCGAAGAATTTTGCATGTTCGAGGGCCTTGCGGGCATTGGCGAGGATTTTGTCCTTGGAATAGTCGAGGGTAGGGAAGAAGGCCAGGCCGATCGTAACCGTGGGACCGGCGCCCAGCTTTGTTTTGATCTCCGTTTTGATCTTCTCGAGCAGGTTCGGCGCCGCCGACGGGTTGCCGCCAGGCAGATAACATCCGAAGGTGGTTGAATCGAGCAGCCCCCAGAGACCGGCCGTCGATCGGCAAGCCGTTTCGAGGGCGCCGGCGACAGCGGTTGGGAGGTTCGGTTCGGGTCCGACGGTTCCGCCTGCGACCGGGCAGGCGTCGATTTGGACCACAAACGCCGCAAATTCAGGGACTTCTTCCAGGCTGCTCATGGCGCGAACCAGGAGCGATTTGCCGCTGAGCAGGTGAGGATAGTTCAGCCGCAGCGCATCTGCTTTCTCATCCGGTTCGACCGCACCCGCCGATCGGGGGGCGGCGTCGGATCGGGCTTTTGAGAGGAGAAAGTTACGGGCGGCGTTGGTGTCGGGGGTCACTCGGTTCGGTTCGCGCGTCATTGCCACTCCTTGGTTCCTCCTCAGGTCAGTAGAGTTTCGAATGCGCTTCGGATGGTTTCCAAGTCGTCGTCCTGCAGGGTCCGCATGTCCATGATATACATGTCAGCCTCGATTCTGCCGATAATCGGGGGTGAATTCAGACGCAGACGTTTTTCGATCGTGTTGGCCGACAACCCGTCGATACGGACGCCCAGGCCCTTGCTGGGCAGTTCCAGCAACGGCAGCGAGCCGCCGCCGGGCCGCGAGACGATATCCAGCAACCTGACGGTCAACCGGTTTGGCCCGGTGTTTTCCAGCAAAGTTTTCAGACATCCGGCTTTTGCTTCCAGGGTCGTGATCGGTTGCAGCATCATGCGCAGGGTAGGAATCGCCTGCACCGCCTTGGCTTCATCCCGATACAGCCTCAGGGTGCTTTCCAGGGCCGCCAGGGTCAGCTTGTCGATCCGCAGCGCGCGCGTGATCGGGTTTTTCTTGATCCGGTCGATAACCGTCTTTTTCCCGATCATCAAACCGGCCTGGGGACCGCCGAGAAGCTTGTCGCCGCTGAAGGTGACGATGTCGGCTCCGGCCGCCGCCGATTCCTGCACCGTCGGCTCTTTGAGCAGTCCGTAACGCGAAAAGTCGATGAACGTGCCGCTGCCAAGATCCTCCATGACCGGAATCCGGTGTTTCCGGCCCAATTCGACGAGTTCCTTGAGGGAGACCTCGGCCGAAAATCCGACGACGCTGTAGTTGCTTTTATGAACTTTCAGCAGCAGGGCGGTCCGCTCGTCGATGGCGCTCTCGTAGTCCCGCAGGTGCGTGCGGTTGGTGGTTCCGACTTCGCAAAGCAAGCCCCCGCTTTTGGTCATGACGTCCGGGATGCGGAAGGAGCCGCCGATTTCAACCAGTTCGCCCCGCGAGACGATGACCTTTTTACCGGCGGCCAGCGTCTCCAATGCGAGCAGGACCGCCCCGGCGTTGTTGTTGACCACCATGGCCGACTCGGCGCCGCTGATTTCGCAGATGACATCCTCCACAAGGGTATAGCGGGAACCGCGACGGCCCTTGTCGAGGTCGAATTCGAGATTCGAATACCGGCGGCCGACCGTGCAAAGGTGATCGATGGCGGTTTCGGCCAGCAGCGAGCGGCCAAGATTGGTATGGATGACGATTCCGGTGGCATTGACCGTTGTGCGCAGGTTCAGGGACAGCGATCGCCGGACCAAAGCCTTGACGTCGGTTATGACCGCCGTGTCGGCCAAAATATCGTCGCTGCGCGCGGGGTCCTGCGCGATAATTTGCCGGCGACGGTCGCCGAGAACCGATCGAATCGAGCGGATGAGCACCGAGCGGGGGGCCCCTTCAAAAAACGGGTCGGATTTGGCGAGTTCGAGCACGCGGTCGACTCCCGGCAGATTCCGCAAGCCCTGTTTCTGATGCTGGTTGAGATTCATTTCATCTCCCGGCAGACGTTCCGTTTTCACGTGGCGGGGGCGAATCAGTTGGTTTCAAACCGCATGCCCGCGACCGCCGCCGGAGGGAGACGGCCGCAAGAGTTATCAGCCTCCGAACGCCGGGGTGGTTTGTGTTTCGACATCGAACAGGGTTTGCGGGATGAGATCGATGACTTCCGCGAGGTCGTCGGGCTGCAGACCGAGCCGGTGCATTCGGTTTTCAATCGACCCGCTGCTCATCCCTTCAAGTTCGAGACCGGTATTGAATCTGGCCATGAGAAGATCGGCCAGGAAGACGATGTGCGCCAGTTCGGTATGCGGCAAGGATTTTTCGGGCTCGTGGTGATGGGCGATCGTGGTGCGTAAGGATTGCGGAAAAGACCACATTTCAGCCAGCTCGCGGCCGACCGCGGCGTGATCGGTACCGAAAATCTCCCTTTCGATTTTGATCGAGGACGCTTCCGCGCAATTCAATTTTCGGTAGAAGAGCGGATAGGCGGATGCAATGAACTGGTCGAGCACCACCTTGCCGATGTCGTGCAGCAACCCGGCCGTGTAGGCCGTCGACACCGGCACCTTACCGGTAAAATGGGCGATTTTTTCGGCGGTCAGCGCCGTGCCGACGGCGTGGTGAAACAGTCCGCCCATGCACAACGAATAGCCGTTGCCGGCGGCATCGAAAAATTCGTTGACCGCGGCCGAGATGATCATTCTGAAAAATAGGTTTTCACCGAGGAACACGAGCGCGTGGTCCAGCGATTCGATTCTGTTTGTCTTGGCAAACATCGCCGAGTTGCAGAGTTGAAGGGTTCGGGCGCTCAAGACCTGGTCCTTCTTTATTTCCGCGGCAATCGGTTGGATATCGTCGATGCCCGCGTCGATCATATGAAGGATTTTCAGAGCCACCTGCGGTATCGGCTTGATCTTCTCCGTGGCCCGTTGGATTTCGGCCGGATCGGGCAATGGGCCGGATTGGTCGGCGACGTCCTTTGCCTGCCCCAGTGGTTCGATGCGAAAAGTCCAGTTTTCCATGTCGAGACGCAGACAACAGGTAAAGAAACCGCCGGTTTCCGAGTGGACGATCGGAATGTCTTCAGCGGCGAGAATCGATTCGACCACCTCGGCTGTGCGGCCGCCGATGTTGAGGTCCAAATCCGTCGCGTTCAGGGGGCCTACAAGCGCGCCGCCGGCAATGACCGCCGTCAGTTGTTCCCGGACGGCGCCGGCTTCATAAAGCGTCGTGAGAAAAAGGGGCATGCCGGTGCTGGCATAGCGGGCATCGGCCTGTTCCCGGCCGAAGCCCGCCGGCTCGGGCAGCAGCAGGTGAATCATTCCGCCGACGCCGCTTTTGGCATCGAACACGGCGACGCCCACGCAGGTCCCGAGAAAAGCCTGCAGCAAGACCGGTCGGGAGGGTCCCACAAAATAACCACCGGAAGGTATCGTCTGTTTTGGCATTGCGAAGCTTATCCGATTTCATCCCGATTAGTGGTGGACAGGCACCGCCACGATGGCGCCACCATGAATTTATACCACTCAAAAGTACTTTAATTCAATAGATTTCTTTACTCAAGAGGCGTGAGCGCAAAAGGGCTTTATCTGAGCGCTGTTTTCGTTTATGGTATCGCCTGCGCCGGATGCCGGTGTCCGCTCGGCGCACCGGGCCGCTGGTGGATCCCGGTTCTTCAAGGACCCCGATGGGCAAGGAGAGGCAGATGGACAGCCGCATCATCCTGCCGCTGGATCATTTTCAGTGGACTCAGGCCCGAGAGATCATGCGCCGGACCGAAGGTCTGGTGTGGGGCTACAAAATACGCCGCAGCGTGCTCGACCGCGGGTTGGGAATTTTGGCTGACATCAAGTGCTACGGGCGGGTCATGCTCGATTTCAAGCTCTACGACATCCCCAGCGCCATGACCGAATCGCTGAAGCTTCACATGGCGGCCGGCGCCGACATCACGACGGTTCACTGTACTTCCGGCTACGATCCGCTCGCCCATGGCTTGCCAAAGGATCGTATCGCCGGGGTCACCATCCTGACTTCGATGGGCCAAGAGGATTTCAGGCGCTACTATCGCGGCGCGAGCCTGCAGCAGATGGTGGCGCAGATGGCCGCCGAGGCCGTGTCGCGTTATGACTACCTCGTCTGTTCGGCGATGGATCTGGAATCGATCCGCACCCTTGACATCAAAAAGATCTGTCCCGGTATCCGGCCGAGCTGGTACCGGCAGGGCGACGACCAGACCCGGACAGCCACACCGGCGGTTGCGATCGGTCAAGGCGCCGACCTTCTGGTCATCGGTCGTCCTCTGCTTGGCGCCGACGACATCGCCGTTGCGATCGCAAGGACGAATGCGGAAATTCAGCGGGCTCTGCCGACCGGTTAACGGGTCTGACCGCCGTCAAAAATAGCCCCCCGGGGCTTCTCCGGCCAGCCGAGGCGTTTTTTGCGGACCGCATCGGCCAGCTTGAAACCCAGCATTTTGTAAATCAGCTTGGCAACGGCGAAGGGTGAATTCAGATCGTAGGGGGCGGCGGCGAGTTCCACGACATCGAATGCGACCACGTTTTTGCGGTTGAATATCTTTTCCAGCAGATGCAGGGCCTCGTCCCAGGTGAAGCCGCCCGGTTCGGGCGTGCCGGTGCTGCGGATGACGCTCCAGTCGAACGCATCCACATCGATGGTCAAAAAAACCGGTTCCGGCAATTCGGCAAGGGCCGCATCGATGTCGAAGGTCCCCTTGCGGTATGCCGACATCGTGCACAAGGCCAGGGTTTCCCGTTCGACGCGCTGCGCTTCTTCCCGGGACATGCTCCGGATGCCGACCTGCAGGGTGTGCGGGGTCACTTCGCGGATACGTGCCATCACGCTGGCATGGCTGAAGCGACTGTTGTCGTAGGTGTCCCTGAGATCGGCGTGGGCGTCGAGCTGGATCACGGAAAAAGTGCCGTGCACTGACTTCAGCGCTCGGGCAAAGGGACCGCTGACCGAGTGGTCGCCGCCGATCATCACCACGAACTTTCCCCGTTCGAGCGGGTCGCTGGCCGACCGGTATACCACCTCCTGCACCTCGGCGGGATCTGCAGGCAGCCGAGGCGGCAGCATGGTGGCGATGCCCATCCGGAAAGGTTCGGCTTTCAGCACTTCATCGTAGAACTCCAGTTGGTGAGATGCCGCGATGACGGCAGCCGGCGCAGCGGCCGAACCGGTTCCGTAGCTCACCCCGCCCTCATAAGGGATCGGCAGGATCACGACGCCGGCGGTGTCGAGCGCGGCGTATTCGGGGTCCGGATCGAGAAACGGCCGTGGGTCGGGTTTCATCGGGCCTGCTCCAGCTTTTCGGCCAACTGCGGCAAGTGCGCGGCGATGTGTTTCGGCGGCCGTTTGGCGCATTTTGTCAGCACATAAGCCGCCAGGATCGGAAAGACGACACTGTACTCCCCCCAGATCTGCACCATCTTATCTTCATCCACCGAGCGGTATTTGCCCCAGGTCACCGCCTCGCTGAAGGTGCAACCGGACAGGCTGCCTTCCTTTTCGGTCGCCGTTCCGATTTGAAGCCCGCGGTCGGCGCCTTCGAAATGAACGCCAAGGATCTGACTGATGGTGGGGCTGGTCTGCTGAATAAAGTTTTTGGGACCCCCGCCGCCCAGTTCGATGAAACTGGTTTGGCCGGCGGAGAAAACGACGGCCGCCGAATCGAAGATGTCCTTTTGCGCGGAAAGGCTGATCGGCAGGCCGATGCGGTCGGTCAGGACCAGATTCATGGCGATGGAATGGTTGGCCAGTGAATCCCAGAAGATGGGGACATCATGTTCGGCGGCCGCGGCGACAAAACTGCGTTGCGGATATTTGGCATGGCGGCCGACCCATTTCCCGAGGGCATGATTGAACTCCCAGCTGGACAGCGGTCTTGCGGCGAGCTGCTCCCGGTGACAATCCTGAACGAAGCGGCGAATGATGGCATCCTGCGCCTGGAGGGTCTCCTTATCGCGGATGCCGATGTCATAGATGCGTGTGTCGCCGTGCTGCCGCAGTGCGGCATCGTCCCAGACCGGCGATATCGCCTTGACCGGCAGGTCGAAGGCAAAGTGAAGATCGTGGTAGACTTGGGCGCCGGTCGAACAGATGACATCGATGACGCCGGCGGCGATCAGAGAGGTGATCATACCGCCCATGCCGCCGGCGACACCGGCGCCCGCGATCCCGAGCCAGATCACGTCGTTGTCGGCGACCATGCGTTCGAATAACCGCGCACCGCGGTGAACGTTGCGGGCTTCGAAGGATATCCGGCCGAGGACATCGATCAGATCCACGACCGACATGTTCTCGGAAAGAGCGGGCGGGACGATATCGGGATGATCCTTGAACATCGAATGGTGCGGCATGCGGAAGATGTCCTTTGTTAAACGGTTAGGCCCGTTGAGCCGGTTGGCCGGCGAACCAACTCAAACGGGCTTAACGGGCCAAACTGGCGCAACCGGCTAAATCGTTTTTTACGTCATCAACATGACCGCGCAGGCAATGACCGTGGTCCAGAGGCCGTTTTTGTGGCCTCTGGCCGACTGGGCGACGCTGCGGGTGACAAACAAGCGCTGGCCGACCTTATAGACCTGCTTGCGTTCGTCCCAGGCCACGTCCGGGTCGAGCTCGATCCCCAGTGTCGACGCCAGCATGGTCGCCGCCAGGTCTTCGGCGAAGTCGGCCGATTTCTTCATGGTTTCGCCGAAGGCGTGGTGTTCGGAGATATACCCATACTGATTGTGGTCTTTGGGGCGTGCCAGGCCGACGGCGGCCGATACGAGTCGATTGGGCTCATTGGTTCCTTCACGCGCCAGAACCACGAAGGTGATCTGACCCGGTTTGAGCTCTTCGATGCCGGTTGTGCGCGCGATGATCTTGCAATCCGGCGGGAAAATGCTCGAAACGTAGACCAGGTTGCACTTCTCGATACCGGCATTGCGCAGGGCCAGCTCGAAACTCTGGAGCTTGTTGCGATGGTAGCCGACACCTTTGGTGAAAAACATGCGTTTGGGGATTAACTTGTCCAATTCGAACCATCCTCCGAGCCGTTTTTTGCGGGTTGAAATAGGCGAGCGAAAATACCGATTTTGGCACCGGTTGTCAACCTGGGGGCACGGCCAGCAAAAAAACCGAGCGACGAGATCTACCGGCCGTCAGGGCCGCCCGGCAAGGATCGATCGGCAACGTTAGAAAAACGACAGCCGGCGATAGAAGATAACGCCGAGAATCAACAGGCCGAAAACCAGGACGATCATCAACTGATCGGGACTGAATTTTTTCACGCTTTGCAACCGTCGGATGCGGTTAATCCTCACGGTCCAATCCGAAGGCCGAGTGTAAGACCCGGACGGCCAGTTCGGTATATTTTTCTTCGATCGCGCAGGAAATCCTGATTTCCGATGTGCTGATCATGATGATGTTGACATTTTCCTTGGCCAGAGCATTGAACATGGTCGCGGCCACTCCGGAGTGATTGCGCATACCCACGCCGATGACCGATACCTTGGCGATGTCTTTGCCGCCAAACACCTCTTCGGCGTCGATTTGCCGGGCCACTTCCTGTTCGATTTCCATGGCGCGGCTGAAATCGGACCTTGGGACCGTAAACGTCAGGTCCGTCTGGCCCCCGGCACGGGTGTTTTGAATGATCATGTCCACGACGATCTTTGCTGCGGAGATGGGCGTGAAGATCTTGGCGGCGATTCCCGGCTGATCCGGGACCTTTTTCAACGTAATGCGGGCCTGATCCTTATCGTGGGTCACCGCGGTGACAATCAGTTTTTCCATGCCGGAATCCTCATTCACCACCATTGTCCCCTCCTCTTCCTTAAAGGATGACCTGACGTGCACGGGAACGTTGTATTTCTTGGCGAAGCCGACCGAGCGGATCTGCAAAACCTTGGCACCCAAGCTGGCCATATTCATCATCTCGTCGTAGGAGACGACCTTGAGCTTGCGCGCGCGCGGGCAGATGTTCGGGTCGGCGGTGTAAATGCCGTCGACGTCAGTATAAATTTCACAGGTGTCGGCCTGCAGTGCGGCCGCAATCGCCACCGCCGAGGTGTCCGATCCGCCGCGGCCCAGGGTGGTGATGTTGCCGTCCGGGTCGCAGCCCTGAAAACCGGCCACGACGACGATGTTGCGTCCGGTCATCAGCCGCCTGATGCGGTCGGTACCGATGTCGACGATGCGCGCATTTCCGTAGTCGCAGTCCGTGTGGACTTCGGCCTGGAACCCAAGCAAAGATCGGGCCGGGTAGTTCATGGCGCACAGGGTCATGGCCAGCAGTGCGGCCGTCGTCTGCTCCCCGGTGGCCAGAAGGACATCCAGCTCACGCCTTTCAGGTTTTTCGCTGATTTGAGCGGACATCTTCAGCAACCCGTCGGTGACACCGGCCATGGCCGAGATCACCACCACCACATCGTTGCCGTCATCGAAAGTCTTCGCCACCCGCCGGGCGACATTGTGGATCCGTTCCAGGTCCGCGACCGATGTGCCCCCGTATTTCTGTACGATTAGCCCCATATTCCATCCTCACATTCTCTTGCAACATCCTTAATCATGGCGACTTCAGCCGGTCCCGTCGCCGAGATCGTCATCTGACGCACCTGTTCGCCCGTGATCTCCAAATAAACGCGAATGTGCCGCGCCGGCAGCTCCGCACCCAGCCGCTCAGCCCATTCGATGACGGCCACGCCGGCGCCGGATAGAATTTCCGGCAAGCCGATCTCCTGGATCTCTTCCGGGTCTCGGATGCGATACAGGTCGACATGGTAGAGGCGCAATCTTCCCGGGTATTCGTTGATCAGGGTGAAAGTGGGGCTGGTAATATAATATTTGGCCGGCACTTGCAAGCCCCTGGCGATGCCCTGGGCGAAAGCCGTCTTGCCGCTGCCGAGGTCACCGCTGAGGGCGATGGTGGTTCCGGCGGGGACCTGCCGACCGAGTCTTTCGCCGAGCCTCTGGGTCTGTTCGACCGACTGCGTTGTCGTTACGAAAGAGAAGCGCTGCATTGGGCGACGGCGCTCCTTTCACGCGGACCGGCGTCGAGAGGTATCGGGCGGTTCCAGCTGCTGAAGGCCAAGGCTATTGCTCCAGGCACCGCCTGATTTCAGACGGTATGCCGGAGATGACCTCTGCGGCCAAATATCCCCAAGGACCTTTGCGCACGGCCTGACGGTCCGCTGCGGCGCCATGCAAATAAACGCCGAGATGGCAGGCGGCTTCAACGGGCAGGCCTTGGGTGATCAAACCGGCGATCAGGCCGGTCAGCACGTCTCCCATGCCGCCTGAGGCCATGCCGGAATTGCCGGTCGGATTGATGAATACGAAACCGTCCGGATGGGCGATGACGGTGTGGGCGCCTTTCAGGACGAGGTGGACCTTGAAGGTTCGGGCAAATTCGCGGGCACAGGCGATACGGTCTTTTTGAACCGCGGCGACCGTTGTTTCCGCGAGACGGGCCATTTCACCGGGATGGGGTGTCAGGACGACCGGCGCCGTGCGCTGGCCCAGAATTGCGGTCGCCCCGGCCAGGTTGTTCAAACCGTCGGCATCGATCACCAGGGGCAGATTGCTTTCGACGACCAGTCGCCGCAAGAGCTCTCTGGTTTCCGGCGCCTGGCCCATCCCCGGTCCGACGGCCAGACAGCGCTTGCCGTTGAGCAAATCCCGAATCGATTCAAAGGCCGACATTCCGAGCCGTCCGCCCTCGATTTCGGGCAGCGGCGCGGTCATGACCTCAAGGGCTGTGGATGCGAGAATCGGGTTGATCCCCCTTGGTGCCGCAAGAGTGACCAGGCCGGCGCCGGCCCGCATGGCCGCCAGGGCGGCCAGGGCTGCGGCACCGGTTTTACCGGGAGCACCGGCGACAACCAGCAGGTGTCCGGTGCGGCCCTTGTGGCTGTCGGGCGGTCGCGGGTTGATGTAATTTTTGACATCCCGCTCGCGCAGCAGAAACTGTCGTGGTGCGATTTCCTCGACCACGTGAGGCGGAATTCCGATGTCGACGACCTGCAATTTGCCGCTCAGCTCGGTCCCTGGAAACTGGAAGTGGCCCGTTTTGGCGAAACCGAAGGTAACCGTGGCATAAGCCCGGATGCAACTGCCGCAGGGTTGGCCGGTATCCGCATTCAATCCCGAGGGCACATCAACCGCGAAGACCGGCTGACCGAGGCTGTTGATGAAATCGATCAGCTCGCGAAAATAGCCGCGCACCTCCGAGCGCAGACCGGTGCCCAGAATGGCATCGATCCAAAGATCCCGGTTGCGCATCGAGACCCTGACAGCATCGAACGCGGCCGGGTCCGGGATTTCGACGACCGGGACCCCCAGCGGGGACAACAGCTCCAGGTTGGCGGCCGCATCGCCGGAGACGTGCTCGCGGTCGGTCAGCAGGAAAACGGTGACGTCCACGCCGCGGTGCGCCAGGCAGCGCGCGATGACATACCCGTCGCCGCCGTTGTTTCCGCGGCCGGCGATGACGCCGACCTTGCGCGACCCGATGTCGGGAAACAACTCGAGCAGAAAGGCCGTGGCCCCGCGGCCGGCATTTTCCATTAAGATCCTTCCGGGCAGGCCGAAGGATTCAATGGTCCGACGGTCCATGGCCTGCATTTCACTGGCCGTGACAAGATACATGTCGGCGTCTCCCGGTAAAGGCGAAATTCTAGAGTTCCCTGATAAGCCGCCGCATTTCGCGCACCGCTTCTTGCATACCGATCAGCACGGCCCTGGAAACGATGCTGCGGCCGATCGTAAACACGCCGATTTCTCCGAGGCCTTCAAACGCACCGATCGTGTTGTAGTCGATACCGCCGCCGGCCTGAACGCCGATTTTCAACCGGTAGGCCAGTTTGACGGTGTCCACGATACGGCTTAAGACCTGCTTGCGCTTGGCGATGGTCGTGGCCTCGACATACGTGCCGGTATTGATCTCTACAAAATTGACCCGGCATTGATGGGCTAGTTTTACCTGATCGGGATCCGGTTCAATGAATGCCCCGACCGGAATTCCGCTGCTGAACAGGTTGTCGATTATTTCAGCCGTGTTCGACCCGTGCACCATCAGATCCAGCCCGTCTGCGGCTGAATTGCCTTCCCGCATTTCCGGCACCAGGATAACCGCATCCGGCTTGATGTTCAGAGCCACCCCGAGCATCTCGGAGGTCGGCCCCATTTTGAATACGAAACGAGTGTGCACGACTTTTTTCAACACGGGCAGGTCGCGATCCTGAATAAAGCGCCGGTCCTCACGCAGATGGACAGCAATGCCGTCGGCACCGCCCAATTCCGCCAGTACGGCGGCCGCAGCCGGTTCCGGAACGGTCGATCTGCCGGCCTGCCTGAGTGCGGCCACCGGATCCAGTTGCACGACCAGTTTCGCCATCAAACCTCCTGCACAAGTTGCCCCATTCGGCGCTATGGCAGTCCGGGGTCGAGAAATCAAATTCGGTTCATCAGCCGGTGGTCCGGATTAGCTCCAACAGCGCCGCACTTTTTTTCGCCATCACCCGGGCGTCAGCCTTGTTTTTCTCATGGTCAAAGCCGAACAGGTGCAGAATGCCGTGCACCAGGAGCTCGTCCAAACGGCATTCCAGCGGTATACCGGCGGCGGCGCCTTCCCGTGCGGCGGTGTCGACCGAGATCACGACATCGCCGAGCAGCTGGGGCGACACATCGGCGAATTCGCCTGCGCGCATCGGAAAGGCGATGACATTGGTCGCTCCCGGCCGGTTAAAGTACTGTCGGTTCAAACGCGCGATGTCGTCGTCTCCAACCAGCAGTATAGAGAGTTCCGTCTCAGAACTGTCCAAGGCGTCTAAGATGACTCGGGCTTTTTTCCGAATTTTCGCGAGGGAAATCCGGTGGTTGTTTTGGCGGTTGTCGATCAGGATTGCCAATTTTACCCCTTTCGCCGCTCACCGCCCGCTTTTCGGGATATTCGATGCGGTGGTGATGAATGGCGTTGAGTATCTTGTTGAAGCTCTTGGCGATTTTGTGTAGGTCCTTGAGGGTCAGCTCGCAGTTGTCGAGCTGACCGTCGGAAAAAACCTTGTTGATCAAATTCTGCACAAGGCCCTGGATTCTGGAAGGCGTGGGATTGGCCAGGGTCCGCGAGGCCGCTTCGACGACATCGGCCAGCATCACGAGCGCCACCTCCCGGGTCTGCGGTTTTGGTCCGGGATATCTGAAGTCTTCGATTTTGACGGCGTCCTCGCCCTTTTGCTGTTTGGCCTTGTCGTAGAAATAGGTGATCAGGCTGGTGCCGTGGTGTTGCTGAATCGTGTCGATGATGGCGGGCCCCAACCGGTTGCGCTGCGCAATTTCGATGCCGTTTTTGACGTGGGCCACCAGAATCAGGCTCGACATAGACGGTGCCAGCTTGTCGTGCTTGTTTTTTCCGTTATGCTGATTTTCGATGAAGTAGAGCGGTTTTTTGATTTTTCCGATATCATGATAGTAGCCGCAAACCTTTGCCAGCAGAGAGTTGGCGCCGATTTCAGAGGCGGCTGCTTCGACCATCGAGCCGACGATCACCGAGTGGTGGTATGTTCCCGGTGCTTCCATGAGCAGTTGCCTTAGAATCGGGCGATCGAGATTGGCCAGTTCGAGCAGTTTGATGTCGGTGGTGTAGTCAAAGGCAATTTCAACCAGCGGGATGATTCCCGCGGCCACGATCCCAGAGCCGATGCCTCCTGAGAATGCGAATATCCAGTCCCACAGCAGTTTTTGTCCGGACATGCGGGAAAGATAAATGTCGATGGCGGTTACCATAAACAGGTTCAAAAGGCCGAGCGCCGTGCCGGCCCGGATGAAGACCTTCCGCTCGCGGCAGTTCCGGATCCAGTAGGCGGCCATCGTGCCGTTGATCAGGAAATAAATCAAAAGGGGAAAATCGGCCTGGAATATGACGGTCGCCAGAACGGCCATGATCACGGCGCAGGGCAGGGCGAGCTCGAAACCGAGGAAAAGGCAGATGATCATCGATCCCGCGGCCAGTGGCGTGGCGTATAGAATAGCGGCTGGGTTCAGATCTGCAGGACCTCTTTCGGATAGAGCTTCGGATAGGTAGAGCGACAGCTGTGCCATCAGGAAGAACGCCGCCAGCACGAAGGCGACGAACAACAGACGCTTGTTCTGCTCGGCGTTGGTTTGCCCGAAGCTCGGTCGAAACAAGAAAAAGGTGGCGATAAACAGGCACATCACGAGCAGGGCCGCGCCGATGCTGTTCGTGATGACGTTGTCGTTTTGCATGTACTTCTGAAATGCGTCGAGTTTCAAGAGCTGAACCTCGGTCACGCGTTCGCCTTCACGCAAGAGCATTTCTCCGGCTTTGATCTTGTAGATAACCGGTCGGATATCTCCGGCGGCCAGTTTTTTGCGCTCCTCGGTTTCGCTCCGGTTCACAGTGATGTTGGGTTGGATCAGGCGTTGCGTGAGATCGATGACAAGGCTCCGGAGAGCGTAGCTCTGGTCTTTGAGCAGCGGTTCGCCGACATTGCGAACCATCGCTCTGGCTTGGTCCAAATCTAAAAATTGTTTCAGATCCGTTATCACCCGCTCATTTTTGGTGCTGAGATCCCTGAGGACGATGCCCTTTTCGGCGTCTCTCAGCAGAATGGCTCGGTTTGACACCACCCCTTTGCCCAATATGACCGACAAGAGTCGATCGACGGCCAAGACCACCTGATATGGAAACTCTTCCTCCATAAGAATTTTAAAGGCCTCATCGCCGATGTCGATGCCGATTTTACGCGCAAAATCCTCCTTGTGCTGCCAGATCTGGTTGTTGCCGGGCGGGTTGTCCGGTTCCTCCTGGGAGGCCGGCCGGCCGGGGGCGACGGCTTCCGTCATCTCAGCCTGAAGGTCGTCGAATGCGCCGGCCACGCGGGCATTCAGGGTCGGCTGCAGTGCGGTGTCGTGATCGTAAACCGTCAGAATGTCTTCGGACGCCCGTCGCCGATTGGCCTCTGTGGCGGAATAGTCCTCGATAAAAAAGTCCTGTGGTGCCTTGATATTTCGTTCGGCGACATCTCCCAGTTTATAGGACGGCTGGGTCACAATCAGATGGGGGTGGAGCAGCAGGACAAAGAAAAGCGTCAGGGCCAGCAGCAGGACCCATCGAAAACTGCGGCTTTCGTAAAACAGCTTACGAACCGATTCGGTGCGTTTTTCGATAAGGGTCTGTCGGTCTTTGACGGCGGATTTGGTTGAGGGGGTCGGGTTCACTAAACGCCCAATGCTCTGTGGGTTATTTCTTCGCCTCGTCCAGGTCTTCGTAGGCCTTGATGATTTCCTGCACGAGCCGGTGCCTGACGACATCGGTCTTTGAAAAAAAGACAAACCGGATGCCCTTGATCCCCTTGAGGATATTCTTCGCCTGCACAAGTCCCGAGGGTCTGTCTGTCGGCAGGTCGATCTGGGTGATATCGCCGGTGATAACCGCCCTGGAATTGAATCCGATGCGGGTCAGAAACATTTTCATCTGTTCCGAGGTCGTGTTCTGGGCTTCGTCCAGGATGATAAAAGCATCGTTCAACGTTCTCCCCCGCATGAAGGCAATCGGCGCCACCTCGATGATCCCCTGGTGCATCAGAGCGTTAACTTTCTCGAAACGCATCATATCGTGGAGGGCGTCATAGAGCGGCCGCAGGTATGGGTCGACTTTTTCGGCCAGATCGCCGGGGAGAAATCCCAGGGCCTCCCCGGCTTCGACCGCCGGGCGGGTCAGGACAATGCGGTTGAGCCGACCTTTGTTGAGCGCTTCCACGGCCATGGCCATCGCCAAATAGGTCTTGCCGGTGCCGGCGGGTCCGATGCCAAAAACGATATCATGACTCCGTATGGCATCGATATACTCTTTTTGAGCCGGGCTCTTGGGCGCGATGAAACTCCGTTTGGACTTGACCAGAATCGCGTCGAGAAAGATATCTTTGAGTTTAGCCCTGTCATTGCCGCTCAAGACGTTGATCGCATAGTCTATATCGTTGGGGTGGACAGGGTAGTTGGCCTCCAGGAGCCCGTATAGCTGATTCAACAGGTTCTCGGTCAGGCGAGCGGCGATCGCCTCGCCCTCGATAAAGACGGTGTTGCCCCTGGCGTTGACGTGTACCTCGAGAGCGCCGGCAATTTTTTGCAGGTTGCCGTTGTGCTCACCGAACAGCTGACGGGCCAGAGCGATGTCAGGAAAGTCCAGCTTGACCCTCAAGGGCTCGGCTTTGGAATCGGTTTCTGCGTCAGGGCGCGGTTTCATTAGTTTTTCCCAATTCCGGCATCGAGACCCCCACTATCCTCGCGCGTGTGCTCACGTCAATCGCCGATCGACTTGATTTCCTATCACATCTGTTCACTCAAATGCAAATGATCAATAATGATTTAACATCGGCCCGCCTAAAAACACCTTGACTCAAAACGACGGTCGATGTTAATTCGAGAGCTTATTTCACGTGCAGCGGTTTTTGACGGAGCGGTCGCCATCGGGTTTCCGACCCCCGAAGTCGGTCGTTCCTCTCACGGTCGATGCCACCCACGGCATCGTGCGAAGGCAACCTCGTGTACGGAGCGAAAGCCAAAGCCGACGACTCAACAGGACGCCATGAATCCGTTTGACATACTAACCGTCGTGATCTTTGCCTACAGCGCCATCAGAGGGATCTTTCGTGGTCTCATCAAAGAGATGGCCTCGATTGTGGGGGTTCTGGCGGGATATTACGCGGCCTATTCCTACTACGACGACATCGCCGCATTGCTGTTGCGTTGGGTGACGAATACGGTGTACCTCAACATCGCGAGTTTTCTGATTCTTTTCTGCGTTGTTTTTCTCATCGTCAGCGCCATCGGCGTGATCATCAAATATGTTCTCCGGATTGCCTTCCTGGGCTGGCTTGACCGCATCTGCGGCGCCCTCTTCGGCATGGCCAAAGCCGTTTTGATTGCGGCCGTGTTGTTGATCGTGATGACCGTTTTCCTCCCGCAGAACGCACCTCTCGTAAAATCTTCCGTGCTGGCACCGCACGTGATCACCGTCTCCGAAAAGATGGTCAAGGTCGTTCCCAAGGAGATGAAGCAAAAGTTTTCTTCCAAATTAGAGGCCTTGAAAAAGTCCTGGAAAATCAGTCCGTGAGATCGAAGACACCCCCAGCGACGAGCCTTGATCCTTTCCGGGCGCTGATGCAGCTGATTCAGACTCTCAGGGGGCCGGACGGTTGCCCGTGGGACAAGCAGCAGACGCCCCGGTCGGCGGCGCTGTATCTGACCGAAGAGATTTATGAACTGGTCGATGCGATCGAATCGGGAAATCCCGAAAAAATTCGTGAAGAGCTCGGAGATGTGCTGTTCCAGGTTTTTTTCATCGCCGAGCTGGCCCATGAAGCAGGTCAGTTCGACATCGGCGAGGTAGCGCTGCGCACCACCGAGAAAATGATCGGGCGGCATCCGCATGTTTTTGGTGCCGACCGGTTGGACAGCACCGAAGCGGTCCGTGAACGCTGGCATCAAATCAAACAACGCGAAAAAGGGAATGCAGGCGTGACATCGGCGCTCGATTCCGTGCCGGTCCAGTTGCCGGCGCTGATAAGGGCCTACAGGATTTCTGAACGGGCTGCCCGCATGGGGTTCGACTGGCAGGACATTGCCGGGGTCATGGAAAAAGTCGAAGAGGAGTGGGCCGAGTTCAAAAATGCCCAAGGAGGCGATCATCCCGAACAGGCGGCCATAGAACTCGGCGACGTTTTTTTCACGCTGGCCAACGTCGCCCGTTTTGTTCAGATCCATCCGGAGACCGCCCTGACGGGGGCGATCAAAAAGTTCGAGTGTCGCTTCAGAGAATTGGAGAAGCGTGCCGCCGAACAGGGAGTGGCCATGCAGAGCCGCTCCCAAGCGGAACTAGATAGAATTTGGGAGCAAATCAAAACGGAGGAGGAAAGGGGCCGGATTGTTTAGCCGCTGTTTTTCCCAAGACCGCTGCGGCAGGGTTTTCTTTACGGTATCCGCTGAAAAACAGATTGCCGCGGCAGCCGGCTTCGACTACTAAAACAAGGTTCCTTCAAAGTTGCTTTTCGAGTTGCGGCGCAGCGACTTGGAAAACAGGCCGACCGCAGCCCGTTCCCACCGCCAAGCCGGCGGAATTTCCGCTTGCTGGAATTGCTGCTCAGGCAATCTCGCCGAAAGGAACGTATCCCGGCGGAATCTTCTGAACGAGTTTACCCCTTCGATCGTATTTTTCGAGGACTATTATTCCTTCCTCGACACGTTGCCGGGTGGTGGTGTCGGTGTTGTCCTCATTTGACGGCTGACCGCTTAACCCTTGGCTGTTATCGGTCTTTTCGACCGGACGTTCCCGCCTGGCTTGCATTTCTTTTTGTAACGCAACTTCTCGGCCATTGACCGCATTGGCGAAAGATCCCCGCGTTGTCTGCTGTGCGATGGCCTCTCCGATGGCATTGATCATGTCTTGCTACCTCCCGATTAGCGCACTCACCGCCTGGAATCAAGGAGTATCGGTTCCGGGTGTTAAAGGGCCGCAGGATGAGCTCATCTGACATTTCGAGGCACATCCGTTAACCCCGATCAAGGCAACAGTTCACGTTTGCCTTGTGGTGGCCGCCCGTTGCGCCGCTGCGGCTTCAAACGGAAAATGAGTGCGCCCTGCGATCCATCATCTTTCTGGCCAATTCTTCAAAGCGCCGGGCCAGAAAATCGGCGTCTTCCACCGATAACGTATGGGTTTTCTTTGCGGATTCACCGCGGATGACATTGTAGACGAATGTGTCATTGCGGGTGTCCGAGATTTTATTCCGGTCATTGGGTTCTTGTCCGAGGCTTTCGGTCATTGTCGGTTCACCGTCGCTCTGACCGCCGCCATTTCTGATGCGGGCGACGATGTCGGCCGCAATTCTGTCGATGAGGTTCTGCCGCGTGCCATCGGCCGATGCGGCGATGACGTCCGCATTCGGTTTGCAAGCGGGCAGGCTTTCAGAAACAGGCGCCCTGAACTTGTAGAGCTGGTCGGTGTAGATTTTGAGGACATTGTGCATCTGATCATTCGTTATGTACATGTCACCCCACCATTGATGCCAGTCGTCTGGGAATTTCTCCCCGCCGTCAGTGATTGACTGAATTTGTTATCGGCCCGCCGGCTTGAAACCTTGAATCCTATTTTGGGTGACAGTTGTCCTCGTCGAAAAACAAAAAAGGGGCCTAAATCTATAAGCCCCTTTTTTAATAACGGATACAGTATATTATGCATACATGTTCATGTTTTGATTTTAATCATCGAAATTTCCCTCCAGGCCCTTGCTCGAAGGGATGGCCCGTGCCCGGTCGACGATTTTTTCAGGCGTCCATTGCGCTGGCTCTTCGATCCTTTCGGCCTTTTGACCTGGATCGCAACCGCCGGAGGTCAGAATCGCCTGAATGGCCAGAGGGGCCGTGTCGGCCGCATTGAAAACATCGACCATCAAGTGGTAGGCAAAGTCTTCTACCCGTCGAACCATGCGTTCCCGGATATCGAAGGGTTGACCGAGGAGCCTGTTTTCGAAAGGCAGATTGAGCTTTTTGTAATTACCGGGGGTTAGACCGGCGGCCTGCGCATAGGCGACCATCTGCCGCCACATGTCTTCAGAGACCCCCTGGCCCTCGATTTTGATGAAGCCGCCCTGTTCATCAAGCAGGGCGTTTCCATAGTCATTGACCTCCAGACCCCAGGAAATCATTTGCAGGGCGGTGGCCACGTTGGCCTTGGTGGTCCGGGTGCTTTGGGCAATCTGCTTGAGACGCTCCGTGCTGTTTCCGGAGGTGCCGTGTTGGGCACCGGACACGTTGTATTTGGCAAGCGCATCGTGAATCTGCCGGGTCAGGTCGACTTGAATACCCTGTGCGCTGGCCTCGATCCCATGAGTGGTGCCGTTGTTCAGGGCGATCCAATCCGGAAGAATGCCATGGGCGTTGAGCCCCTGGATGAGAAAGAGAGCTTCCGGTACGGTGGAGAGGCCGGTTTTACCCTTGATTTCACCCACTTCGGTTTCGAGTCCGGCCCAATCCGGCACGCTTCGGTTGAGTGCAATGCTGGCAAGCAGGTTCTGCTCATCGGGCAGATGGGAGGCATCGATGGCGATTGACGTGACTCCGGCTTCGAAAATCGTCGGGATCTCGGTTTTTGCCGCTACGACATCGGCATCGCTTTTGATGCCGTAATGGTCGGCATGCACGGCAACGGGCACCGTGATGCCGAGTTCATTGCAGGCGGCATCCACCTGACGGGCGATATTCCAATAGTTGACGGCGCAATAAGCGCTGGCGCCGCCCTCTGATTTTGCGATTTCAACGATGAGGGCCGCGTTGGCCCTTTGGGCGGCACGCAACACGCCCCGTATGATGAAACTGCTCCGTCCGTTGGCAGCCATGGCGATCGCCTTGCCTTTGGCCAACATCGCTCGGTCGATGAATTTGCCGCTCACGATCAGGGCTTTCGAATTGGGAAAGAGGCGTGTAATCGCAGGGGGCCGACCGATCCGCAGGGCTTCCTCGAATTCATTGGCGGAGACCTGAATCATTTTAAATTTCCTTTTTGAAGTTGAAACAGCCCGTCATAAGCCGTGTCGTGAAATGAACGTATCCGATGGGGAATGTGTTGATCCGTGAGAATGAATTCGATCACCTGGGCCTCAACGAGGCTCTCCAGCGGCGCGATTTTGACATACTCTTTGGTCATGTGGGGATTTTTGGCCGCTGGAATCTCAAAGGCGCACCGTTAAGGAGCCGTTGATTTCGGCCCGGTCTTGTTTGCTTGGCCAACTCTGGCGTTGTAATCCTCCACATCACTGAAAAATTCTTTGCGCTTGCGGTCGTGCTCTTGTAGTTTTTCGTTCAGCTTCCTGACGCTCTCGTTGTACTGGTCCGCATCGGCCCTGTTCTTGACGGTTTTTTTAATGTCATTCAGGTCAGTATTTTCCTTAACGAGAGCTTCGTACTCGCTGGCCAATTCGGCTTTTCTCTGATCCAACATTTTTAATTGATGGTCGAAATCGTCCGTTTGAGCCTCATCAGGCGTCTTGCTCGACAGGGCTTGGTCTGATTCCGGGTTGCCGCTCGGGTCACTTCTGGCCTGTGGCACTGCTGCGGGCCGCTCAGGCCGATATTCCTCGTAGCCCTGGGCCTGTTCCCTCTGATCGGCGGGCACTTTATTGAAATCGTCTGTAAAGTGGACGTTGCCTTTTTCATCTACGTATTTGTAAAAATCCGCCGAAACCGTGCTCGCGTAAAAGAGAAAAACAAGCGGCAGAATGATTTTAAACCATCTCATAAAAAATAACCTCCTTTCAGGAGTTTATTATGTAAAATATAAAGTTTTAATTTAATAAATTTCTGGGCCGTTCGGGAACTGTCCAGCATCGGATAGATATCCTTTATGAATACAATGTAATCTAACATATCGAGGGCTGTTTTGCAAATATTCTCAGGTGCCGAAGGCCGGCCGCCCTATGGTCTCCTCCTACCGGCCGGGGGCGCTTGCGCACAGCGTTTCAGTCGTTTCGGCGGGGCGTGTCCCTATCGGTGCCGTCCGTCTGAGCGGACGCGTCGATGGCACGGGGTTGTTCTATTTTGGAACGGCCCGTGATATGGTTATTAATCTTCAAGGGCTGAAAGTAAGGCTGTTTTTACCCGGCCCGACCCACCGTTAATTTGGTGTTCGACAGGTCGGCATATCTACCGTGACAGGGGTCATTCGGGGAGATGCAACGATGATGACCGAACTAGAGAAGATGGAGACGTTGAGCCGTCTGGTCATTCAACTGAACCGGGTCAGCGACCTCGATATCCTCATGGAGCATATTCTGACCGAGGCCCGTCGTTTTGTGAATGCAGACGCAGGATCGATTTACATCGTCGAAGGTCAGGTCCTGCGGTTTACGTATACCCAGAATGACACCCTGCGAAAACGGTTGTCGAAAGGAGAAAAACTGATCTACATGACTTTTTCCCTACCGATCGACGACCAGAGTATCGCCGGCTACGTCGCGGCCACGGGAGAGCCCCTGAATATCGCGAATGTGTATGACATCGAAGCAATCGCACCCTACAACTTCAGCCAGGAGTTCGATCAGGCCTCGCATTATGCCACCCGCAGCGCGCTGACCATTCCCCTGAAATCCGCCAATAACGCCATTCTCGGCATCTTGCAGATTATTAATGCCCAGGACGACGGCCTGAACGTGATCCCATTTTCCGAAAAGGACGAAAAAATGCTGCTGCAATTCGCCAGCATTGCAGCCGTGGCTCTGGAACGCGCCCAGATGATGCGCGCCATCATCCTGAGGATGATCCGTATGGCTGAGTTGCGGGACCCGATGGAAACCGGTGCCCATGTCAACCGTGTCGGAGGTTTTGCGGTTGAAATTTATGAAAAATGGGCCGCCCGGCGCAATTTCTCGCAGAGAAAGATCGATAAAAACCGTGATCTGCTGCGCATGGCGGCCATGCTTCACGATGTCGGCAAAGTTGCCATTTCGGACTTGATTCTCAAAAAACCGGGCCGCTTCAACAGTGATGAATACGAGATCATGAAACAGCACACGGTGCTGGGGGCGCAGTTGTTTCTGGGGCGGCAATCTGAATTTGATGACGCCGCTTCCCAGGTGGCCTTGACTCACCATGAAAGATGGGACGGTTCGGGATATCCTGGACATGTCGATTTAGCCAGCGGCCTGCCGTTGCCCGGTCAAACCGATTCAGCCGGTCGACCACGGGGCAAGAAGGGGACCGAGATTCCCCTTTTTGGCAGAATCGTGGCGCTGGCCGATGTTTATGATGCCCTTTCGTCTGCGCGGATTTACAAGACGGCCTGGAACGAATCCGCTGTCCTGGATACTCTGGATAAAAATTCCGGATCCCACTTCGACCCGGAACTCGTTGAGATATTTTTTTCAATCATCGACATCATCCGCTCCATACGGAACCGCTACGCGGACGAAACCTGACCGCGGAATCGATCCACACGGGACAAGGGCCAACAGCGGCGCAAACTGCCCGGCGCGGGGGGAGCAGGATTTTTTGTGAGTATCAGGATAATTCCAGATCTGGATTTTAACCTAATCCTTGAACCGCATGCCGGAATCAGGTATGCATTCACAGGGACATCGGCCCGGACAACCTTTTGGCAAGCACCGTTGGCTGCAGGTTTCGGCGCGGTGTTCCCGCAAGGGGCGCCGGGATGCCATCAAGCATAACAGAGGGACAAAACATTTAATGAAAACCTGCGTATTAAAACTCATCATTCTTCTGGTCGGCGGGCTCCTGTTCTTGTGGGCCTGTGCTCCGCGACCCGTTGTGGTCACAAAACCGGCCCCGACGATGGCGTACCCCGGACAAAACACGGTACTCGAAGCCGATGCGCTTTTCGAAGCCCGAAACTACGAGAAAGCCCTCGACTACTACCGGCAATATTTAGACCAATATCCGGATGGGCCGGCCGCAGCGACGGCATGGCTTCGGATCGGCAGCCTTCAGAATGCTCTCGGCCGATACGAGTCGGCCCGGGATTCATTCAATCGCCTGCTGGCCGATTTTCCCCGCGATATGCTCGCGGGCGAGGCCAAGGTGGGAATTTTGGCATCGTATTACGAAGAGGGCCTGTTCGACAATGCCGTTCGCCTGGGCACGACGATGCTCGAGCAGACCTTGACCAAGAGTCAGAAAATGCGCACACACGAAATTTTAGGCGACACTTTTCTTGCCCGGCAGTCTCCCGAGGACGCCGTCTATCTCTACACAATGGCCTACCGTTCAGCAGAGGCGCCTCAGGCGCCGGTGATCGAGTACAAGCTGAAAACCGCCATCGGTACTTTAACGGTCAGCAATATCGTTGCCCTGCTGGGGCATGTCCAGGATGATCTGCCCCGCAGCTACCTGGAATATCAGCTCGGGGTAAACCTGGCCGCAGAAAGCCAGTACGATCAAGCCGCAAAGGCCCTGTCAGATTTCCTGGCGGCCTATCCGGCGCACGAATACAACCAGCAGGCCCGCCGCTTATTGGAAGAGCTCTCCGGGCGAACCGTTTACAACCGAACCACCATCGGGTGTTTGCTGCCGCTCAGCGGTCGCTATCACGTTTATGGCGACAAGGCCCTCAAAGGTGTCGAAATAGCCCTGGCCCGGTTTAACCAGCAGGCCATCGGTGACCAGCCCGTGCAGCTGATTGTAAAGGACAGCGGCTCCGATCCCGCAATGCTGACCGCGGCGATCGAGGAACTCGTCCAGGCGAGGGTTGCCGCAATTATCGGACCGCTCGTCGATGCCGAGTATGCGGCCGAGATCGCCCAGAAAAACGGCATTCCCATCGTTACCTTCACCCAGAAGGAAAAGATTACGGAGATCGGGGACTGGGTTTTTCGTAATTTTCTGACGCCTGAAATGCAGGTTAAACGAATTGTCGGCTATGCCGTAGACGTGCTCGGGGCTCGTCACTTCGTCATCCTCTACCCCGATGAAAAATACGGCGCCACGTTCATGAATCTTTTCTGGGATGAGGTCATTCAGCACGGCGGCCGCGTTGTCGGTGTCGAGTCCTACGCTCCGACCCAGACCGATTTTGCGGAACCGATCAAAAAGCTCGTCGGTCAATACCACGAGCCCCCTTGGGATTTAAAAGACATCATTCGGCCCCCGCAGGAATCCGAAATCGATACCACCGGGGAACAGGAAAAAAGTCGCGGCGACAGAGGCCGAAGGGAGGATAAGAAGCCCGATGCGATCGTCGATTTCGACGCCATCTTCATCCCCGATGCCCCGGCCAAGGCCGGACTGATCGTTCCTCAGCTGGCTTATTATGATATCGAAAACGTGTACCTATTGGGGACAAACCTATGGCATTCGCCTAAAATGATCGAAATGGCGAAGGATTACGTTCAGGGGGCCATTATGCCTGACGGCTTTTTCCCCGACAGCCATCACGGGCGGGTCAGGCAATTCGTTGCGCTTTTTGAGGACACCTACGGTGAGGCGCCGGGCCTTATCGAGGCCACGACTTATGATACCGCCATGATGCTCTTTCAGATTTGTCAACATCCCGACGTTCAATCAAGGACGGCTATCAAAGAGAAACTTTTAAATTTGAGAGACTTCCCCGGCGTTACCGGTTTGACCTCATTCGACGGGCAGCGTGAGGCGTTGAAGGAGCTGAGCATGCTCAGAATCGAGGGAAACGGTTTCGTGGAGCTTAAGTAAGGTTCGGGCGCGGTTCGTTTGTCAGTGACCGTTGCGCAGCGATCCCTGTCCGGTGGCTTCCAGCACCGTGCGCCACAGCTTGCCGCAGGAGGTGACGTGTTTGCGCTTGCCGGCCGAGAGACTCATCGGCACGTGTACAAAGAAATTGTTCCAGTGGCTGATGAGCATTCTGGTTTTCCCAGCCATGCCGGCATGAACGGCATCGCGTCCCAAAAAACCGCAGAAGACGCTGTCGTTGGCGTTGGCCGGCAGGCTTCGGATCATATAACTGGGGTCGATGTACTTCAGTGAAATCTCGATTCCGCGGGATGCGAAATATGCCGTGATCCGGTTGCGCAGGAAAATTCCGATGTCCTTTAATTTTACGTTTCCAGAGGCATCCCGTTCTTCATCGGACCCCTCGAACAACTTTTGGCCGAAACCCTCGGCCACCACGACGACGGCATGGTTTCTGAGCAACAATCGTTTTTCGAGGTTTCGCAGAAAGCCGTTCTCACCGTCCAGGTCGACCTCGATTTCCGGGATCAGGACAAAATTGACATCCTGTTGAGCAACAGCGGCCGTTGCCGCGATGAATCCGGAATGGCGGCCCATCAGCTTGATCATCCCTATTCCGTTCGGATAGCCCTTGGCTTCGTTGTGGGCCCCCTGAATCGCCCGGGTGGCAACATCCACGGCCGTGTCGAAGCCAAACGAACGCGACACCATGATAATGTCGTTGTCGATGGTCTTGGGGATGCCGATCACGCTGATTTTCAGGCTGCGCTCCCTGATCGCGTCGGACAGAGCCGAGGCGGCCCTCAGAGTGCCGTCGCCGCCGATCATAAACAGAATGCCGATGTTCATTCGCTCCAGGCTGTCCACGATTTCATCGATCGACTGCGGTCCCCGGGATGAGCCAAGGATCGAACCGCCGGTATCCAAAAGGTTGGCAACAACTTCAGGGTTCAGGGCGATGACGTCGTGCCCGTAATTCGGGATGAACCCCTGGAGACCGTAACGAATTCCGATAATGTTGCGCACTCCGTATCCATAGTAGAGTTGCAGGACGATCGATCGGATGATGTCATTAAGGCCCGGGCAGAGACCGCCACAGGTCACCATCGCGCACTTGAGCTTGCTGGGATCGAAATAGATTTTTTCACGCGGGCCGGCCAGTTCGAAAGAGGGCGGGTCGATTCCGGCTTCAATCAGCTGCTTTATTTTGTCGATGTCCACGTCCAGGGCCACCCGGTCGGAATCTGTGACAAAACTGTTGCAGTGCGAATTGTCGAACGGCGGGATAACCGGTGATGGTATTTTCGCGGGTCCCAGAGTGGGAATGGTGGTCTCGATGATGTCGTATTCTTCCATTTCGTTGCCTCGCAACATTGATATTCTCAGCCCGACATCATATCTTTTTCTCGGTGAAAAGCCAAACGCGTTTTGGAAATGATTCTGGCTGAGTGTTGAAGGGACTGCGGATCGAAGGGACCTCGTATAGATGATCGTCGGTAACCTGTCAACCCTTTGAAAATTGCGACGCTATGGGTCGGTTTCGCCACCACCGCAACCTTATTCATTGTTACAAAAAAGTATTGACAGGCATATGGTTGATCTGTATTATCAATCTCTTTTTATAATAGATTATTTATTTGGGCAGGAGGGCATCCTTCTGTCCATTTTATTGGTGGTATTCACGACATCTTTTAATATCTTAATAGGGGGTGATTCCAATGATTTGTACAACCGTTCGAGAAGGCAGGGAGTGCCCTTTCATGACCGCAAAGGGCTGTTCGTACAACGGCGGGTTTTGCCATGAGATCGTGGAACAATGCAGCGGCTGCACCCGCAAGGTGGAAGTGCAGTCCAACTGGTATTGTGCGGCCTGTCCCGATCCGTCCATTAAATGGAAAATCGGTAACTGCAACCTGGCCACGCACGTCAGTTCAACCACGGTGCAGGTGAGTGCCAAAATCAATCCGCTCAAGGCCTCCAAGCGTCAGAACAAGAAAAAATAAGTTTCCGATCCCGAGGCAAACCCCGCTCATCGACAGAGCGGGGTTTTTTTAGTGCCTTGCTCACCGGCGACACCGCAAGGCCCAAAGACCCGAAAATCAGATGTTCGGTGCTGACTGTGGGTAAAATTTATCCAACCGCGGCGCCGTCCTGAGTCGGACAACCACCCTGCTGCCGGAACCCCTTTTTTCTTGACATTTTTCACTGTTAGACAGTAAAAACGGCCCCAAAATGAGCGCTAAGACCTTTGAATGGCGCCTCTCGAATAATTCCGCCCCCGCATATTCCAGAAACGGCGGAGGATTGATGAACACTATCGGCGTACGGGTTGCTTCGTTACGTCATTGCCACGCGGTAACGCGTGAACGGAGGTTATGAGATGATGAATCCCATCGCGGAAGAACTTAACCGACACATCGACGACGGCAACGCCCACCTGACGGCGATGATGTCCAAAATCGGCCGACATCTTTTCTTTCCCAAGGGGATTCTGGCCCAAAGTGCGGAGGCCAAAGAAAAGGCCTACCGGTTCAATGCCACGGCCGGCATTGCCATGGAAAAAGGCGAGACGATGCGTCTGGATTCGGTCATGCAAATGATCAACGGCCTGCGTCCCAGTGAAGCCCTTACTTATGCGCCATCCTTCGGTCTGCTCGATCTGCGGCGGCTGTGGCAGTCGAAACTGTTTGAAAAAAATCCCTCCCTGCAGGGGCGGCGGATCAGCCTTCCGGTGGTTACCTGCGGCATCACTCACGGGATCAGCGTTTTTGCCGATCTCTGGGTCGATTCGGGAGATGTGATCTTTTTGCCGGAGCCGATGTGGGGAAACTACAACATGATTTTCCAGGTTCGGAAAGGTGCCGCGGTGCTGCACTATCCGGTTTTCGCCGATGACGGAGGGTTTCATCTCCAGGCTTTCGCGGACCGGATCAAAACCGAAGCCCGACGGCGCGGCAAAATCATCGTCATGTTGAATTTTCCGCACAATCCGTCCGGATATACCGTCAGTCGGCGCGAAGGCGAGGCCATCGCCCGCATACTTCTGGAAACGGCCGAAGCGGGGTGCAATGTGATCGCCGTGACGGACGACTCCTACTTCGGCCTTTTTTACGAAGAAGACGCGCTCAAGGAGTCCCTTTTTTCGATGCTGTGCGGCCGGCATCCGCGGCTTTTGGCCGTCAAGCTGGATGGGTGTACCAAGGAGAATTTCGTATGGGGTTTGCGGGTCGGTTTCGTGACCTACGGCGGACTCGTCGAGGGCGATCCGGCGCCGGTTTACGATGCGCTGGAGCGCAAGACGGCCGGGTGCGTGCGCGGAACCATCTCAAACGCCGCCCACCTCAGCCAGTCGATCGTCCTCAAATCGATGCTGAGCGAAAGATTTGCGGCCGAAAAAGCCGCTAAGTTCGATATTTTAAAACGGCGGGCCTTGCGGGTCAAAGCCGTTCTGGCGGACCCGAAGTTCGGCGATGCCTGGGATGTCTATCCTTTTAATTCGGGCTACTTCATGTGCCTGAAGTTAAAAACCGTCGATGCCGAAAAACTGCGCCGGCACCTGCTGAACACTTACGGCGTCGGACTGATCGCCATTGGCGACAAAAACCTGCGCGTCGCTTTTTCGTGTATCGAGGAGGAGGATGTCACCGAGTTGTTTGACATCATCCTGAAGGGTGTTACGGATTTGAGCGCATGAAAGGTGTTGTCGGGACACCCCATGACCCTGTTTAGAGGATCGGTACCTCGCGTTAGCACATTGATCAGAAAAGGGCGATCGTTCAATTTTGCCGGTGCCGGTAAATGGACCGTCTATTTTGTTCTGATAGGCATCTGCGCCGGTTTAGGTTCGATCGTATTCCATTATTTAACTCAGATTGGCCTTCACTTTTTCCGTGCTGGCCTTCGTGCTGGCCGGCTTAGGGGTATTTTACGTCAAGGCCTTTTACGGCACCATCGCGCTGTTCAGGAAAATAAATATTCCCAGTTACCTCAAACCAGCCCTTGGCGGTCTGTTGACCGGAATCATCGGTTTCTTCCTGCCGCAGACCCTGGCCTTCGGCTATGGTTTTGCTCAACAGGCGCTCGAGAATCAATTGACCCTCCCATTTCTACTGAGCCTGGCGATCGGAAAAGTGCTGACGACTTCCTTTTCGATCGGCTCAGGCGGCAGCGGCGGGGTTTTCGGCCCCTCGATCGTGATTGGCGGGGCTATGGGCGGTGTCATCGGAAAAACTTTCCACCATTTCATGCCGACGGTGGTGACCGAGCCGGGCGCCTTCGTGGTCGTCGGCATGGCCGGTTTTTTTACGGCCGTCTCCAATACGCCGATTTCCACGATCATCTTCGTCAGTGAGATGACAAATTCCTACCACTTGCTGCTGCCGAGCTTGGCCGTCTGTTCGGTCACCTACCTCGTCGCACGCCGATGGACCATATTTCACCGCCAGGTCAAAAGCAGGGTCGATTCACCGGCCCACGCCGGAGAGTTCTTCGTCGACCTTCTCCAGGCGATCCGCGTGGGCGATTTGATGGATCACGTTAAAAAAGTCCAACTGATCCCGCAGGACATGACCTTTGCGGATTTTAAAAATTACTTTTCCAGGACCGAGCAGCATTATTTTCCGGTCATGGACCAAAACCAGCGCCTGGTGAGTATTTTTTCGATCAATGATGTCCGAGGAGTCCTGTTTTCCCAGGAGATCGAGGAATTGGTGGTTATGAAGGACATCGGCAGCTCCGACATCATCTTCGCCACCCCAGCGGAAGACCTGAACTCCGTGCTGCAGAAGTTCACCATCAAGAATATCGACAGCCTGCCGGTGGTGGCGGACGATGACCACGGTAAATTGATCGGGATGCTGGGCAGAAGGGAAGTGATCTCATTCTACAATCGGAAGGTCCAGGGGATCAAGCGCAGCCACCGGCAGTCGGAAGAACCCGTCTCGGACGCCTGATAAGAAAGCCTTCAGATCAAGCCGAGAGTTCATCCGGACGCGGCGGCTTTCGGAAGCGTTTCAATCCGCATAATTTTAAAGCCGCTGCGCGCGTGAACAGAAACCGGGCCGAAGCCGGCAGCTTTTCGAGGGGCGCAGCCGAGGCCGTTTTGCGGAGGCCGCCCAACGCCGGACGACGACTGCAGGGTGCGCCAATGCCCCCTGTGCGCAACCCCCAGCCTCATCATTCATAGCCGACACCCATCAGGAACAATCCGTGCGGGGGCGCCGTGGCACCGGCACGTTTACGCTCTTTTGACAGCAAGATCTCGCCGAAATTCGCCGTACCGAACTTACCGCTGCCGACCGACACCAGGGTTCCGACGATATTTCGCACCATAAAACGTAAGAAACCGTCCGCTTCGATGTCGAACGCCAAGAATTCGGCCCTCTCCTCCCTGCTAAAAAAGGCCCTGAAGACCTGGCGAACCGCGTGTGACCGCGGGCTGCCGGCGCCCTCGAACGCCGTGAAGTCGTGACGGCCGACCAGAATGGCGGCGGCCCTGCGCATGGCGTCGAGATCGAGTGGACGGCGCAGGTGCCAGGCGTACTGGCGTCCGACGGCCACCCTCAGGGGATGGTTCAAGATGCGGTAGCGATAGGTTTTACGCCTGGCATCGAAGCGGGCGTGAAACGTCGGTTCGGCCCGGAGGCAGTCGCGAATGACGATGGCATCCGGCAGAAGACTGTTGAGGGCTTTCTGGATGGTTCCGGGATCCAAACGCGTGTGGCATTTAAAACTGGCCACTTGACCTAAGGCGTGAACCCCCGCGTCGGTCCGTCCGGAGCCGATAAGCGCGATTTTCTGTCGAATCACGGTATTAAGGGCAATTTCGATTTCCTCCTGAACGGTCCTACACCCTTTTTGCCGCTGCCAACCGTGGAAGTCGCCCCCGTCGTATTCAATGGTCATCTTGAAATTGCTAAGCTGCATGGCGGTCACCGGAAGCAACGATCAAAACTCACAACCTGTCGCACCTTATGTCGGCCAGGGCGTCGTCAAAAAATTCATCCAGGGCCTCTGAATAGGTCTGGATCCGGTGGGTGGTATTGCACGACCTGCAATACAGGTGAACTCTTTTTCATGATTTCTGCAGTTCAAGGCGATGTCCACACTTTCGGCAGAAAACGGATAACGGTTTCATCTTCGGTCTCCTTTGCGCCAAACGAGAAAGCGGCTTCGGGCGAATCGTATGGGAATCCTGAGCGGCTGTCAATCCGGACGGCTGACCCGCAAAGCCGTGCCGTCGAAACTTGCGCGCTTAGCACACAACGACCCGTTCCTCAAGAACTATTGCCTAACGTTCCCGCCGGAAGAAGGGTGTTTTTTTCGTTGTGGTGCAGAAAAAAATCGGTTATTTTTAAGCTACCGTAATCACGAGAATTCAACTTCGCGGCGGGTTCGCGGTAAAGTTTTGACGGCGCCGAAGGCTGTGGGCTTTTCAGTTATTTCCCGATTCGCAGCTGTCGGAGATGTCCGATCGGGTAGGTGACAGTGACATGCAAGGGATGTTTATCATCGACGGATTCCTGGCGGCCGGTGTGGCTGCCGGACTCAAAAAAAACGGCGGGAAGGACCTGGGGCTGATTTTTTCGATTGTTCCGGCAGCCGCAGCCGGTGTTTTCACGTGCAACCGGGTTCAAGCAGCACCGGTTATCCTGGACCGCAAGAGAATCGCGACCGGCAAAGGCCGCGCCATCGTCGTCAACAGCGGCAATGCCAACTGCTGCACCGGCGAGCGGGGGCTGCAGAGCGCCTTGGCCATGGCCAAAGCTGTCGCCGACGGACTCGGCCTCTCCGATGAGCAGGTGCTGGTTGCCTCCACCGGTGTGATCGGCGAACAACTACCGATCCAGAAAATCAAGACGGCCGTGCCGGCGCTCCTTGACTCTCTGAAGCCCGAGGGGCTCTCCGATCTTGCCGAGGCGATCATGACCACCGACACGGTGCCCAAGCTGGTTGCCGTGAAAGCTCGGCTCGACGGAAAAGACTTTCGCCTTGCGGCCGCCGCCAAGGGCGCCGGCATGATCCGGCCTGACATGGCGACCATGCTCTGCTTTGTCCTCAGCGATATCGATCTGCCGGCGACGGTCATGCAGACGATGCTCAAGACCGCCGTCGATCGGTCCTTCAACCGTATCACCGTGGACGGTGACACGAGCACCAACGATACCGTGCTGTTCCTGGCCAACGGGCTCTCCGGTGTAACGGCCGAGACGCCCGAAGCGCGGCAGGTGGTCCAGGGCGTGCTGGACGATGCCCTGCTGCAGCTGGCACGCCTCTGCGTCAAGGACGGTGAGGGTGCCACCAAGCTGGTCGAGGTCCATGTGCGCGGGGCGCCCTCCGACCCGGAGGCCCGCAACGTGGCCGACACGGTGGCCAATTCCAGTTTGGTGAAAACCGCGCTTTTCGGCCAGGACGCCAACTGGGGAAGAATACTGGCGGCGGTCGGACGGGCGGGTGTTCCGCTTGATCCGGATCGGGTCGACATCTATTTTGACACCGTACTGATGGTAAAAGACGGGGTCGGCCGGGGGAAAGCGGTCGAAGCCTTGGCAACGAGCGTTCTCAAAAAACCGGAGTTCGCGATAACGATCGACCTGAAAATGGCCAATGGAAATGCATCGGTCCTGACCTGTGACTTCTCGATCGATTATGTCAAAATCAATGCCGATTACAGGAGCTGACCCGCCGGCGCTCCCGGAACGGCTCCCGGCATCATCACCGTGCGACCACGCTTTCTGACCGACAATGCCCCTTATCCGCTTGCAGAAGTTCCTTTCGACTGCCGGTTTCTGTTCCCGCCGTCGGGGAGAAGAGTTGATTCGCCAGGGGCGCGTGAGCGTCAATGGTGAGACGGTCACCCAGCTGGGCAGCAAGGTCGCGCCGGACGCGGACCGGATCGCCGTGGACGGCTTTGAGATTTCGTGTCAGCCGCAAGCCGTTTATATCGCCTTGAACAAACCGGAGGGCTATGTGACCAGTTGCGACCACCCCGGGGAGAAAACCGTTGTCGACCTGGTCGCCGTCGCGCAGCGCGTTTACCCGGTAGGGCGACTGGACAAGGATTCCTCCGGCCTGATTCTGCTGACCAATGATGGCCGACTCCACCACCGCCTGAGCCACCCGTCCTTCGACCATGAAAAGGAGTACGAGGTGACCGTCGCCAAGCCGATGGCGATCCAAGCCCTTCACAGATTGGCCGCCGGACTGCCCTTGATGGGAACCCGCACCCGGCCGGCCGACGTGCGGAGGCTCTCCGATCGGCGCTTCAGGATCGTCCTGAAGGAAGGCCGAAACCGGCAGATTCGCCGAATGGTCAGCAAGGTGGGCAACCGGGTCGTCAAACTCAAGCGCATTCGGGTGGCCTCCATCCGCTTGGGTCGACTGGAGAAAGGCCGCTGGCGGCACCTCAGCGAAATTGAAATCAAAAGCCTGCATGAGCTGACAAAAGACTAACGCAGCGCATCGAAACAGAGGAGAGTTCAGAACCATGCTGAATTTTGACGAGTTGGTTTCCCGGCGCGAGAAAATCGCCGTGGTCGGACTCGGTTATGTCGGTCTGCCCCTGGCGGTCCATTTGTCCAGACACTTCGATGTCGTCGGCTATGATGTGAAAACCGAGCGGATCAATGAACTGGCCGCCGCGCGGGACCGGACGCTCGAAGTTCCCACGGCGGAGCTCAAAATGACGCGGATCGATTTTACCGTCGACCCCGAGAAACTCTCGCAGTGCAGATTGATCATCGTGGCGGTTCCAACCCCCATCGATCGTTACAGAATACCGGATCTGGGTCCGCTGCGCGGCGCCGCGACAATTGTCGGCGAGCACCTGGCCAGAGGCACCTGTGTGGTGTTCGAATCGACGGTTTATCCCGGCGTCACCGAAGAGGTGTGTGTTCCGATCATCGCAGAGCGCTCGGGGTACAGCTACGGCAGAGATTTTTCAGTAGGCTATTCTCCGGAACGTATCAATCCGGGCGATCGGGTGCATACCATCGACAAGATCGTCAAAATCGTTGCGGGCTCGGACGAACAGGCCACCGATCTTCTCTCCAGGGTGTACGGCCGCATCGTTCCGGCCGGCATTCACCGAGCCTCTTCAATAAAAGTCGCCGAGGCCGCCAAGGTCATCGAAAATACTCAGCGCGACCTGAATATCGCGTTGATGAATGAATTGTCGATGATTTTCGATAAAATCGGCATTGATACCACCGAGGTTCTCGAGGCGGCGGGCACCAAGTGGAACTTTCTGCCCTTTCGTCCCGGCCTGGTCGGGGGGCATTGTATCGGGGTCGACCCCTATTACCTGACGGTAAAAGCCGAATCCTTGGGGTATCACCCCGAAATGATCCTGGCCGGCCGCAGAATCAACGACGGGATGGGCAAATACGTGGCGGAGAAAGCGGTGAAAATGCTTATTTCGGCCGGCAAACCGGTCCAGGGGGCTGCTATCGCCATACTCGGTCTGACCTTCAAGGAGGATGTCCCCGATCTCCGGAACACCAGAGTGGTCGACATCATTGCCGAGCTCGCCGATTACGGTGTCCGGGTTATCGTTCACGACCCGCTCGCGGACCCCCAAGAGGCGCGACGCTATTACGGACTCGATTTACAGCAGCTGGATAACATCAACGGGGTCGACGCGGTGATCATCGCGGTTATTCACGCGGCATACCGAAAAATGGGATTGCAAAAAATTGTGGCTCTTTGCAACGAAAAGACCCCGTTGATTTTGGACGTCAAAGGCGGATTCAGTGCGGGTGAGGCCGAAAATAAACATATCGGATACTGGCGGCTTTGAGTTTTATGGTTGCACGGCGCATTTCTGCGCGCCAGTTCGACGTAACCCATGCGGAAGAAAAAAAGAGGCAACGGAGTGTCGCCTGACTTCCGGCCTTAATCGATGTAGAGTTGCTGGCCCGGGAAAATTTTGCTGGTGCTGGAGAGTTGATTGATATCCAGCAGCCGGTTCAGGTTCATATTGTGCTGCTGTGCGATGGCAAAAGCGCTGTCTCCGTGCCGGACGCTGTAAACACGATAACTTTGGCCAGCCGACGGTTTCGTCGGGCGGCTCTGTTCGTTGCCGGGGAGTTTGAGAACCTGACCGATATAGAGTGTGGCGGAGTTAAGGTGATTGATTTCCTGAATTTTTGTGGTGGTTGTCCCGTAGCGTTTGGCGATATTCCACAGGTTGTCGCCGAGGGCCACCTTGTGGGTTTCCGCCACCAGCACCTTGGTGGTTGAAGTAAAGGCTTCCTGTTGACGGCGCCCAGTCGTGGGGATTTTCAGCAGACGACCGGCGACAATATAATGCGAGTGCCGCAGATTATTGGTCTGCATGATGGTGTTCACTGGGACGCGGTATTTCCCGGCAATGGACGACAGCGTTTCTCCGCGAAGCACGCGATGATAGACGACTGTGCGGGGGCTCGGCGGAGTGGATTCGGGTAGGCTGTCCAATTTAGCCGTCAGCGCCTCGGCGGTTCCGGCCGGCACCTTGAGAAGGTACTTGTCCGGCGGCACGATTTTATAGCGCAGCTCAGGATTGAGGGCCGACATCAGGTCTTCCGTAACGCCGATGCCGAGAGCGACGTGTCTCAGATGGACCTGTTTGGTGATTTCAATCTCCTCGTATTCTACAGGGGAGTCGAGTTGAACATCGTTCAACCCGTAGCGGTCACTGTTCTCGATGATGTAAAGGGTCGCGAGAAACCGCGGCACGTAACGGGCCGTTTCGCGTGGCAGGCGTTCGTAAAGGTCCCAGAAGTTGTCGAGATAGTTGACATTCTGCTCCCTGATGACGCGCAGCACCCGATTTTCGCCGCAGTTGTAGGCGGCCAATACGGTGGTCCAGTCACCGAAGATCTGGTGCAGTTCCTTAAGGTAAGCGATCGCCCCGACGGTTGCCTTGTCGGGGTCCAGGCGCTCGTCGATGTATTTGTCCCGGCTGAGTCCGAATTTATAACCGGTCGATGGAATGAACTGCCACAGACCGAGAGCCCGGGCTTTTGACAAGGCATTGACCTTGAACCCGCTTTCGATAAGCGGCAGCCAGGAAAGCTCGACGGGCAGGCCGGCCTCGTGCAGGGAGGCAACGATCTTGGGCCGATACCGGCCGGAACGCCGGTAAGATTCGATGAAAAAGTTGCGTTCAGACCCGGTGGTAAAACTGAGTATTTCCGCCTGGACATGGCGGTTGATCTCTATCGGGATCGCATTGTGATTTCCGCTGACGACAATGTTGCGGGACGCATAGATTTCGAGAATCCGCTTGGATATCAAAAATCGCAGGTCCTCTTTTTGTTGGACGAGCTTCGGGCGGTCGGACGTGTCCACATCGAGAATCAAGGCATAGGCTTGATCCAAAACTTCAAGGGCGTTATCCAATTCACCTTTTTGCCAGAACTCCTGCGACACGTCGCAATAGCTGAGGGCTTCGTCCAATACCTTCTGCACCGATTTCTCGGGTGCCGACAAATCCGGCGTGCCCGGATTGTCCGATTCCTCGACGGCCGTTTCTTTGTCGGTCAATTCTTCGAGTGCCGCAGCCGCGGTCTTTTCGTTCTGATTGCTTGAAGGTGCCGCTACACCGGTATCGGATTTCGAGAAGAAGCCGGGGCGTTTAGCGGCCGCCCCGCCGTCCGCCTGCTGCTGGACCGGATCTGATTGACCGTTGGAGGGACCGGAACGCGTATCCGAGCGAGACGAGGCACAACTGGTAAGGATCGATAATAAGAACAGGACGGCAACGACGAGGTGCAACTGAACTGATTTTGATTTCATAGCCCGAAGTCTTTTGGAGTCCGAAAATGGTATGGTTTGAAAACCAGTGAAATTAAAAGAATGCGCGTCGCTGGAACGATCCGTGACGCGCATTAGTCCAGATGTCCATGTGATAAGTATACCATACAAGTTTGAGTGATCAAATACCTTTTTACCGCTCGCTCGATGCCTTCTGCGCCGGCAGGGACGGTGCCGGTTGACTTTCCAAACGTTAACGCGTCAGGTCATTTTTTTGTTGACATAGATTTGAGCCTAAATTATACAAAAAAGTTTTATCGAGGGCTAAAAACGATCGGCCTTCTGGCTCCGTCCTTGTGGGCGAGAGGCATTTTTCAAGTCCGGCAACAAAATATCGTTGCAGAAAGCGGCTTTTGATTTAATTTCAATATATTAATTCAAAAAAGGAATTCATCTCGCTTAATTTGGCGTATGAAGTGCCATAAAATCAAAAATTATTGTTGATATTTAAAAAGAAAACGTTTAGGAAAGGAAGTTATTTTAATTCTGGGCTCGTGTCAGTAGCCTCTCTTGTATGTTTGACGACTTGACATTGCTATATCGCTGTTGTTGATTGCCGAGCCAGAGTAGCTCAGTCGGTAGAGCAGCTGATTTGTAATCAGCGGGTCGCGGGTTCGACTCCTGTCTCTGGCTCCAGTCATGATCGAGGTGGGGTTCCCGAGCGGCCAAAGGGAACAGACTGTAAATCTGTCGGCGAAGCCTTCGGAGGTTCGAATCCTCCCCCCACCACCAACCTTAATGCAAGTTGGATGTAGGAGATTTCGATTCCGCAATCGAAGTCGTTAACAAACTACACGGCTTCCCGCATCGGTTTCACGCGCAAGCCTTTTTGGAGGCTAAGTAAGTCACCATTTCCGTTGTGCGTTGGGGCGATATGGACCTAACGGTGATTGGATTATCGGGCGGGCGTAGCTCAGTTGGTAGAGCTTCAGCCTTCCAAGCTGAATGTCGCGAGTTCGAATCTCGTCGCCCGCTCCACCCCGACAAGCCGGCAATCCGAGAGAACCGCCGACAGCGAAGCATGTCGCGGCGCGCCCTTCGAGCCCACGTAGCTCAGTAGGTAGAGCGCTTCCTTGGTAAGGAAGAGGTTCACCGGTTCGATTCCGGTCGTGGGCTCCATACCATTCTTATTTTAGGTTTCAGGGTGTAAGAGTCCTTTAAGGATTGCCTTCGCTGACCAAGATGGGACTATTTTGCCAATCCAGAGTGTTTTGAATACCAAAATCAGGGGAGGACCAAGAGATGGCGAAGCAGAAGTTTGAGCGCACCAAGCCGCATGTGAATGTGGGCACGATCGGTCACATTGATCACGGCAAGACGACGTTGACGGCGGCGATCACCAAGCAT